>DHAA01000069.1 GCA_002397275.1 Thermacetogenium sp. UBA4966 | reverse complement strand
AACAGCAGCGCATATGCCTTCATAGTGAATAACATAAGTCTTTGGCTATTAAGCCTATCTCGTAATGACACGATATATCTCTTTATGAGATAACAATCCAAAAGTAAGCAAATTCAAACAAAGCTAAATGTTTATTTGCTTGAACTAACATTCTTATTTTGAATATTTTTGTCCCGAAAAACATAACTAAACAGAATTGTGGACAGAGCGGCGGCAATCACTGCCGCATATGTTTCCGAAAAGCCCGGGCTTATCGGGAAGCTGCCGGTATTCGCTCTATAAACCACCCAGAATAATCCTACCGCTCCTGTGATAATCATAGCCCAGACAGCCCCTCGCTGTGAAGTAAATCTCCAATAGATACCAAAAAGAAGAACCACAAACAGAGCGCCCCTTATGCTATAGGCAAAATAAACCATATCCAGAATGGCGGCGCCTCCGTACAGCACTAAGGCCAGTATAATACAGAAAACCCCTGCCAGGCCGGTTGACACACGTGAAACGAGCAGGATCTCTTTATCAGATGCTTGCGGTTTGAAGATCCTCTGATAAATGTCCTTGGTGAACATAGTTCCCGCTGCCAGGATGATCGGTGATATTGTCGACAGTACCGCGGCAAAGATTGACGCCAGCACAATGCCGCCGACAACTGGATTGAGATTCATCATCAGTGTCGGCAAAGCTAGCTTTGCGTTAGCCAGCTCGGGGAATTTAACCTTGGCAGCCATCCCCAGAAGCGCTGTAAGAATACCGAAAGGGGCAACCACAAGGCCTGTTAAAAAAGCAGACTTCCGAGCAACATTCACATCCTTCGCCGCTAGTATCGGTTGGATGCCCGCCTGCGCGGTGCAGGCTCCGAGGACGGAAGCAATGATCCATGAGGAAACTTTTGGCCAGCCGATCCCGTCCATCCTGAAATAGGGGTCTGCGGGCAGATTAGCCGTTAATGCGGAAAATCCTCCAATATAACTGCTCACGCAGAATAAGGCTATAGCCGTTCCCCCATACATACAGATTAGATGCATTATGTTCGTATAACCTATAGAGTTCATACCGCCGGCCAGGGTATAGATGATAAATCCTATACCCATTATGAGAACCGCAGCGCTGAAATTTAATCCCAGTACAGTCACTCCCAGAGTCCCCGCGGCAATTATTTGCGCCGTCCCCACGGCGATCATGACAAAGGTAAGCAGTACGCTGGCCACTACCCGAACGTTGACTCCCAAATATTTTTCAATTATTCCCGGTACGGTAACCGTGTCCAGACTTCGATAGAGCTTTGCAAAAAATATGGAGAGAACGATTACGCCAATCCCATTTGCGATCGTATACCAGGCGCCGGAGATCCCTGATGTAAAACCGTATTCGGAAACGCCTGTGGTTGAAGTGCCTCCCAGCCACTCGCCCGTTCCTGCCGCCACACACATCAGAACGCCAAGACCTGCCCCATGGAAGCTGTTCGCTGAGGTTGACTTCTTTTTGGCATAAAGCCCAATTAATATGGTTAGAACAAAATACAGTGTAATGATCAACAACTGCGTCGACATCGGTCACATCCCCTATTCTTCTAACTTTGCTCCGTAATTATCAAAGCATCGACAACCCTAACCCCTTCTCCTTCAGGAAGCACGATCACCGGGTTCAGATCCAGTTCCGAAATCCTGTCCTTGTTATCAATCGCCATCAGGCTGATTTTCACCAGTGTTTCACACAATGCATTTATATCAGCCGGCTTTCGTCCTCTGACCCCTCTTAGTATCCGGGCGCCCTTCGTATCATCAATCATCTCCATCGCCTCGGTCATAGATATAGGCGCAATTCTCAAAGAGAAATCCTTCATAACTTCAACAAAGATTCCACCCAGACCAAACAATACTGTCGGACCGAATTGCGGATCTTTTTTCACGCCGATGATCACTTCGGTTCCGCCTTTTACCATTTCCTGTACAAGCACACCGTTGATCGAAGCGTTGGGGTCGTAGGCCTTCGCCTTTTTTAACAAGTCGTCATATGCCGTTCTGACAGCGTGAGCGTCCCCGATATTCAGTTTGACGACCCCTGCCTCGGTCTTATGAGGAATATCGGGGGAATCCACTTTCATGACTAACGGGTAGCCTGCTCTCTCGGCAAAAGCCAGAGCATCGTCAACACTTTTCGCCAGAGTTTCCGCGGCTAAAGGTATCCCATATTCCCGCAGAACCTTTTTGCTCTCATATTCGGAAAGGCATTTGCCTTCAAGTTGTGATTTAACGGCAGCCATATTCTCAGTCCCTCCTACCCTATTTATCTAAGCTGCTTCTTTGTTTTTCTGCTAAATACTTTTTCCGGAACACCTGATATTTCATTAACGCTCCAAGAGCATCGACAGCCCTTACAGGAGACTTGAAAAGCGCAACCCCACCGTCGCGCAAGATTTGCAAAGCTTTCCCCATAAGCTTTTCGCCGCCGGTCCAGGCAACGACGATAGGCTTATCGGTTTTCTTCGTCTGCATGACGATATCGTGAGCCATTTTCTCTCCGGCCGGACCGGTAATCATTGTCACTACGATCACCAAACCATGAATTCCCGGAACTGACAGCATTGTATTCAACACATTGGAGAACCCATCAGGGTCGTTTATCACTTGGGCGGTAACATCAACAGGATTGATGTCGGAACCGAAAGGAGGTATGAATTTAGAAATGTGCCGGCAGGCCTGTTCCGGAAGTTCACAGATGTCCAGCCCCAGATCACACGCTCTGTCGGCCACCAGTATGCCTGCGCCGCCGGAAGTCGTGACTATACCGAGGCCCTTTCCTTCCGGCAGTTCGGTTTTTTCTATCAAGCCGGCTAAATCAATAACGTCGGCGATGTCATCCACGCGGATCAGCCCCTTTTGTTTGACAAAGGCATCAAACACCGCGTCAGAGCCTGTTAGCGACCCGGTATGGGAAGCGCTGGCCTTTTGCCCGATTGCGGACCGTCCGACTTTTAAAACAACAATAGGTTTTCCAAGAACAAGCGCTCTATCCGCAATCCTGAAGAACTTATCTCCATCTTTTACGCTTTCCAGATACGCTACTAAACTCTTTGTATTTGCGTCTTCAACCATGTACTCCATGAAATCCAATGAATGGAGATCCGCTTCATTCCCCGTACTGACTACCTTGCTGAATCCCACTCCGGCTTCCTGTGCCAGGTTGAAGATGGAGAAACCAAGAGCTCCGCTCTGCGTGACGAAACCTGTGCCCCCTGCCAAAAGGGGTTTGTTCTCCAGCGAGCCGCTGAACGCCGCGGTTACATTTTCATGGAGATTCAATACACCCTGGCAATTGGGTCCCAGGAGCCTGATCCCACTATTCCTGCAGATTTCCACAGCTTTTTCCTGCAGTTTTTTTCCTTCCCCGCCAACCTCCGCAAAACCTGAACTGAAGACGATGATGTTCTTGACGGATTTTGCGGTACACTGCTCCAAGACGTTGAAAATCCTTTTATAACTAACGGCAACCAGCAATAGATCCGGTATTTCCGGCAAACCGACCAGATCAGGATAGCATTTTATACCGGCTATCTCCTCATATTTCGGGTTAATCGGATAAATCTTTCCCTCATAACCATGCTGCCGTAAATATCGCAAGGGTTTACCGCTAATGGAATTCAAATTGGACGAGGCGCCAAAAATGGCAATACTACGCGGAGAAAAAATCGCTTTAATATCCTCCATCGCTGATAACTGCTCCTCTCCCATGTCAAGTACAAAACTAATTGCTGTGCCTTACCAGATCAAATCCTTTTCTGAATATCTCCAAGTTCTTTTCTTTGTTTTTGCCCTTGAAAAAATCAACTATCGTGTCCTGCATAACTGGAACAGGAACTATTTCTTTACAGGCCAGCAGTACCCCCAGTGCACAAATGTTCAACGACTGCAAGCTGCCGCAGCAATTCTGTGTTAAACTCGTCAACCCGTAACCGATCACATGCGGGTCGCCGCAATCACATTTGATGCAATCGGAATCATAAATCAGCCGGGCATCGTCCTTCAGTTGGCCGCTGAACCTGTCGAGGGCTTTCTCCGACAATGCGATAACGATATCCGGCGCGACTGTTTGCGGATAGATGATCTCATTATCACTTAAAACAACTTCGGCCCGGCAATAGCCTCCACGGGCGGATATTCCGTACGACTGAGTCTGCGCCGCGTATAGCCCCTGCCTGGTAGCGGCATGCCCTGCTAGAATTCCGGCCACAATCAGTCCCTGACCACCGTTACCGGCAAACACAATCTCATATTTATCCATAGATCAATCACCCCTTTAATCCTTGTTCGCTTCCAAAGACCCTTGTGCGTATTGTCTCGTACTGTTCGTTAAAATCGGGTTCATCTCTATCGACCAACTTACCGAGCAGTATATACTTATCTTTTTCCTCTTCTGCCAGCATGCCGAACTTCGCCTTATTAAGTCCTCTTTCTTTTAAGCACTTCATCATCCCCACAGAAACGCCGAACTTATTTCTTCTGCCGAAATGCGTGGGGCAGGGGCTGATAACCTCCACAAATGAAAAACCCTTATGGGAGATAGCGTTTTTAATTAGTGAATCAAGCTGGGTCACATGATAAGCCGTGCTTCTTCCCACATAATTGGCTCCGGCCACGGCTACTAATGCGCAGAGATCCATCTCTCTTTCAGGATTGCCATATTTGCTTGTAGACGTTATGCAGCCATGAGGCGTCGTCGCCGAGTACTGACCGCCGGTCATACCGTAATTCATATTATTGACGACGATCGCGGTAACCCCGATGTTCCTTCTGGCGCTGTGGATCAGATGGTTACCCCCGATCGTCGCGCCATCGCCGTCACCCATCAGGGCTATTACCGTTAACTCAGGATTTGCCGCCTTGATCCCTGTAGCAAAAGAGAGGGCTCTGCCATGCGTACCATGGAAAGCATTGGTGTTCAAATAATCATCCGCCTTGCCCCAGCAGCCGATACCGGTTACCGTTACAACCTTCTCCCTATCAAGGCCTAAAGCGGCCATCGCTCTGGTCAGAGAACCCAGTACAATACCGCTTCCACAGCCTGCGCACCATAGGTGAGGCAGCCGTTTACGGTTTAAATAATGCTCTGCCGAATAGACAGCCATTTCAATAGACCTCCCTGATCTTGGTTAGAATTTCTTGAGGCTCTATCCCCTGTCCGCTGCTTTTCGCCAAGCTATGGACAGGCATCTCTGCTCCGACTATCCTGCGCACCTCATGCACCATTTGCCCCAAGTTCATCTCTGGGACCAGAATGCTTTTAACCCCTGCCGCCAGTTCGGATATCTTGCTATCGGCAAAAGGCCACAGGGTAATCAGCTGCAATAAACCCGCTTTCATACCGCCGCTTCTCGCCTGCCTGACGGCCTCATGAGCCGCTCTGACTGTGGAACCGGATGTAATTACTAATAATTCCATTTCTTCTGTAAAAAACTCTCTCGTTTCGATAATCTCATCCAAAGAGTTATAAATTTTATCCGATAGATGCCCAATCTTCCAAGCCGCGTTATCCGGGTCGTTCTGACTATACCCCTCGTAACCGTGCATTGAACTGGTTATATGGAAGACATACCTGCTGCCGTAGTCGGCCATAGGAGCAATATCATCATCCTCAGGCTTAAAGGGGAGATATGCTTTAGGATCGCCTGTATATCTTTTTCTTTCTACAACTTCTAATTCACCAGGCGCCGGCAGCAGCACGCTCTCCCGCAAGTGTCCGATTATCTCGTCAGGCATCAGAACAACAGGCGTCCTGAATCTTTCAGACAAACTAAAAGCCTTTACGGTAAGCTCAAAGCATTCTTGAACTGTCGCCGGAGCCAGCGCGATAATCGCCTGATCCCCATGCCTGCCCCAACGCGCCTGCATGATATCGGCCTGCGCCGGTTTGGTAGCCAGGCCGGTGCTGGGTCCTGACCTTTGCACATCAACAACCACACAGGGGACTTCCGCCGCCTGCGCCATCCCAAGATTCTCCTGCATCAAGGAAAATCCAGGACCGCTGGTAGCTGTCAACGACTTTTTACCTGCAAGAGAAGCACCCGTAATGGCCGCCATACTGGCAAGCTCATCCTCCATTTGCATGTAAATTCCGCCGACCTCCAGTAACCTCTGTGAACATATTTCAGCTATTTCAGAAGAAGGTGTGATCGGATACCCTGCATAGAACCTCGCGCCGGCATAGATTGCTCCTTCCGCAACGGCTTCATTGCCCTGCATGAACACCATTTTTCTCTCCATCATTACTCCTCCACTCTTATCGCAAAATCAGGGCAGCGCTTTACGCAAAGAAGACACCCCGTACACTTCTCTGGGGCAACAATTTTAGGACTGTCATCTATGTTTGCCATATAGACACCTTTTGGACAGAACGCAATGCAATAACCGCAGCTCTTGCACGAATTATAATCAATGGCTATCGACTTCACAGCATTCACTCCATTCCTTGTGCGAACATCAAAAACGTACGCTCCTTATTTCCTTTTTAAAAAGTTAAGCCCGGCAAAGAGTAAGGGAAAATATACTTAACGCCAAGTCGGCGGCATATCTTCCCTCAGTTCCCATGCCAGTCATACGGCAGTCCTTAACGCCCAAAATTCAGATTCGAAGGTCGAAGGCGAAACAGAGCACTCAGGAGCGAGTACAAAGGGACGCTCCGCATGGAGCCGTACGGCCCGGCCGGCCAACTCAGCGATCTTGTCCGGCGCATCAGTCCCGAAATACCTCTCATCCACACCGCCCATCACGGCCTTTCGACCAATCCAATTAGCAGAAGAAGCTATTGAAGGATTCCCCACGGCACTTTCCGCCCAGTGAAGGATCTTGATCGGATAATCAACAAAACGCTGCGGGTTGCTATAAATTCCGCATGTATGCAGGATAGTAGGCGACGATTCCAGCGCTTCCAGTACGATTAGATCATATGGACGAGCAAAATGTTCCCACTCTTCCAGCGTCAAATATCCATCCCGAGCTATCCCCAGCGACGTATAAAAGGCTCCGTCAGCACCTGCATCCAGTATAGCGCCGGCATAGCCGGCCAGAGTATTAGCAATAGCCTTAAGCGCCCGGTGTGCGCCGTCGCCATCCTCTGTAATGAGCCTTACAAGAGGACTCTCATTACGAGGGGCTTCTCTGTAACGGCCGATTATCCTGTTTCCGCAAAGGTTTAATAGCACGGCCAGAGGGGAAAAAACGGTCTGCAAAAGGGGAACATCGGCGCCTAGTTTATCCCTGATAAGACGGACAGCAACCAGCTGCTCGCCCAAAGCACCTTGATCTGCAGGAATTTCAGCGATTTTGCCAAGATCCCTGGCTGAATGAAGGATACGCCTGGTGCAAGTCGGAGCAAGACCTGTATATTTAGAATAATCGTACTCATTTCCCCACATCTCGGCATAACAGACCGCACGCGGGTTAATTTTTACAAAATCCCAATCATACTTGCGCTGAAATTCTGCCGTCGCTTCCGCCAGTTCTTCCGCGCTTTGTTCAGCGTCAATAAAATGATGCCATGCAGACACAGGCGGTCTGTCGGCAAGTTCCCCGTTCACAATTGCTTCTAATCGCTCTCTCTTAGTCCAAATTGCCACCTTAATTTCCCCTTCGATCCCTCTCGCTTTCGCGGAGGCTGTTTAATTCTGATACCGCTTTTGCCATATTTTCAGGCTGAATAACTTCATCCAACCTATTATCAGCAGTTTGGGGTTAGGGCGCTGTGTGAACTCAGAGCTGTTTCCCGGTATATAACCAGTGTGCCTAGCAACGGATTAGTGTTAACTCAACGGTTATCACTTCTATCATCGCATTCACACATACGCCCAGAAGCATTATCTGTCTGCTGTCTACATTTGCAACCCCTGAAATATCTCACACAACCGGATTAGCAGCAAGATCCGACAAAAAAATTAGGCTAGTTCTCAACTTTAGACAAGGGCCGAGGTTTTTTAGCCTTACCAATCGGACAGACCTTTACACAGATACCGCCGCAATCACAGTTTTGCGCGTTGACAAAAAGATTATCCTTCGTCAGTTTTTGGTGGTAAATACTTCTGCTGGCCAAACATTTTTGTTTATCCATTCGTGCCATCTTCATGGACATTGACCCGTGATTTTCTGTCTCAATATCTCCCGGATCTCCCAGCGCTCCTACCGGACAGGCCTCAACACATTTATTACAATCAATACATAACGGATTTTCAATGATTGGATCGGGCGTTAATGGCGCATCTGTGATCACTGAGTTGAGTCTAAGCCTCGGCCCATATTTTTCCGTGATCAGACAGTGATGAACTCCCAAAGTCCCCAACCCGCACATAAGGCCGGCAATCGCTTGGCTGAAAGGACTGATCAGGTACCGTTTCCGCCAGGTATCTCCGCCTGTTCTCGCCAGAGACACCATTATCGGAGATGATGTTTGATACCATAAAACGTTATACCCTTTCATCAATAAGTAGCGGCCTATCTCATAGGTCATAACATCAAGTCGTTCGCTGACGAGATCGTAGAGAGCGCGATATGCTCCGGTACCGATTTCGTTTCTGATGTGAACCACAGTTTCCCGACGGGCGGCTGGAACAGTATTTTTTGAGGCTTCGATTTCGATTTCAGGATACAATGAAGAACCTTCAAGTCTTCTGTCCCAGTCGTAGCTGGCGGGCAAAATAGGCAGCCCAATAGAGAGCACCGAAAGTGCTCCTGGAAGAAGCTGCTCAGGCCGGTGGCCTTCCGGAGTTTCCGCAAAACGATCGACTCCTCCAATGCCGCAAATATCCAGCCGAAGCTCCTGACGGCAAAAATCCCTGATCTCTTGTGTTAATTGATTGTTACCAGTGTTCATCATTAGCCCATCATCCCTTTCTTTTAATATTATTATTAAGCACCCTTTTGGTCGGCCAGGTTCGGTTTCTTAGAACCGCTGAAGATAACGCACCCCAGCAGAAGTACTACCGCTGACACCGCCAACCCAGGGATTGATCCGCCATCGGTCAGCTTACTTAAAGAAGGTATTACGTTAAAACAGAACACAGTTACAAAGCCAGTGAGAATCGACGCAAAAACAGCTCTCACATCCACATTTTTGTCAAACCATAATGTAGCGATAAGCGGCGGTAAGAGTACCGGCATCCAACTGGACATAGTCAAAATAATTTTTACTACTGACGGCAATAAATAAGCGATAGCTATGCTTCCAAACCCGATAACAAGGACAGCCCCCTTGGCAAACTTTTTCATCTGGAGTCCGTCGGCTTTGGGGTTAAAAAATTTTCGGTAAATGCTGTCTGAAAATAAAGTAACCGCGGTCATTAATAGAGAGTTGGCTGAGGACATAATTGCCGCAAAAATTGCCGCAAGCATTAATCCGGCGGGAATTGCCGCAAATTTATTCTGAATAAACCAAGGTACGGCCGCCTCGTAATCGGCCAGAGCAGGTACAATTTTTGCCACAAAGAGACCGCTGATAACTAATGTACACGCCCCGATAAACGATACTAAATTACCCCAGAAGATCCCTCTTGTCGCTGTCTCGGCATTCTCTGCACAGTAGATTTGCTGATAGACATGGGGCTTGAGAAACCCATTAGCCATCGACCTATTGACCCACAGCGATATGAGGGCCATCGCGGGAACAGCGCCGAATAAGGAGTAATGGGTCGCGGGCAACTGCACCAGAGATTTTGCGGGCACGGTAGTGACTGTAAAAATACCATAACCCAGCATAAGAATCATACCGCCCAGAAGAATAGCTGCCTGGATTACGTCTGCTTTGACAGCAGAAACATATCCCCCCAGATAAACATAGAATATAAACACGATGGTTCCCAGGGCAACACCGATCTCATATCTCATGCCTGTAAGCACATTGAACATCTTCCCCATGGCCGAACCCTGAGCCGCCAGGTATCCCACTACCAGCAAAAAAGATATGGCGGCCACCATCAATTCAATGCCTCGGCTCTTCCACGTTTGGCCAAACAAGCTCGCCAGCGAATAGGTGTTTTCGTCGGCCCGTTCTTTTATGCGCCGCACAAACAGAAGAGCGAAGATTATCGTTCCAACAAACCAGGGAAGGCCAAAATTGATACCGGCTATCCCCCATAGAAAGCCAAGAGCGCCAAAAGTGAAGAAGTCTCCTCCGCCGATGGCGGTACCGATATTATGCATAATGAGATTAAATAGATTGACACCCCTGCCGGCAAGCAAGTAGTCGTCGGAATCTTTAACTTGTCTTGCCGCCCAAGCGCCATAAATTCCGATACCGATCAAATACACTAGAAAAATTGTCATGATAATGGCATTTCTGCTCACCCGTCAAATCCCCCTCTTTAAGCTTGATTTTCTTCAAATATCTTACTTAATCTAAAAATCTGGAGATTTTACAAACAACTCTAATGGGTTTTTATGCATCATATTGATACCTATCCCTCCCCGCAACGATTTTAGATAAAACATCTATTACTATCTCAATCCTCTCACCTCCGACGAACTCCAAACCGGTCAATAACAATTGTGTTTCCACTATTTTCAGATACGGTTCTTGGTTGTGTTTTTATAAACTAGCAATATCCATGCCAATATCTCATCTAACAAAATACCCTCGTCATATCCTCTTCTTTATAAGTAAGCGATCTTCTGTGAAAAGCCGCTTATCTCCAGTGAAGCGTGTTTAAACCTTGTTTTTTTAATAGCGCTGGCGTTGATCCTTAATATAGACATCTCTATTAAAATTCAAGCAGTCATATATCGCATAATGACACGTTATGATCTCTTAATGAGATATCACTAACCTCTTTCCCCTGAATAGTGAACAACATAGTGAGCAAAACCAGATTTTATGTGCAGTAATTAAGGAATTTTAATCGTTTAGCATGTGATGTTGATGTTTCAAAATAAGCATCTCTAAACTGAAAAAGTGATATGTATCTTATGCAGGCATGAGCCGGCGCAATATCGCCGACATTTTACGAAATGAAGTTTTAGATGAAACGTCTGCTGTTCAAATGCAAAACCGCCGCCGGTTCATTATAAAGCGAACGGCACTGCCAACTTGAATCAAACGACTTTTAAGGAAAGATTTTTACGTAGCTGAACTACCTTTTACGCTGTTCCCAACTTTTTTCTTATCCGGCAAGGCTAAAGACAGCAACAGAGCAGGCGCAGGCAGCAGACAGATTGCCTTGAGTACCGCCGGAACCCCCCAAAGATCAGCAGCGGCGCCGAACGCCAAACCACCGAGTGCACCTATACCATAGGCAAAGCCCAGGGTTAAGCCTGAGGCCAGCCCTACATTATGGGGGATCAGTTCCTGGGCGTAGACAACAGTAACAGAAAAGGTAGAGATCAGTACAAAACCGCTTAAACCAGCCAGGAGCAGGGTCCATAACCCGGAGCTGAATAGAAACAGCCATAGTAAGGGTGTTACCAGGAGAAAAGAAAGGATGAGCACTTTTTTCCTTCCTATCCGGTCCGACACCGGACCGCCGACAATCGTGCCCATAGCTCCGGAAAGAAGAAAGACAGTCAGCAGCAATGCCCCATACTCTTTGCTGCCGTGCAGGTATTCCTCAACATAAAGAGGGATGAAGTTTGTCAGGCCAATATGCACCAGAGAACGCATGATAATAATCGTTATCAACAGAAAAAGACCGTAGAGCACACCTTTTTTTATAATATTTTCTGAGCTGCCGGCATCTTTTTCACCGCCGGCATAACCATCCTCGTCTCCCAATCGCTGTATAGCGGGCAGGAAACGGTTGAGCAAAAAGGCAGTAAGGGCAGCGATTATTAAAAACCAGGCCATCCCGCGGCGTCCGCTTAAACCAAGCAGCAGTACCGCAATTACAGGGCCCAGTCCATTCCCTATATTTCCCCCCACAGAGAAAATAGATAAACCCGTGGCTTTCCTCTCACTGCTGATCAGGAAAGCCTGTTTAGATCCCTCAGGATGATAAGCCGCGGCCCCGATGCCTTTCAAAGCAATAGCCGGCAGTATAACGGGGTAGGTAGGGGCAAAACCCACTAAAGCCATACCCAGGGCCGCAGTCAAACAGCCTGCCGGAATAAGCCAGAGAATAGCCTTGCGGTCACTCCAGATACCGAAAACAGGTTGGATAACAGAGGAGATCAGATTGGAAACTAAAATAATGATACCAAGCTGTGTGTAAGAAAGAGAAAATTCGGACTTGAGAACCGGCAGCAAAACGGGCAAAGCCCCGCTCATCATATCTGTGACTAAATGCCCAAAACTCAACAAGAACAAGAGCCTAAGCCGCTGCATCAAAAACTCCCCCTGCCTTTACTGCAGTCAAATCAAAATATATTTCCCGAACTTATACTTCATATTGTTATACGGCGGTTCCCTACCGAATCATAATTAATTTGTTATCACCATGGATATGGATGGTTATAGATAGCGTATCTCAGCTATTCCTTGCGTCAAAATTGGGAGCAATCGATGTTCCTCGTTCAGCTCAATCCGTATTTTTTCAACTTTCTGTACACCGAGGCGCGGCTGATGCCAAGACGAGACGCTATTTCCCTCTTTGCCCTGTCGCTATTTCCGAAAGTTTTTACTCCTATATTGAGCAGTGTTTTTTCAATTTCATCCATACGCATCAATTCCAGGTCAACCAAAGAGTTACATACAGAACGCCGATCACTTAATCGTATTTTTTCCGGAATGTGATTGATCTGGATCATCGGTCCGTCAGTCATATTTACGGCATACTCTACGGCGTTCTTCAACTCCCTCACATTGCCGGGCCATTCATAGTCGGTGAATGCATTCAGCACAGCCGGTGAAAAACCCATGACCACGGAGCTATTGTGCTCTTTATATACTTCAAGAAAGTGTTTTGCCAAAATTGCTATATCGCTTTGCCGTTCCCGCAAAGAGGGCAGTTGAAGCGGAATTACATTGAGACGGTAGTAAAGGTCTTCTCGGAATTCCCCTTTTGCCACCTGCTCTTCCAGGTTCTTGTTTGTTGCGGTAATTATTCTTACATCCACTGCAACTGGTTTTAAGCCACCGAGACGTACAATTTTTCTTTCCTCCAACACCCTCAGGAGTTTGGCCTGCAAGCTCAGCGGCATATCCGCAATTTCATCGAAAAAAATTGTCCCGCCGTTCGCCAGTTCAAATTTGCCTGGTTTACCCTTATTCCTCGCTCCCGTAAACGCCCCGCCCTCATAGCCAAAAAGCTCACTTTCCAGAAGGGTTTCCGGTATAGCGGCACAATTGATGGCAATAAACGGGGCGTTGCTGCGGCGGCTACAATAATGCGCTCCCCTTGCAAACAGTTCCTTGCCTGTTCCGCTCTCTCCCTGGATAAGTATAGTGGCATTCGATCTCGCCGCCCTTTTAGCTTTTTCCTTAGCGGTCAATATCGTTGGATGCTCGCCCAGAACATGGTCAAAGTTAATAAAGTTTCTATATCCCCCGACTTCGTTAACCATTCTTCTCACATTCTCATAGTCCTTAAAAAAAGCTATAGCTCCCATGATAACATCCCCGTTATAGATCGGCTGTGTGGAACAAAGATAATGGCGTGTTCTACCTCTAAATTCTTGGGTTATCTCCCTATTAGTTCGAATCCTGCCATCCTTAAGAGTTTTTAAAAGCGGGTGACTGTCATCAACCGTACGGAAGTTGCAGCCGCGCAGTTCATTTTCGGTAAGGCCCAGAATCTTTGCAGCCGCAGGATTAACAGATACGACTATTCCGCCGGCATTTGTGAAAACAACCCCGTCAGGGAAGAAACCAACGATCTTTTCCAACCTTTGGGATGCCTCGATTAACTCTACTCGTGCGCTCCGCTCCCATAGCTTACTGTAAATCAATTCCCCCATCTTCGATAAAAATCGACTATAGTTCTCCTTAAGCTGCATAAGTTTGCGGCTTTGTATCTTATTAAAAGCAATTAAGGCTATAATCCCTATCACCTCTTCGTCGGCTACAATTGGAAAGGCGATGTTGGCAACTTCAGTGCATGTTTCCCTAAACGAACAGTTGAGGCAAGCATTATCAGTCATAGGGTTAAAAATATAAATAGGTTTACCTGTCTCCAGCACCTGGGCAAAAGCAGCCTTAGTCGATATCGCTTTGCCGATTTTGCGCTCGTGATGTCCTGTTCCTGCTACCCTCAAGAGACTACTGTCAAAGACCGTGATGTCAAACTCCACAACCGCGGCAGTGGCTTCACAAACCTGCTGTACAAAATCACTAATATCCGACAGTTTCTGCATATCACTCATCCAATCTCAAGAATTTTCTTAATATATTCTATATATTCTATTCTTGGCCGGATGTCTCCTTTGGCTCCTTATAATTACCAAATCCCGCCCTCTTACTCTCCTATTTTTAATGAAGCAAAATCCATGCCAAAGATCCTTTCTCTCCCTCAGACATTACCCGAAGCTCAAAAATTACGACAACCGCAAGCTTTTCCGACCATAACCCGATTAAGCAGACAGATATTAAGGTTTAAAAATATACACATCCGGAGAGACGTACTCTCATTCTGAGACGGTTGGGCTGTCGCGATATGAGACATTCATGAACAAAAATATGCTCGAACACCAAACCAACCAACTGCACCTATTAGAGTTAAATTTCAACTCAAACAAAACAGCATCGCCTATATGAGCCGATAACGTCTAAAAAGAAACGAACCCCAAGACAAAGTTATAACAGTAAGTAAACCGCAGGCTATATCATAATGATACATTCCGTGAGGGGAGCGCTTTCAGCGTTTATGTTACGGTGTGCGAGCATTGAATTTGACCATCGCGGTGGGGGTTTAGCCATAAAAAAAAGAAGAAAAATTCAAGGAGAGTGTCAGGATTCCGGTATAAGCTGCGTATATAATTTTGAATGGATCTCTCAGCAACAACTGAGAGAAAAAATATGCAACGACCGGGAGGGGTTTCCTATGAAAGGCAGGCTTTCCGCCTTGCTGATCGTCTCCGTCTGCTTGCCCTTGGCGCTTTTCGGATGCTCGTCAATTGTTTCCATCGGTGGGACAAGCGAGGCAGCGGATCTGATGGCGGAAATCAAGGGGGCTGAACGCAGCGCCTCCCCTGCTCCGCCGGACAAAGCCGCCGGCAAAGAGATCAACCGCTTTTCAGCCGCTCTCTTCCAGGAGTCGGCCGCTAACGAGGGCAATGTCATGATCTCGCCGGCATCGGTCTATTTGGCGCTGGCCATGACACTGAACGGCGCCGACGGCGAGACAAAGGCGGCGATGCTGAAAACACTGGCCGACGAGAAGCTGACCGTCGATATGCTCAACGAAGCCGGCCGGGATTGGATGACTCTCCTCACCAAAACAGACGGCAAAACAAAGCTGACCATCGCCAACTCGATCTGGTTCGACGAGAGTTTCACCCCCTACAAACCGTTTCTGCAGAGCAACGCCGACTTTTATGCCGCGGAGGCGCGCAAACTCGATTTCCGCGATCAGAGAACTCCCCAGATCATCAATAACTGGGTCAAAGAGGCCACCAACGGCGTCATCGACAAGATCATCGAATCCATAAACCGGATACCGTCATGTATTTGATCAACGCCATCCATTTCCAAGCCGACTGGCAGACACCCTTCGAGAAGAACGACACGCGGAACCAGACGTTCCACACCCCCCGGGGATCAATAGAAACTGCGTTTCTGCACCGCACCGCCAAGATGATCTATCTGTCGGGGAATGGCGTCACAGGCGTGGCGCTCCCCTATGGCGGCGAGCGGTTCGCCTACTTTGCCCTGCTGCCGGATGGGGAGAAAACGCCGCGGGAATGGCTCGCCGAGCAGAAGCAAAGCTCTCTGTTTGACAATATCTCAGCTATGATGTCCCGGGACGCCGATTACTCAGTGGAGCTCGCCATGCCCAAATTCGAGGCCGGCTATGGGGACAGCCTGTGTGATGAACTGAAGAAAATGGGCATGGAGATCGCCTTCGACCCGCAGCGCGCCGATTTTTCACAGATGAACGAAGAGCACGCCCGGAATCTGTACATCAGCGACGTCCAACACAAGACCTTCATCCGCGTCGACGAAAAAGGAACCGAGGCCGCGGCCGCAACCTCGGTGGAGATAGGCATCACCAGCATGCCCGTCTCCGAAAAGCGGCTGATCCTGGACCGGCCGTTCCTTTACGGCATCATGGATCTCCAGACAGGCATGCCCCTCTTCGCCGGCATCATGGAGAATCCGGCGGCCGAATGAGGCACGCGCTTCACAGATATGGTATTCTCATAGCCCAAGCGCCAGAAAAGAATTCTCAAGCACTATCCGACCAGACCCGAAAAAGCTTCGGGTCTTTTCATCAGCACGATCTCTCCGTCAGCTTGTTCAACAGCTGCTCAATCAACGCGGTAGAAGCAGGATCCAGACTGGAGCAGGGCTCGTCCGGCAACGCCTGTGGATTTAACAGCCGGCGCCCCTGGCTACGGCTAAACGCTGCAGTTATTTTGGTTATTCCGGCTGCAAGCATTATAATTTGTTATAGTAACAATAAAGGATTTTTATAATAGATGTTGAATTAAATACGGTAAATATTGATTCCGCAGCAATTCATCTTCCTTCAAAGCGCTACCATATCCGCCACAGCTGCAGCAAACGCTTTGCCTACAACTAACTGAATATCCGCTCCGAGCCTCGCCCACCTAAAGCGGAAAGCAATGGGGGCAAGGCCGCGGGTGGATCTGGAAACAGATTCGCCTTCCGCATTTGAAAAGGAGCCCTCATACCGGCAGAAAATTCTGACGGGTGGCGGCTGCTTTTTTTATTCAGGTGAGTTTATTTGTAAAGGGAGGAGATTTTATGGAATTTGTAAAGCTGAACATCGACGGTCAGGACGCAGAAGTCCCGGTCGGAACCTCGGTGCTGCATGCCGCTGAGACAATCGGTGTCCACATCCCCCGGCTCTGCTATGATCCGGATCTCAGTTCGGTGGGGGCCTGCCGCCTGTGCATAGTGGAGATCGATGGGATGCGCAACCTGCCGGCATCGTGCGTTACCCGAGCAACACCGGGAATGGTAGTGCGTACATCAACAGCAGCGGTTATGGAAGCCAGGAAAGCCATCCTGGAACTGCTGATCGCCAATCACCCGCTGGACTGCCTGACCTGCGAAAAGGCCGGCGAGTGCAGGCTGCAGCAGTACTGTTATCAGTACGGCGTGTCCGGAGACATCTATCAGGGGGAGCGGCATGACTATGATTTGGAGGATGACAACCCCTTCATCGTCCGCGACCTCAACAAATGCATCGCCTGCGGGAAATGCATCCGGGCCTGCAGCGAATGGCCGGGGAAAGACATTCTGGACTTCTCGCACCGCGGCTTCAACGTCAAGGTGACGACCTTCGGCGACACCCACTACATCAATTCAGACTGCATCTTCTGCGGCAGCTGCGTGGCCGCCTGTCCCACCGGCGCCCTCACCGAAAAGCAGCTGCGCGGCAAGGGGCCCCGCTGGAATATTAAAAAGGTGAGGACCACCTGCCCCTTCTGCGGTACCGGCTGCAACTATGATCTCAACGTCAGAGACGGCAAGGTGATCGGTGTTACCTCCAGCCCCGAATGTGAGGTCAACGGCCGCGTCCTCTGCATCAAGGGACGATTCGGCTGGGATTTCGTCAACAGCGACAAGCGCCTCAAAACCCCGCTGATCAAAAAGAACGGCAGGTTTGAAGAGGCCGGCTGGGACGAGGCTCTGGATTTGATCAGCACCCGCTTCCGGGAGATCAAGGAGAAGTATGGCCCCGATTCCTTCGCCGCCCTGGGCTCCGCCCGCTGTACCAATGAGGAAAACTATCTGATTCAAAAATTCACCAGAGCGGTGATGGGCACCAACAATGTCGACCATTGCGCCCGGACCTGCCACGCCCCGACAGTGGCCGGCCTGGCCATTTCCTTCGGCAGCGGGGCGATGACCAACCCGATCAGCGATGTCGAGGGAGCGGAACTGCTCTTCCTGACAGGGGCAAACGCCACAGAGGCGCACCCGATCATCGGCTACAAGATTCGTCAGGCGCATCGCCGCGGCGCCAAGCTGATCGTGGTCGACCCGCGGCGCACCGAACTGGCCGAAGAGGCGGATTACTGGCTGCAGATCAAGTCCGGCACTGATATCGGGCTGATCAACGGCCTCAGCCACATCATCATCAAAGAAAACCTGCACGATAAGAAGTTCATCGCGGAAAGATGCGAGAACTTTGAAGAGTTTGAGAAAACTGTAGCCGGCTACACGCCGCAGCGCGTTTCCGAACTGACCGGCGTGCCGGTGGACAGCCTCTATCAGGTGGCGCGGCTCTATGCCACAACAGACAAGGCAGGGATTTTTTACACCCTGGGAATCACCGAGCATTCCACAGGCACCAGGAACGTGATGAGCGTCGCCAATCTGGCCATGCTCACCGGACACCTGGGACGCCCCAGCGTCGGCGTCAACCCGATGCGCGGCCAGAACAACGTCCAGGGCGCCTGCGATATGGGCGCTCTGCCCAACGTCTACCAGGGATACCAGGCTGTGAACAACCCCGAAGCCCAGCAAAAATTTGAGAAGGCCTGGGGCGTGCCGCTGGACAACAAGGTAGGCCTCATGATCCCTGACATGTTCGATAAAGCCAACGAGGGCCGGCTGAAGGCGATGTATATCCTGGGCGAAAATCCGGTGCTCACCGACCCGAACAGCAACCACATCCGCTCCGGATTGGAGAAGCTGGAGTTCCTGGCGGTGCACGAACTGTTCATGACCGAGACCGCGGAGTATGCGGATGTCGTGCTGCCCGCCGCCAGCTTTGTGGAATGCGACGGCACTTTCACCAACACGGAACGCCGCGTACAGCTGGTGCGCGAAGCCGTCAAACCGCTGCCCGGAAAGGCCAACTGGGAAACGATCGCCCAGATGAGCACCAGGATGGGCTACCCGATGAACTACCGGCATGCCGGTGAGATCTGGGCGGAGATGGCTTCCCTGGCTCCGCCCTACAGCGGGATTACCTTCGAGCGTCTGCAGAAGAAGGGCTTGCAGTGGCCCTGCCCCACCCTCGACCATCCGGGTACCCCTTTCCTCCATGCGGAGAGCTTCACGCGCGGCAAGGGCCTCTTCCAGGGGATCGAGGATGTGCCGCCGGCAGAACTGCCCGACGCGGATTACCCCTTCCTGCTCAACACCGGGCGCGTCCTGCAGCACTACAACGTCACCACCATGTATTCCGAGGGGATCATGTCGCTGTGGAACGAGGAATACGCCATGGTCAGCCCGGAGGACGCAGCCGAGCTGGATCTGCATCACGGGGACAAGATCAGGGTGGCTTCCCGCCGCGGCGAACTGGTGACCAAGATCCAGGTCACCGACCGGGTGCCCAAGGGGATGATCTGGATGTCCTTCCATTACGGCGAGACACCCACCAACGCCGTGACCAGCGACGCGGTGGACAGCATCACCAAGACCGGCGAGTACAAGGTCTGCGCCGTCAAAATCGAGAAACTGGCGTCTTAAAACTGCTGCTGAATACAAGATTTCGTAAGAGAAACTGCACCCCGTGGGGGGCAGTTTCTTTTTTGTGATGCTGTTATACGGGACTCCATATGGCCGCTTCACTGGAATCCGCCGGCCTTTGGATATGGCTGAGCAGTTACAGTTACTTAAAGTATGTTTCCCATCCGTTGCTGACAATATATGCCCCCCGGGGAACCTGAATCGCTATTAAACAGATATTCAAGCAATCAACACACGAACCCGCGGCATTTATCAAACAGAGAAAAACTGTGTAGCCATTCAGCCATCCCATAAATTTAAGAATAAACGGTAAAACAAGCGACAATAAAATAAAGGGCATCACTGAAATAATTAAGTACCTGCCCTTTTTGATTTTTTCAGCTGTAGAAACAAATCCGAATAACCCATTGATACCCCAATAAGTTTTGTCCGATTTTAAGACGTCAGGTATGAAACAAGCATGGATGAATTCATGTATCGCTAAAAATATGAAGACACCGACAACATAAAGCAACAGTTTGACACCGTTAATAGTGAGGGAAAAACCATTGAGATTTATAGCTTCTCTAAAGGGGGGATATAAATAATAAGCGATAGCCAGAGATATGATCCCGTTGACGACCATAAAAGGCGCGGACAGCAAAATTGCCGCAACTAAGTTGGACGGTTCTTTTAGCCTTTTCCATCCCTCGGCTAACAGCCTTTCGCGCAGCTCCTTATCCGCAGGGGGTATTTTTTTGGCGTACCTCATCGCTCAGACCGCCTTTCGCTTGATACTGAGGGCATTTCCGGCACCTTGTGCACACCGTTTATAGCTCATTATCTTCAAGACCAAATGCACAGTTTTTAGGTGGGCTCAATCCAAAGATCTGCTGCAAATACTTGTGCACGGCGTTAAAACTATTAGCCGGGTTTAATAGAAAACATCCATTCCGCACTGCCCCGCGGCGCAAATAGTAATAAAAAGGGGCCCGATCCTCCCAATTAGAATACCACAAATATGCCATATAATCCTTTGAAAAAATGGTATAATTATATAAAACCTCACTAAGAGTATGCTTTTAAGAAGTGAAAAGGAAGGAGGCACTGTTTTAATGATTGAAGAAATTCGAAAAAAGCACCGGGCAATTGAGCAGAAGAAAAAACAAGATACAGGGCTAAGAAAACAAAAAGCATTAAAAGCAGCCAAAGAGGTTGCAACAATGTTAAAAGAGAAATATGGCGTATCAAACGTGGTGTTGTATGGCTCTTTGGTAAACGGCAAGTTTGATGATTATTCGGATATCGACCTCTACGTTGAGAATCTGAACGAAGACTATTTTGCCGCATTTCATGAAGCACAAATGATCGCCGGTGACATTGAAGTAAGCATCGCTTGCAGTACAGACGTTGTTGAGAGTTTATACAAGAACATACAACAGAATGGGGTGAAGCTTTGATGAACAAAAGTGAATATATTGCTTTAAAAGCAAGAATAAGGCATGAATTGCATAATATTGATATAATCGAACAAGCCTTAACAAAAGAGGGGTTATTCCCGAAAATAATAAGCAGCAGCATCTCTGGAATAGATCTGTCCAGCGATTTAGCACGTAGAGCTATCGGATCTTATCTGCATGATTATTATTGTGCTGTGGAGAAAATCGCATCTCATGTATGCAGAGCAACTGAAGAGGGTATGCCCAAAGGCAATAGTTGGCATTATCAATTAATCTTTAACATGAGCCTAGAATTAAATGAATTAAGACCGAGATTATTCTCGAAAGAACTACTGAATTTGCTGAACGAACTCAGAGGGTTCAGACATGTTTTTAGAAACGTTTATGGCGTCAACCTCGACTCAATCAAAGAGATGGCTCTTCTGAAAAAGCTTCCAAGAATATCCAGGATGCTGCAAAAAGACATCGCTTCATTTTTACATATTATGGACAAGGCTATTTGTACAGAAGACAGTTAAAGTACGAACTCCATCTCTAAACCGGGTTATCCAATTAGAAGAATGTAATTTGTGCACTTATATTATCTCTGGGAGTCTTATTCCACAGTCCTGATCGCTTCAGTTATCTCCATTCTATCCACCGCTCTGCCCGGACCTATGGTAGCCAGATACCCGATCGCCAAATTGATCACGATCACTATGAGCATAGACTTCCAGTCTATAAAAAACTGTTTTGCATTCGTGTGGATAGGCCAGACATATACGGGAAAGATATAGACCCTATAAACAAAAATACCTGCCTCGATTACCAGAGCCGCAATGCAAGAGAAAAAAGCCGCTATGGTTCCGTGCATGAGCCCCTCGGACCTGATCATCCCCCTGAACTGTCTTTTCGTGAGCCCTACGGCTTTCATAATGCCGTGTTCCCTTATTCTGGATATTAAGCTGTAATTTATATTGTTATATATGCTCAAGCCGCTGATCAGGAACAGAATAATAACGATGGAGCTCTGCAATAAACCGGCGGTTACGGCAGATTTCTCTTCTGCTATCTCATATTTATAATAATCTGCCAGTACGGTTCCCTTAAAAAGCTGCGACAGCTTCTGCACTTTTTCTTTGACAAGCTCGTAGTCTTTATCATCGGCATTTTCTTTTAAATTTATCGTAACTACCCTCTGGACGTCTATTCCGGAAAGCTCTTGAAACATATTTTCCGATATAAGCACATATGGCGCTATCCGACTCCCTGCCGCCGTGCCGTCCGCATATAGCAGTTCCTCGACCATGCCTATCACTGTAAATTCTTTTTCCTGATAAGACGAACCGTATTTTTCCTGCTCAGCTAGCAGTTCGATATTATTCATCCCCGCGGCGTATCCCTCTTTGGGAAACGTCAGCCTGATCTTATCGCCGCTTTTAATGTTCAGCACAGGGGCATATTTTCCTTTTGCTTTCGCATCATAGGGTACCCCGTTTGCTTTTGTCTCAGGGATATAAAGCACAGCCAGCGGTTCGTCCTTCATACGGCTCGTATCTATTTCTTCTCCCTGCAATATTTTAAAGGTTCTAGCCAGATATTGCAAATCACGCTCCGGCAAGCCCAGCACCGTATTCCTGACGATTACTTCATCTTCAGTATCCCCTGGCCAGGAAAAATCCCCTAAAAACTTAGGAAGAAACCCTCTTTCATTCATAAACTTTAAATAATTTTCGCCATTCGATTTGTTTAGCTGCTTTTCTTTATCCAAGATGAGCTTAGAGTAAAGGACCTGTTTAGAAGACATGCTTTCCACCTGAGGCATTTCCCTGATCTCATCCAGCTGCTCTGCTGTAAAACCTTTTTTCATGGGTTCGTCCATGCTTATATTCAACCAAAAATCACACCATGGCGATTTATCACCGATGCTCTCTAATGTTACCCTCCCTCTTCTATTCAATTCTTCTTTAAAAGATGCGGTCATAAAGAAAGTTGACCCTATAACCATAGCCGTCACGGTAAAGATAAGCACTTTTTTATTCCTGCGCAAATTTTTATAAGATATTTTCCCTGTGATCGTCATTAATCTTTCAACTAAACTATCCTCGCCTTTCAGCTTGATATCCCTGTCTTGAGTGCTTCTATTGATAGCCTCTATCGGGGATACGCTGTTTGCCATAACGGCGCCCCTCGACCCGGCCAGCAGTATGGCGGCTAAGGACGAGAGTAAGGCCAGTTTAACTGCAAAGCCGGAAATCGCTATGATATCTAATCTAGAAGTCCCCTCCGTAAATAAATCCGTCATCGTGGTTCCCTTGAAACAGTATGTGGCAGAGATCCCCATGAAGAGGCCCAGGGCGGCGCCTGCGGCGTAAAAAATCAGGATTTCGCACAGTATTATAGCCAATATCTGCTTCCTGGTACCGCCCACGGCTCTCATCATTCCATATTCCTGAGATCGCTTGAGCACTGAGATGCTGTATAGGCTGTACACCACCATGCCGCCCACGATCATGAGCAACAGAGAGACGCCTACCAGATTCCAATCTATCGCCTCCAACTCGCCCATGGCAGAGAGCAGCATCTCGTTCAAAACTATTTGCTCTTGATCCTTAATTCCTATCTCTTTCCCTAATCTCATCGCTTCATTCTTATAGCCGGCGCCTTCTTTAAACTCCACGGCGGTCTCCACAGAGTCTTCTCTGCCGGCTAATTTCTGCTCGTCAAAAGCGACGAAGGCATCTCGCAAATCATGGCTTTGACTGTGAACTCTGTCCTTTACTATCCCCACTAACTTAAACTCTTGTTCCCCATTTTCTCCTAAGGATACTTTTATATTTTGGGTAAGCTGAGCGGGTAGAGACAGCCGATCTAAAACCCATTTTTCCACTGCGATCTCATCGGGTGCGGTTGGATACCTTCCCTCCGCAATTTTGGTATCCAGCATATACAGTATTTTTTCTTCCCCTGCCCGGACATTGACATTCAAGCCGTTATTGCCGTTCCAGGTATCATAACTAAAACTATTTGCCGCTTCCTTTACACTCTCCTCCTGCTTAACCTTGTCTATTTGCTCTTTATTCAGGCCAATGTATGTAACGTGATTCGCTCCCGCATTCTGCCGCACATCATTGACTTGCAGGACCCTTGCCGTTTCAGCCAGCGAACCGATGGCGACTATTAAAAGAACGCTCAGCGCGATGCTTAGCACAATGCCGACGGACCTGCTGCGATACTCCCTGATATATCTCCCTGCTATTTTGATGTATGTCAACAAGGCGCTCCCCCCTTGTTAACCAGCTTGCCGTCCTCGATCCTGACTATTCTATCCGCCATGCGGGCTAAATTCTCGTCATGGGTGATCATAACTATGGTCTGGTGGTATTTTTTAACAGAGTGCCTCAGAAGATTGACCACTTCTTGGCTGGTTTTGGAATCAAGGTTGCCGGTCGGTTCATCGGCAAGAACTATAGACGGCCTGGTAACCAAGGCTCTGGCAATGGCTGTTCTCTGCTGCTGTCCGCCCGACAATTGATTGGGAAGAGCGTTTTTCTTATCAAAGATATTCAAGGTTCTCATTATTTCCTCTACAAATTCTTGATCAACCCTTTTCAAATCGAACTGTATAGGCATAGTTATATTTTCCCATACATTCAACACAGGAATTAAATTATAAGACTGAAAAACAAAGCCGACCTTCCGCCTGCGAAATATAGTGAGGCTTTCATCATTCACCGCATAAATGTCCCTGCCGTCTATATACACCTTGCCTTCGGTCGGGCTGTCCAATCCTCCCATCATATGGAGCAATGTGGTTTTACCGGAGCCTGACGAGCCTGCTATCGCTGCAAATTCACCTTCTGCTATAGATAGATCTACGCCGTCTACAGCTTTTACTAAGTTAACGCCTTTCCCATAGTATTTTTTCAGGGCTTCCGTTTTTAATATTTCCATATATCTTCCCCCTTGTACCCTGGATTCACTGATGTTTAATTCTCCCGTCCCGCATCGTGATACATACATCGGCAGCGGCCGCGATATCGTTATTATGCGTTACCACAATCAAGGTCTCCCCTAATTCCTCTACACAAGTTCGAAAGATTTTGATGACTTCTTCGGCAGTTTTACTGTCTAAATTCCCTGTTGGTTCATCGGCAAATATAATATCCGGTTTATTAGAAAGCGCCCTTGCTATCGCCACTCTCTGCTGCTGTCCGCCCGAAAGCTCGTTAGGGAAACTTTCTGCCTTGTCCTGCAGCCCCAAGATGTCTATTATTTTCGAAGTATATTCCTTATCTATTTTTTTGTCGTCTAAGGATACGGGCAAGGTTATATTTTCATACACATCTATGACCGGTATCAGATTAAAACTCTGAAATACGAATCCGAAATTGCGCCTTCTTAACATGGAAAGTTTTTCTTCCGATAAACTAAATATATTTCTTCCATTAAGAAGTACTTCGCCCGCGGTGGGCACATCCAGCCCTGCCATGCAGTGAAGCAGCGTGCTCTTTCCTGAGCCGCTGGGGCCTACTATTGTAGTAAACCCCCCTTTTTCTATAGAAACCGTAACGTCCTTGAGGGCCTCTACCTTATTTTTATCCTGACCATATATTTTGGTCAGCCTTACTGTCTCCAAAATAGACATAGTGAACCACCTCAATTAAATTTTTTTCACTCGGTCGCCTTTATTCCTTCTACTATGTTTAATTTCTCAATTTTGTTTTTAGATGCATAGGCCGCAAATACGCAGATAATTATGGCAATAGCGCCATAGAGGAGTACTGCAAGGACAGGAGCAGGAACTCCGGCTTGAAATACTTCGTCAATATTAAATGCGGCTTTTAACTGATCATTTGCCATTTTATAATAAGCATAGTGTCTATAACCGCCTGCAATAGCCGCAATGATGCTGCTCAAAACGCCATAAATGATTGATTCTTTGATGATCATCCTTTTCATCTGTTTAACTGTCATGCCGATTGCCCTCAGCATCGCAAACTCATTTGTTCGTATTAATAAGCTGGTTTTTATCGTATTAAATATATTCAATCCTGCTATCAACAATATCAGCGCCACAATCACCATACGAGATTTTAATGCCTGGGCAAATCCCTCTCTGTCCTCTTCTAAATAACCTAACTTACTTTCCATAACTGAAAATGGCTTATTCTCTAGAATTTTGCTGATCTCTTTATATACGTCGTCTTCCCTCCCCGCCTTTGCCTGCACGCTAACTCTGCTCATCGCCTTTACACCGGCTGCGGCCGTTAAGTTTTTCTGCGGAAAAATTATCTCCATATATCTTCCCATTGTACTGTCTCCCGTAAATGTCCATTCTTGTTTCAGCAGAGCGGATACCCTAACCTCATGTTCTTCATAGCCTAGTTTTCCCTCTCTTGTAACCGGGATTTTGATGGTCATGATATCGCCCAGCTTTAAATCTTTTCGAATTTCCTTTGTTTTATGATCTTTTAACACGTCATAATAGTAATTAAACACTATTACATCAGCATATCCGTCCGGTGAATTATTTAATGATATTGTCCCCTGATCAATATATTTTTTAAATCCTTCCAGCTGTTGATCATCGTAGCCTTTGATCACCACCGGGATCTCTACCTCTTTGTTATTGCTATTAATACCGTTATACTTTATAAAATCTTCCTGCAGATCCTTGAGATCCGATTCCAAAAAACCATCCCTGTATATCGCTGTCCCTACATTCTTTACCCCATTTATCTTGGAGATGGCTCGTACATCCTTTGCTGTGTAACCCATTAGATCGGGGTCTGTGTTGGCGCCAAAAGACAGCTTAAAATCATTATCCTGCATAGTTAATATTTGAGGAGATGTTGCACGATCGAACTCGTCTTGTTGGCTAAGCATTGCAATATCACGTATAAACAATACCCCTCCCATAGCCACCGCGACAATGATGATGATGGTCCTCCATTTATTGCGCCAGACATTTTGATAAGCCATCTCTCCGGTTACACCGGATAATCTTCTTATTACTTTATGATATGCTCTTCTCTTCTGTCTTCCCTTTGATCTGTCGGTTGTCCTAATCGCCTCTAAGGGTGATATCCTGCCCGCCAGCCATACGGGAATTATGCTGGATACGATAACTGTTACCGTTCCCACCAGTACGGCCTTCCCTATGCTTTTCCCGCTTATATATAATGAAGCATCTGCGACATCGAGCCACGATACGAAATTGAATAATCCCCTTCCGCAATAGGAGAAAAGGACCCCCAGCAAAAGGCCCAGCGCCAATCCGGCGATGAGAACGACCAAGCCCTGAAATCCTATCAGCGCTCTCACGCGCTTCTTCGGCGCCCTGATAGCCCTCAGCATTCCTATCTGCTTGATCATATCTATTAAAGAGAGATTAAACATATTGTAGATCAGCAGCATGGCTGTTATAACAACCATCATCTTGATCAGATCATTGTATCTATTCGACTCTTCAGCGTTGAATTCGCTCAAGGCCGTTATCAGCCGGTTATTTACTTCATAGTCCAATCTCCCTACGTGATACCTTTCTCTTATTTGATTCAATTTTCCATCTAAATTGGCGTTTGATTTTAGCTTAACAACCTCTTCGCGGGTTATCAGGTTGTCAGGCAAGACATTCTCTTCGCCCTCTTGATAATAGGTAAATCCCCTCAATGCATAATAACCATTGTCATAATACTGTTCAGGCTTGCCTGTTATCCCCACTAATTTAAATGAGTTCGTCTCCATGAATATCTGGTTTTTTCCGTTTTCATCAACATAATCTTTTTTGATTTTAAGATTTATTGTTTGGTTCAGCCTTTCTTTTAATCCCATCTTCTTCAAAGCCTGCGCTTCTAATGCTATTTCTCCCTGAGCGGCAGGCAGACGGCCCTCTTTCAACTTGTAGCCGTGCATTTCGATATAATCTTTGTCTGTAGAATTTAAAGCCATTGAAATCCCGTCGTCGGTAACGGCATCTCCTAAATCAACCGCTTCCGCTGATTTAGATACCTCTCCGTCGTTTTTGATTTGCTCTATTTCATCCTGGTTTAAATTAAAGAAAATACCATGATAAGTTCCATACTGCCGGTAGACATCGGCAAGCTGATCTCTGCTCTGGCTTTCGGTTATAATATCAAACCCGAAAACCAGCATCACCGCCAGAGCTACCCCTAAGACTAAAGCAGCCGTCCTTCCCTTTTGTTTTTTCAAATAAGCTAACGCCAAATGTAAATATATCTTCATTTCCAGAATACGCCTCCAATCAATATCAAAATCTCATATATTACTGATGATCGCTGTCTTTAATTTAAAAACCGTCCATCGATATCAGAAATCACATAACGATGTCACTTTGTTTCACCCTTATAAAAAACGGGGATCAGGTTATACATAAAGATTACCACCCCGGGATTACAAAATGCTTTCATCTTCTTGACAGTTTTGTAATATAATCTATAATTTCCTTCCCAGAAAAGAAAGCGGCGGCTTTTGATTTTGATTTCAAAACCGCCGATCGATCATGATCATATTCTCCTCACTGATCGCAGAATATCATCTGCCGGATGACGGCTTCTTTTTGCCGTCCGGCAGCAGAACAAACTGTTGTTTACAGCTTAATCGCAGCAATAAGGCCGATTGTATCAACGTACTCTTGTACTGCATCCAACAAGCCGGAGGTAATATACGCGCCCATCAATTCGACGAATAATACAACAGTACGCTAAACTTACTGCCCTGCCCTTCTGCGGAAGAAACCAGTATGCCCCCGCCCTGCTCTTCGATAATTTTTCTGGCGAGATACAAGCCGACCCCCGAACCCTCCGCTTTTTTCACGGCTGTTGAATCTCCCCTGTAAAATCTATTAAAAATGTTTCCTAGATCTGTGACCGGGATGCCGATACCGTTATCTTCTATATCCACCTTGATATAGGTCTCCAACTTCTCCATAGAAATTTTAACCTCTCCATGTTCACCTGTATATTTAACAGCGTTTTGCAGGATATTAAATATCGCTTCCTTGGTCCATTTAACATCATGATCGATATCGATGCTCTCCAGATTATGCATGCTTATTTCTATATTTTTTTCTAAAGCCTCTAAATATACTCCGTTAACAGCTTCCAGTATGGTTTTCCTGATATCTGCTTTCTCTTTTTTTAACTGTATAATACCCTGTTCCGTTTCTGAAATTTTCAGCAGAGAATTAGCCAGCCATTCCAGCTTATCCACCTCATTCTTGATCCTGCTTAAAAATTCTTCATCCTCTTCTTTGGTTAACCCTCCGTCGATCAGCAAGGAATTAAATATTTTTATAGAGGCTAACGGGGTCCTAATCTGGTGAGAGATGTCGGTTACTAAAGATTTTATCTTTTCTTTTTCCCTATTTATGCCGTCCAAGCTGAGTTGTAACCTGCGAGCCATTTGACAGAACTGGGATTCTAATCTTGATAATATTCCCTCTTCATCAACATGAGAAACAACAGAGAAATTGCCATCCATAATCCTATCTACAGCCAACGATATGTTTTCTAATTTATTTATTACGTATTTCAATACGACTGCAAATAAAACAACATTTAACAGTATGGTTAAAGGTACAATAGCTATACTTTCTAATAAAAATTTAGAGCCTATGCCTTGCTCCGGCAAACGGCTTACAAAAAAATAATCGTGCAAAACAATTATGAAGGCAATAAAAATAAGGCTTATTACCAGCATGATCAAGGATCTTTTAATTACAGGATCTTTTTTAAGCATGAGCATCATTCTCGTAAACACCTCTCCGCCCAGATATATCCGACCCCTCTGACAGTCTTGATAAATTTAGGTTGAGAGGGGTCGTCCTCAATTTTTTCTCTCAGCCGCCTAATATTTACCGGAAGGGTGCTTTCATTCAAAAAATCCCCTTCTATGTCCCATAATTGATTAAGAAACTGTTCCTTGGCAATCACTTGTTGTGGATTATTTATAAAATATTGAAATAGTTTGCATTCTGTTTTAGATAAAAACACCGCTTCGCCGTTTTTATATACTTTCATCGTCTTTGGATAATAAGTCAGATCACAGCAGCGAATTTCGCCGCCGGCGCCAGGTTTTGCCGTTCTCCTCAACACCGCATTGATCTTAGACATAAGCACCATGAAACTAAACGGCTTAGTAATATAATCATCGGCGCCCAGATCATACCCTGTCACTATATCTACCTCTTCCACACAGGCCGTAAGAAATATAATTAAGACAGCGGATGTTCTTCTGATCTCTCTGCAGAACTGAAAGCCGTCTCCGTCCGGCAATCCCACGTCGAGTATGATCAAGTCGATTTTCTCTTTTTTAAACACAGCCCTGCCTTCCCGCAGGCAATTGGCTGAAAAAACATGGAAACCTTCTCTCTGCAATTTGAAGGTAATCCCTCTGTTCAGAGATTCGTCATCCTCAATCAATAATATATTTGTTGGCAATGCATACATCACCTTTTAGTAATTTGCCGGAATCGTTCCGTTTATCGCCTTTTCAGACATCCGGCTTCAGGCCTCCGGCATCCAAAATCGCCGCTCTATTTGATCAGGGGTTGAATCGCCTTAAAATCAGGAGTTCCCGCCACTTTAAGCAGATCGAAAACCGCGGTCTCCACATCGGTGATTACCGCTCCCTCTTCTTTCATCAGATTGAGCCCGTTTTGATAGTTGTCTTTGCGGCGAGAGCAGACCGCATCCCGCAGCAGATAGACCTCGAATCCCTCCGCCAGCAGATCCCTTACGGTCTGGAAAACACAAATATGTGTCTCGCTCCCCGCCACCAGCACCTGCCGGCGCCGCAAGCCCCGCAGCCGCCCCAGGGTTTCTTTGGTAACCGCTGAAAAGGACACCTTCTCCAGGAGCAGGTGTTCGCCCAGATGCTCGCTTATTTCCGGAACAGTCCTGCCCAGGCCCTTCGGATACTGCTCGGTGACCGCGACCGGTATTTTTAACTGCCGGCAGGCGCCGAGCATAATGCGCGTGCTTTTATACACCTGCGCGGCGTGATCCATAACCTTCATCAAGTTTCCCTGCAGATCGATGATCAAGAAAAACAGCTCGTCGCTCTGTAAACAGTGCTTTTTCATGCAGAGCCTCCCTTCCGCCGCTGCCGCCCGCGGCGCGGCCTTCATCACTTAGAATACCACAGATATGGCCTATAATCCTTTAGACAGCATACAAGGACCAGTGCTTCACTAACGTTTTATCTTGACAATACGAAAAGAGTCACTTAGTATTTTATTAAGTTTAATTAATTACAATTGAATATGCCGTTCCGAGTCTGTCCGCCTAAAGGGAACCCATGGCGGCTGACCGAGAGCTTTGATACAAGGCTCAAAGGGTTCCGCGGGAAACCGCGGCGCCTTCCGACCTCAATTTGAAAAGGAACGACTATCAGCTCAACATATGATAGCGTTTGTTGAGCTAATATATTTATGATGTCGTTCTGTTTACGGAACGGCATTTTTGCATTTTACCGGCCCGCTCATCCTTTTGTACAGGCAGCCCGCTGCTTCCGGCAAGAGGGAATCCGAGAACGGGGCAAAACAGCAAACGGCTGCTCGGATAAGGCTGACGCTTGTATGAGAGGAAGATAGGGAAAGCATGGCTAAGGAAAGAATTCGCTTCGATTTGCTGGTAGCGGGCTTGATGGGACTCTTGACAATTTGTTTTTTTATCTCTTTTGGAGTAGGCTCCTATCCTGTTTCCATAATAACGGTATGGGATGTGCTGCGCTCGCGTGTGATGGATGTTGCCGTTACATGGGAACCGGCTGTGGAAAAGGTGGTTTTTCAGGTCCGCATCCCGCGCATCCTGTTAGGAATTTTGGTGGGAGGAGGACTTGCCGTGTCCGGCGCCTCATACCAGACGCTGTTCAAAAACCCAATGGTTTCCCCGGATATCCTGGGGGTGTCCGCCGGAGCGGGTTTCGGCGCTGCCCTGGCCATGCTCCAGAGCGGCTCCTGGGCCGAGATCCAGTTAAGCGCTCTGTTCTTTGGATTGCTGGCAGTTGTCATTGCCAATTTAATCGGTTCCATTTGCGGCAAGGCGGAAATCACATCGCTGGTGCTGGCCGGCATCATCGTCTCCAGCCTGTTTCACGCCCTGCTCTCTGTAGTAAAAACTTACGCCGATACGGACAGCCAGTTGCCATCCATTACATTTTGGCTGATGGGCAGCCTGGGTAAGGGTGATATGGGCGATGTGGGTATGCTGCTTCCGGTGACGGCCGTCTGCCTGACGGTCCTCTTCCTGTTTCGGAACCAGATCGATGTGCTGGCAACCGGGGAAGAGGAAGCAACCGCCCTGGGGGTCAATGTGCGGCGCGTCGGTCTGATCGTGATCCTGACCTCCACGCTGCTGACAGCGGTGGCTGTCAGCATATGCGGAATCATCGGCTGGGTCGGTCTGGTCGTTCCGCATATTGCGCGGATCTTTACAGGCGTAAAATACTCCCGCCTGATGATTGTTTCTTTCCTGATCGGCGGTTTTTTTATGTTGCTGATGGACAATATTATTCGCGGCGTCAGCAGCGTTGAGCTGCCTTTAGGGGTTCTGACGGCGCTGGTCGGAACGCCTGTGTTCGCCTTGCTGCTGATTCAGTCCAGGAGGAGAAGCGCGTCATGATCGAGATCAAACAGCTGGAATTTCGCTATAAACGCCGGCGGCCGGTATTGAGAGACGTAACCTTCCATCTGGAGCGCGGAGAATGCGTCTGCCTGTTGGGGCCGAACGGCGCCGGGAAAACCACCCTGCTCAAATGCCTGCTCAACTATTTCCGTCCGGAGAGCGGCAGCATCACATTGGACGGCAAGGATATCTGCCGCATGTCGGTCAGGGAATGTGCCGCTCATCTGGCTTATGTATCCCAGTCGACACAGCTGACATTTCCTTACTCCGTAGAGGAGGTCGTCTTGATGGGCAGGGTAGCCCATATGCGGCTGGGCGCTTCGGTATCTGAAAGGGATCGTAAAATCGCCGCGGAGGTGATGGAGTATCTCGGAATACGGGAGATGTCTGAAGAAAATTTTCAGACCCTGAGCGGAGGAGAACGGCAGATGGTGATGTTTGCCAGGGCCCTGGCCCAGCAGGCGAAGTACCTGATTTTGGACGAGCCGACAGCCTCGCTGGATTACAGCAACCAGATCAAGATTCTGAATATGATCTGTAAACTCGCCGCTGAGGGATATGGGATTTTGATGACTACGCACTCCCCTGATCATGCGTTTCTGGCGAGCAGCAAAGTGGTTCTGCTGCGCGAGGGGACCGTTTTGGAGTTCGGCAGCCCGGAGCTGGTGGTGACCAGTGAAAATCTCAGCAGGCTTTATCACGTGCCGGTCTGTGTGACAGAGGCCGTGTTAAAGAATACAGGGGGCGGGACTTCGCAGAAGGTCTGCGTCCCCATACTAAGAAAGGGAGATGAAAGTAATGAAACAGGAAGTCCTAAGAAGAAGAGCGACCCGGCCTATAGCCATCCTTCTTGCTCTGGCCATGGTCCTCGTCATGCTGGCCGGCTGTAAAGGTGATTCGGATCCTGAAGGCGCCTCGAAGGATCCTGCGGCGGACAAGGTTACTGTTACCGATATGGCAGGCCGAACCGTCACGCTGCCCAAGGAAATCGACAGTATCGCCACGTTTGGGTCCATCGGCGTGATCAATGCCTTCGTGGAGCTGATGGGCTGCGGTGACAAAATCAGCAACGACATGACGGCCAAATTTACCAAGTCGGAAAAATGGGCTCTGCAGTATGAGTTTGCCCCGCAGATCAAAGGCGCTCCCGTCCTGGAGAATGCGGATGGAGAGATTCAGATAGAGAAGGTGCTGGCTCTCAATCCCGACCTTTGCCTCGTCATGTCCAAGGACCTGATCGAGCCGCTGGAATCAAACGACCTGAATGTTATCTATTTTGAATGGAAACAGACCGACGATGTAAAGACTGCGGTGACTCTGCTGGGCAAGGCGCTCGGCAAGGAAAAGATCGCCAAGGATTACCTGGCGTATTTTGACAATATGATTGCCGATGCGGAAAAGAAGACCTCCTCCCTGACGGAAGAAAACAAGAAGACCGTGCTGTACGGCAATATCGACAAGCTGACGCAGCCTCATATCATCGCCGAGTGGTGGATTGAAGCCGCGGGCGGCATCAGCGTGACCGCGGACAGCTGGAATAATGAAAGCGGAAGCTCTACTTATACCAGGGAAGACGTATTGAAATGGAACCCCGACGTGATGATCACAACCGAGACCTCCATGAAAAAAACAATTACCGCGGATTCTCTGTATTCCGATATCCCGGCGGTAAAAAACGACGCTATCTACTGCATCCCGACCGTGGCGCATGTTTGGGGCAACCGGACGGTGGAACAGCCTTTGACGGTGTTTTGGACGATGCATAAGCTGTATCCTGATCTGGAGAGCGCAAAAGACCTGAAGGAGAAAATCTCCTATTTCTATAGCCATTTCTTCAAATACGATCTGAGCGATGAGCAGCTCAATGCCATTGTGGGCGAGTGAAAAATCTGCGCCTGGCGGCAGGCAAAGAAAAAAATCAAAGGCAGGGAGTGGAAAAATGAATAGCGAAAGGCCTCTTCTCAGGGAATCTGTGTCCGCCGTCGAGGCGAGGCTGGGAGAAGAAGTAGACGACATCGTCGTAGAAAGAGCTGTATTCGGGCTGTTTTTCTCAGGTGTGAAACTGTCCACAGGGCATGGCGGCCTCTGTTTCACACCGATCAAGGAAATGCCTGAGGCGGTGTGCTGCCCCAGTTCCGCAAGAGCCATGCCCCTTTCAGGACGGCTGCGCGGGCGCCCGGTTCGGAAATACCTGGACGACCTCTTTTGTAAAAATATACTGAGGCGTACTCTGGGGATCGCGGCGCTGAACGCTCTGAGCATGGCCGCCTGGGAAAAAGCCGGGCCTGAGGGCTATGAGATCCTCACAGGGGCGGATGCTTTTGATGAATTGGATGTGTCCCGGTATCCAAAGATAGTGGTCGTGGGCGCATTGATACCAATGCTGAAAAAACTGATCGCCGCTGGCGCAGACTTCCGCGTCTTGGAACAGGACCCGCGTACGCTCAAAGAACGGGAAATGCCTTATTACGCACCCGCGGATCAGGCGGAACGGTATGTTCCGGAAGCCGATCTGCTGGTGATCACAGGCGTGACTATTCTCAACGATTCCCTGCCCGGATTATTGGCCATGGCCAAAGCGGACGCTGAGATCCTGGTGACAGGACCCACGGCCAGCATGCTGCCGCAGGCCTTTTTCGCCAGAGGAGTAACCATGCTGGGGGGGATTCAAGTAACCAAGGCGGACGAGCTGCTGGATATTATCAGCGAGGGCGGCTCCGGTTATCACTTCTTTGGAAAGTATGCCGAGCGAACAGTCGTCCGGAAAAAGTAGGAGCCGTAGATGAGGCTATTTTAAGGAGGCATTTATCTTGGATTTTAAAGATGTTTTAACATTAAGAAAAACGACCCGCGGGTATTTGCCGGATCAAATCTCAGAAAGCCGGTTGTATGAGATTTTGCTTGCGGCCCAAACAGCCCCTTTAGCTACGGGTGACGATCAGACGACACATCTTACAGTCTTACAGAATCCAGAGACGATGGCAAGGATTCGCAAAAGTTGTCAATTGATCTCGCGTAAAACGAACAAGCCTCTTGATCCCTTTTACGGTGCGCCAACTGTTATTTTTGTCTCAGCGACAGATTTGTCAGAGGATCACATCGAATTCTCAAACGTGGCTTGTGTGATTGAGAATATGATCCTGGCCGCAACAAATGAGGGGTTGGGAAGTACTTATATCTGGGGTTGTTTAAAAAAGCTTCGTAAGGATTCTGAAACGCTAAAACTTCTAATGATTCCGGAAGGGTACGAGATCTTGTCAGCTTTCGCTGTGGGTTATCCTGTAAAACCCTTGGCGCCAAGGAAACCACGTGAGAAGATGACAGTTAACCGAATTTAATCATCGCTTTAAAATCAGGGTTTCCCGCCACTTTAAAGCAGATCGAAAAATGTGATTAATTTCTTTGCAAAAGCAGAAGCTGATGCGAGCGGGAAACTGCAGAACGCAACCGCATCTGTGTCCTAAAACGAGGCGGAGATTACCGCAGGCGGCACGCTGAACCATGAAGACCCGATTAAAGTGAAGCTAGATTTCCGAGTTCCCATTATAGGCGACGGGGGCGCCTATATCAACAAAGGCGACGAAGCTACCATACGGCCGGCAAAAGATTTACGGTAAGCTCCGGCGCCAGCCCTTACGCCCTGGAACTAGGGTAACGCCGCAGTAGTTTTCTGCGGCGTTATTCCTGCTTTAATCCTTCTTTAAATAGACTACTCTATCGCATACCTTATCTAACAGACAAGGGTCATGGCTAATGACACCTATGCACATCCTGCCTACATCCACATCAATCAATGACAAACCTCTGACAATTCTTTATTATTCCGCGCCATCGCATGAATATTTTTCATAACTTAGCAGGAATTTCTCTAAGCATGGCGAATTGACTTATTAACAAAAGAATAATGACTCCGAGCCCACTGTCCTACGGCAATCGCTATGGCGGTCGGGCCGATAGGGTGTATCTGGAAACGGATATGCCTCCCGTGCGGAAAGGAGATCGCAACAGCGTTTGTCGGCCGAGGCGTTTCCGCGCCCCGGCTTTTATTTTGGCATATTAATTCGAGATATGCGGCTAACAGGTAGCTTTAAAAATCTCTCCCGGTTAGTTTGCAAAAATATGGTTTTCAAAAAGCATACTTTATGGAAACAACTTATTAAAATTATTTTACTACCGATATGCCCAATTAAGAATAACGACGGCAGGGGTAAACGATGGATATGAAGTTCGTAAAGTTCGCACAGAGCCCTATTTAACAGCATAACGCCGCCATCACGGCAGATAGGAAATTGGTATTAACTCGTTAGCGTCGAAAGGTGGTGATGCTCAGTAAGCTGGAGGCGACCAACTGGCGCCTGTCCGATATTGAAAACAAAGGACAAAGGGGGGATTATTACTTGGTTGAGCATCAAAGAACATCAGTAATGAAAGAAAATTAAGAATAAAAAAGGAGGAACTGGAGATGAACATGCGTATAAAGAACTCAAAACCATTGTCTATTATACTCTCCTTGATTCTTGTGGTCTGCATGCTGTTCATTAATGTCCCCGCAGCTTTTGCTGCTGATCCGGCAACGACGCTGCAAGTCTACCTGCTCAACCCTGACGGAACGCAAACTTTGGCCCATACCTATTCGTATAATGACCTGGAATCACTGGCGGTAGACCAGAAGTTCGCCAGCATTGACGCCATGCCGGCGGGCGTGGGTACCGTATCGCACGGCGTACCCATCGCAGCCATCGCGGAGGATGCCGCTGCTTATAACCCAAGCATCACCTGGGGGCCCGGCCAGAAGATCGTCTTATATCCCAATGATGCTCCGAGTACCCCTTACCAGGGTACCGAGTTCTATACCTACGATAAACTTGAGGCTGCGCGTTACTACTACCCAAATTTAGTGGAATGCTTTACGGCCTATCGAGAAAGCGGAGATCCCGCTGTTCTGCTTACCGCCCTTGATGATCCTACTCCTGTAGAACCCGTGCTCTCCATAACTTCCTACCAGGGAAGGTATTTAACCGACAGCGATTTAAATAATTTATGGGGCGACATGGACAACCTTAATACCTTCCGTTTCTGCATGGGGTTGACCGAAGCCGAAGCTAAAAACGGAATTGAGGGATCTTACTCATCCACCAACAAGTTCTGCAAGTGGGTTTACAAAGTTGCTTTCGGCCCGGTAAAAGGCCAGGCGATAACCGCCGATACAACAAATAATATCACGGGACAGCAAATCGACCTGACTTTCACGGATAAAGCGGCTTGGCGGAGCGCGATCTCCAGTATCACAATCGACGGTATCACTATTGACCCGGCGCATTACACCATAACTGCCGGCAATATATCCTTCGACAGTACAGTATTCGCCACTGCCGGCAACCGTCTTGTCGTCATAGCGGCCACGGGCTACATGAACTCCAATGTAACCCAGCCTATCGGCGGAATTGTTCCGGAATTAAATGCTGATACCAGCAACAATGCCTTGGGCGAGCCGATCGACGTCACATTTACGGATAACGTTGATTGGCGTAATAAGATCAACAGCGTCACCATCAACGGAATCCCGGTCACAAACTACACGCTGGCGGCAGGGAAACTGACCTTTCCCGCCTCCGATTTCACGGCGACAGGCGACTATACCATCACAGTGAATGCGACAGACTACAGCAGCACAACAGTAACTCAGTCTATCCTTTTGCCCTATCCGAGCGATATCCATGTCGACGGGGTGCGAGTCGGTGATCAGGCGTTCACTCTGGCATTTACGGATAATTCGGCCTGGCGGACGGCCATTGACGATATTATAGTCGGAGGTGTGTCCATAACAAACGATTGCGATATAACCCAGGCCGGCAAAATCATAATCGATGGTTATGCAGCCCAAATCCATGGCGTTGGCTACGACTTAATAATCAAAGCGACCGGTTATCCTGATGTGGTGACGAGACTGGCGCCGGCAATAACGCCGGATACCACGGAAAACGGTCTAAATCAGACTTCGGTCAGCAACGGCGGTATTGTTCTGACCTATACCAACCATCCCCTGCTTCCCTCGTACACCGATGCAATTACCGATGTCAAAGTTAACGGAAACTCGATTGCCGGCCATTATACCAAGACGAGCGGAACAACAATTACCATCGATAACAGCGTGTTTACTGCAGCAGATACCTATACAATTACCGTCTGCGCCACGGGATACCTAGACGCCACAACAGAGCAGACCATATGTCCCCTTGGCGATATTAATTTTGACGGAGTAATAAATGACACAGATGTAGATTTAGTGACCAGCTATGTTATGGGAACAGAAACACCTACTGCCGCCCAATTTATTGCGGCTGATGTTAATATGGATGGCGTCATCAACGAGCTTGATATTGATTGCATCATGGAGTTGGCCGGGAATTAATCACAAATGTTTTGCAGCAGAATATATCCAACCATTTAGAGCTGCACAGGTAAAAAGCCAGAAGACGGGTTGAAAAACATGGACGCCAGGATTTTTTAGCAAGGAGGAAATTGAAGTGCAAGGGTTTAAAAGAAAATTCAATAAAATACTGGGAATACTGCTGGCAGCAGCATTCCTGTTTGCCGGCTCGTTCGGAGCGAGTCTCATGCAGCCGGCTGTGGCTTTAGCGGATGATCCGATTGAACTGACCGTAGGCACAGTGACTGGGAATCCTGGAGACGTGATCAATGTCCCGATCACGCTGACCAGCTCGGGTGAAGTGGCCGGCGGGCAATATAACTTAAATTATGATCATTCGCTGCTGACTTACAAGCAGACAGTTGTAGGAAACGATATTGCCACAAACTTTAAAATGTTATCGAACCAGCTTGTCAGCGGCGAAATACGGGTATTGCATCTTCGTCTTGCAAGGGAAAACCGTATACCGGCCGGGACAGTTGTCATAGCGGTGATGCACTTTGAGGTTGCCACGGGGGCAAGTCCGGGGGCGTCCTGCGCCTTGGAACTGACCGGAGTGCAATATCATGATGGCGATCGTATAGTATTACCCATAACGGTGAATAACGGGCAGTTCAGCGTATTTCAACAGGAAATATCGCCTCCGACGCTAACCCCCGATACCACTGACAACCGCGTAGGCCAGTTGGTGGAGATCTCCTTTACCGACGATGAGATCTGGCGCAGCGCCATCAGCGAGGTTAGGGTCAATGGAATTTCATTGACCGGCGACCAGTTCACCATAAGCGCAGGCAAGATCGTCCTCGCTGCCGATGTGTTTACCGCTCCCGGCGACTACACCGTTACAGTCACGGCCGGCGGCCACAGCGAGGCCACGGTCACGCAGAGGATAAACGCCGCAGCGTCCACCTACACCGTGACCGTAGACAGCGGCATCAGCGGCGGCAGCATCGCAGTAAATCACGCCTCGGGGAACGCGGGCACACCCATTACCGTATCCGTAACCCCTGCTGAAGGCAAACAACTGGCTGCGGACAGCCTTAAATACACCACCGACGGCCAAACCTACACACCAATCACCACCATCGAGGGCGTGTACATCTTTATCCTCCCGGCGGCGAACGTTACTGTAACAGCGCAGTTCGAAGACATCCCTGCAGTGGATGAAACCCCTCCGGCGCTGACCGCGGATAGCACGGACAACACCGTGGGCCAGGGGGTGGAGATCACCTTTACCGATGACCAAGCCTGGCGCAGTGCCATCAGCGGGATCACAGTCAACGGAACCGTGCTGACCGGCGAGCAGTACACCATAAGCGCAGGCAAGATCAATCTTGCCGCCGGCGTGTTTACCGCAGCCAGCGACTACACCATCGCAGTCACAGCCAGCGGCTACAGCGTGGCCACGATCAAGCAGACGATAAACCGAAGCGCAGCGGAAGAACTGGCAACGGCTAAATCCGCGGCTAAGAACACTCTCGACACCTACAAAAACCCCGCAGACTACCGGGATGCCCAAAAGACCGAACTGGCCTCAGCCATCAACGCCGGCAAGTCCGCTATCGACGCCGCAACGGACATCAACGCCGTAAACAGCGCCCTGGCAGCCGCTAAAGCCGAGCTGGACAAAATTAAAACCGACGCTCAGTTCACTGCCGAGGATAAAACAGAAACTATCGAGATTGGAGATTCCCATAAGTTAACTAAAAAAGATCTAGAATTAATAAAAGAATCCGGCAAAGAGATAACCTTCGTCAGGAAAGATAAGAACGGTAGGATATTATACAGTTGGACCCTTAACGGAAGTAAAATAGACGCTGCTATGGACGACATCGACTTAAGCATCTCCTTTACAACAGAAAACAAGGCCGCCATCGACAAGCTGACCGGGGACGAAAACAGCGTCTATCTCTCCTTCGCCTATGAAGGGAAGCTGCCGGCGCCGGCGCTGATAACTGCTTATGTGGGAGATAAATACAAAGACGGCGATAAATTAAACCTCTATTATTTCAACGAAAAAACAGGAAAAGCTGAAGAGATCGCCGCCGGATTAACGGTAAAAGACGGTTATGTCAGCTTTACCCTAACCCACATGTCGGACTACTTCCTGACAGAGAATAAAATCAGCCAAATTGAAGTCACTGATGACAAAGAAAAAGAGAAAACACAAGATACCGC
>DHAA01000037.1 GCA_002397275.1 Thermacetogenium sp. UBA4966 | reverse complement strand
TATACGCTTCTTGGGAGTTCAGGCTAAAAGGGGACGAATATAATTCAACTGAATAAATTCTTACCAAACCATAAAACCCCCGCCGCTGCAGCGTCTGCGGGGCCTGATTTATACCCCAATTTCACCCCAACTATACCCCAACGGGGGTAAAAAGACCCCATATAACCCGGTAAGGTATAAAAAGTAAAAACCAGCAAACCCCTATTCCTAAGCCATTTTAGTAAGATACGTGATGGCATAATATGGTTTAAGAAGTGCTTCCTCAACTTGACGCGGAGGGGGTCGTAAGTTCAATCCTTACTGCGCCCACCAGTAATAATAAGGCTTCCGGGAATCGGAAGCTTTTTTTTATTTCTCCAAAACAAACATTGTTCCTTAAGGTGAGATTAACCTATTTATTAAAAATATGTAACAGTTCCATAACACTTGAAATATAAAATAATTAGTAGCGGAAGAAGCGCTCGCGCAGAATGCTTTTGCCGACGCATAACGCCACGTTGGAAAGCGAGAGGCGAGGGGGGAGTTGGTGACGGGACAAGCAGGGCGCGGACACCGCCCTTTAATGTATATAAAATAAAAATGACAAGGAGGGGCTAAGTTGAAAGGTAAGCAAAGAAGAGGGTTTCTGGCATGTTTACTGGCTGTAGTTTTATTGTTGTCGGCTGTGTCTCCGGTGCAGGCCGCAGAAAATACACCGTCAGATATGGTGGATTTTGATGCATGGAAAACCGGCGAGTGGGACGGCAAGGCGCAGTATGATTCCGCAGGCATTGTTCTGACGCCGGGAACGACAGCCTCAAAGATGAATTTCTGCTGGTATTCCGAAACCCAGGAGACGCCGAAGGTGAAGATTGCTAAAGACAAGGCCATGACCGATGCGCAGACCTTTACGGGGACGGCGCAGAAGATCGACAGAACAAACGGTCAGAAAAATTATACCGCTTCCAACAAGGTGACGGTAACCGGACTTCAGGAGAGGACCAAATATTACTACTCTTACTCTACCGACGACACGACTTGGAGCGATCCACAACATTTTAATACACAGCAAACTTCCGCTTTGGAATTGATTCTTGTCGGGGATCCCCAGATCGGTGCTTCTTCGGGCGACAACGATATCGTGTACGATACATATCAATGGAATAAAACCTTGCAGACGGCTTTTAGCAAATATCCGGACGCCAACTTTATACTTTCGGCCGGAGATCAGATTGACTACTCCACCGACGGTACGGATAATGGAGTGCGGCGCGAGCTGGAATATGCGGGGTTCCTTTACCCGCAGGCGCTGCGCAACTATCCGCTCGCCACAGCAATCGGCAATCACGAAAGCAAGAGCGCGGACTATACGTATCACTATAACAACCCTAACGCCCAGGCAAACCTCGGAGATACTGCCTCCGGAGGCGATTACTATTTCAATTACGGCAAGGCGCTGTTCATCGTGCTCAACAGCAATAACCGCAACGCAGCGGAGCATGACGAGCTGCTGGCCAAGGCTGTCAACGACCCGGAAAGCAAAAATGCGAAGTGGAAAATTGTGATGTTTCATCATGATATTTACGGATCGGGAGCGCCCCACTCCGATATAGACGGCGCTAACCTGAGGGCATTATTCGCCCCGCTGATGGATAAATACAACATCGACGTCTGTCTGACCGGACATGACCACTCTTACTCCAGAACTTACCAAATTATAGATGGCAAGGCAGTCAGTTATCAATCCGACAGTGCCAAGGATCCGCAGGGAACCGTCTACATTGCCACCAATTCCGCGTCAGGCAGCAAATATTATGAGCTAAATCCCGAAAAGCAGTATTTTATCAATAAGCGCCACCAAGAATTTAACCCCAATTATTCTGTCGTCAACATTACCGATAGCGGTTTTTCGATCGAAACCCTCAACGCTTTCAATAATATAAGCATCGATAAGTATTCGATCACAAAGACTCAGACGAAGCAGTCGCTTGCCAGCCTGATCAATACGGCAAAGGAGATTGTACAGGGCAGCGCTTATGCAACTGCTTATACGGAAAAAAGCCGCAAATCCTTGGAAGATGCTCTTGATAAAGCGAACGACTTGCTGGAAACTGCAAAAGACGGAATTCCGGAGGGCCTTTATGGAAATTACGATAAGACCATCCAGGAAGATAACAAGAATGATAAGCTGAACTATTACGCTTATGCAGCTACGCAGAACGGCGCCATAGAAAAAGGTTACGCGGCATTTCTGGACAAGACTCTCGACAATAGTCAGGCTATTTTGGGCAGCGCGGAGGTCACGGAGGCGTATGCAGCACTAGATGCGGCGGTCAGTGGGCTTACCAAAGTGCCGGATGATGATAAAACCCCGGATCCGAATGACAATGACACGCCGAATGATGATAATACCGCCCCTAAGGATAACAACAACAATTCTGATAACGGCGGGACTCCGAAAAAAAGCAAAGGCGGCGCCCCCCAGACCGGCGACAATACGGACGCGGCCGTCGCCATCCTGGGAATCTTGCTGCTCACAAGCACGGCAGTGGCCGTCGGTTTACGGGTGAAAAAGCACTTTAAAAGCGCTTAGTTAGTTTTAAACAAAAATCATAAAATCAGGAAGGCAATATAAGGATAGATATTTCTATCTCTTATATTGCTTTTTTGAAGAGAGGAAATATGGGAGCATATGAGTGACTTTAGTTTCTTCAGGAAATATAAGAAGTTGATTATAAATTCCTTATTGATGCTTTTGATGGCAGGTTTTTTTGTGTCTCTGTATTTTTTTAACCGCAACATCTACATTACGCCCCTCTATGACAGCGAAGGAACTGATTTTGAAAAGGCGCGGGTAGTGGAAATCATTAAGGACAATCTGCAGAAGGACGGCTCCCGTGTCGGAGGCCAGGTTGTGAATGTTGAAATGCTTACCGGACCATATACGGGGCAGGTTTTTGAGGCGAATAGCCTGGACAGTTATCTCTATGGCGCGGCCTGTCAAGTGGGAACAAGGGTCATCGTGCAAACCAGCGTATTCGAAGAGCAGGTCTCGGTCTCGGTATATAACTATGATCGTTCGCCGGTTTTGTACCTGATGATCGCGGTCGTCGTCTTTTTTCTGTGGCTTATTGGCGGCACAAAAGGAGTCAAATCGGCATGTGCCCTTGCTTTTTCTTTAATCTGCATCATTTTTCTATATCTTCCGATGATCTATATCGGATATTAGACCTTTTGGGCCGCGGTGGTCATTGTCGTGTTAACGTCGATAGTGTCGTTGTATCTGATTGGAGGCGCCACGCTGAAAACTCTTGCGTCGATCATCAGCACTACCGGCGGTGTGATCATAGCCGGGCTGGCGGCTACTTTCTTCGGCCAGCTGGCGCATATATCCGGATACAATGTATCCAGCGTGGAAAACCTGATCTACATCTCACAGAATAGCGGTGTGGACGTCGGCGGACTTCTGTTTTCAGGGATTCTGATCGCTTCTCTCGGCGCGGTAATGGACAACTGTTTTTCGATTGCATCTGCGATAAACGAAATTCACGAACAAACTCCTTCTCTGACTAGAAAGCAGTTGTTCCAAAGCGGTATCCATGTTGGCCGCGATATGTTGAGCACAAATGTCAACACCCTTATTTTTGCCTATACAGGAAGTTCTGTGTTCGTACTGATCAGCATGTATGCGTATAATTATCCGTATAATATGGTCATTAACATGTATTCCATCGGCATTGAGATCCTTCAGGCACTTTCAGGCACGCTCGGCGTTATTCTTACGACCCCGCTTTGTACCGCTGTGTGTGCGTGGCTGTTCACGCGCAAGGAGCGCACGGCTAAATCCCCAAATTTATGAACCAATAAATTCTTCTCCGAGATCCATTGAACTGCAGGAGGACAACGGCCGGCATCTTTTAATTGGGCAAGCAAGCGATAATCCGCTATAATGAAAAAGATGCGGGCCTTTCCAATCATGCGGAGAGCGGGTGGCGGATTATGAAAATGCGCTCAAAAAAGGGGAAGAAGGTTTTATGTTTTTTGTTTGGCCTCATCTGCCTGGTAATTTTTTTCTTCTGGCAAAACAACAGTATCGTTATAACAAAATCAGAGTACGGCAGCAGCAAAATACCAAAGGAATTTGACGGCTATGTCATCGCTCATATTTCCGATCTGCATAACAAAAAGTTTGGGTCGGATCAGAAAATATTATTAAATAAATTAAAAAAAACTTCTCCTGATATCATTATAATTACCGGCGATTTAATTGACAGGCGAAGATATGATTTACCCGCGGCCATGAGGTTCGTTGAAGGCGCGGCGCAGATCGCTCCAGTGTATTATGTATCCGGCAACCACGAAGCATGGTCAGGCCGCTATCCCGCTATTAAAAGCAGCTTGCTGAACGCTGGAGTTCAAGTGCTTGATGATTCTCTGGTTGAACTGTCCCTTGGAGAAGCTTCAATCAATCTGTTAGGTTTAAAAGACCCTGCTTTTGGCGCCTCTTCTTATATAAAATCTCTGCGCCGATGGTCGTCAAATGAAGCCTTTCAGATTTTACTCTCTCACAGGCCCGAGCTTTTTGAACTATACGCCGAGAACAATATGGATTTAATCTTTTCAGGGCATGCGCACGGCGGTCAGGTCAGGCTGCCGTTGATAGGGGGACTTGCCGCGCCGGATCAAGGATTGTTCCCGCGCTATACGAGCGGCTGCTATAGGAAAGAGGCTTGCGCCATGTTTGTGAGCAGAGGCTTGGGGAACAGCATCTTTCCGCTGAGGCTTTTCAATCGACCTGAAATTGTAATTGTTACCTTAAAATCTCTCAGCGAAAACGGATGAACTCATAAAAAAGCGTACTTGCAAATGAAGATGGGAGCCTAAGGGCGCCAAAAATTATTCGGACGGCAAAGAAAGCAGGACAAAAAGCAGTTTTGTCTAATTTTAATAGGATATAAGAAAATTATTCTAATTTTGTTACCTGTCATCATCAGGGTTTGTCTTGGAGATGGTTAGACGCCGCAGGAATTTTGCAGCATAATAGGGGGAGCAGAATGCGCAGGGTAGTTATGGAAAAACTGCAGCCTGGAATGGTTTTAGAACGGCCTATTTATGCTCGGGGGGGACGCATTCTTCTGGACAAAGGGACGATGCTCAAGGAAAGCTATATTAAACGGATGGTAGATTTTGGAGTAACTCACGCCTATATTTTTGATGAGCGTCTTTCTGATCTGGTGATCAATGACATAGTCAATGAAGAGACCAGGCTGCGCGCTGCAGAACTGGTTCACAAGGCGATGGACGATATCAGACTGGGGGCTGAACTGGACTCTGTAAAAACAAAAGAGACCGTCAAGGGTATTATCAAGCAGATTCTGACCCACAGAGAAGCGCTAGCCTATCTCTCGGAGATCAGGATCGCAGGGGAACAGTTGTTTCATCACTCAGTTACGGTGGCGGTTTATGCCATACTAACCGGGATCAATATCCAGTACAGGGAGGAAAACCTCCTTGATCTGGGCACAGGAGCCCTTTTGCATGATATCGGCAAAAGCAGGCTCCCGGACAGGATTCTGCATGCCAAAAGGCCTCTTGCGGAAGCAGAGATTGAAGAAAGGGAAAGACATACTTTATACGGTTATGAAATCATGCGCGAAAATGGTTTCAACCTCATGGTTGCTCATGTGGCTTACCAGCACCATGAATGTTTTAACGGCAGCGGCTATCCCCGCCGTTTGAAAGGGGACGAAATCCATGAATATGCCGCCGTCACGGCTATCGCCAATATCTATGATAAGCTGGTAAACGGCCTCGATGAAAAGCGTCTTCCTCCTTACCAGGCCGTTGAATATATAACTGCTCATGCGGGATTTTCTTTTGAGCAGGAGCTGGCGAGGATGTTTTGTACAAATATTGCGGTGTATCCGCTGGGCAGCTTGGTAAAGCTGAATACCGGAGAAAAGGGTTTTGTGATCCATATACCAAAAAACTACCCGACACGCCCTGTGATCAGGGTGATCGAGGATTCCCTAGGAATAAATTACAGGATGAACTTTCCAGAGATCGATCTTTTAAAAGAGTTGACGATTTTTATTGAAGATATCATTGATTGGGAATAAATAATGAAAACCCTTCCTGCATGAATCATATCATGTATTGGATATGATAAAAGGTAGCAGGAAGGAGTGAGTTGATTGAACTCCCAAATCGTGATAGGTACTGCTTCTTTTGTTGATGAAATAAGGGTAAGGCTGGAATGCGAGCTGAATTTTCTTTCGGATGAGCAGGATATCGTTTATTTTGAAGAGAGGGAAAATCCGCCATGGCTTTTCTTTATCGTCGGAGTCACTCGCTGCGGCAAACAGGGGGAGCGGAGATTTGCCTGCAGGTTTGCGGTTGCTAAAGCGGTTTCCGATCTTTTTATCAGCCAATTGGAAACGAATTTTGTGAAAGATTATATTGAGAAAACCTATCATTACTGCTCTCCACAAGACCGTTTTGAAATTGCAACCAGCACGTTGGAAACTCTGGATAAGCTGAAAATAATCAGAAGAAACAGAGTATTGCAAAGCGTATACGATTACCTGGTTGAATACCGGACAATTAATATCGAGGGATTTGCTAAATTTCGCCTCCGCGGTTACCGGACTCAGTTGGAACGTATTGTCGAAAGGACCGGGGAGGAACTGTTGGCAGCCAAGGATTACATAGAATTTGTGCGTTTACTGCGTTGTTTTGTGGAACTGCAGGAACCCAAAATTGATGAGGCGCACATTTTTATTACCCCGGAAGGAGCTTTTTTTATCTGTGACAAGAATGGTTATGTGATCCGCAAAGAGCATATTCACACTCCGTCATTTTCTGTTACGGAAGGGGAATTCAACTATAAAGATTACTTACTGAGCATGCTGATTACTCTGGTTCCTGAAATAATTATTTTTCACGTATCCGACCACATCTGGGAATGCGATCCCCTGCGCACCGTCCAACAGGTCTTTGAGGAACGAGTCATGCGCTGTCCCGGCTGTGAAAGGTGCCGTCATTTATACCACAGCAAGAAAAAATAGGTAGAGAGTATTTGTTGTTGACATCCCTCTCTTTGTCGCGTATAATTCAGCCAAAAGCAGATATTAAACGATAACAGGACCATGTACCTTGATACCTGCCTCAGAGAGGAAAGCGCCGCGGCTGAAAGCGTTTCCGGCAACCGGGTCAGGGGAAGACCATCCTGCGCATCTTATTGTTCGGCGGCACACCGTTATCTGTGCGACACGAGAGAGCGATAGTTTTCGCTAATCGGGGTGGAACCGCGAGAAGACCTCGTCCCCTTCAAAAGGACGAGGTCTCTTTTATTTTCATGAATGGAGGAAGAATAGACATGATACCCATTATCTTGAAAGATGGGAGCGTTTATGAAGTTCCGGCAGGGACCTCCTGGATGGAGGCCGCGGCCGGCCTCAGCAGGAAACTGGCTAAAGAAGCGCTTGTTGCCAGAGTGGACGGCGATAAGGAGGACCTTAATAGAAAAGCGTGTCCGGAAAAAAAGGTGGAATTTCTTACTTTTGCCGATGAAGAGGGGCGGGCGGTTTACAGGCATACTTCCGCTCATCTGCTGGCGCAGGCAGTAAAACGCCTTTTTCCCGAGACGAAATTGGCTATCGGGCCGGCTATCGCCGACGGTTTTTATTACGATTTTGACGCGGAGCGTCCCTTTACAACCGAGGATCTGTCCTTGATCGAAAAAGAAATGGAGAAGATCAAAAGGGATGACTACCCGGTAATCCGGCAGGAGGTTACCAGCGAAGAGGCGACCGCCCTCTTTGAAGAACAGGGCGAGCCTTATAAGGAGGAGCTGTTCAGGGACTTGCCTGCGGACTCCAAGGGGAGCATCTACAAACAGGGAGAGTTCGTTG
>DHAA01000147.1:14565-14970 GCA_002397275.1 Thermacetogenium sp. UBA4966 | reverse complement strand
TCCGTTCGGCTGGATCTCCGCACCGTTGCTGTGCAGCGCAATGTCATACAGCCGGAACTTTTTGCCCACGTCGGCCAGCAGAAGCTTCGCTTTGTTGTAATCCGCGCCGGAGGTGATCTGCTTCACCTTGAGCGCCGCGCCTTCGGGAAGCACGCCTTCGCCCGCGTGGATTTTCACGCCGCTCGCCGCGTCGGTGGCGTCGAACGCCGGGGAACGCTCCGGCGGATCGTCCGGCTCGAAATCGCCTTCATCGGCGATCTTCAGCGTGGACCAGTCGAGCTTGAGCAGTACGTTTTGGGTACCCATTCCGGGATTTCCGCTATCCAGGCCGATCGCCTCCATGATCGGGACGAACACCTGGAGCGGGACGAAGTTGCCCTCAAAGGAAGCCTTGTTGACCAGCGG
>DHAA01000147.1:5952-14246 GCA_002397275.1 Thermacetogenium sp. UBA4966 | reverse complement strand
CCCGCGTCGTAATACTTCAGGTTGCCGAGATAGCCGAAGAAGCTTTCGATGGCAAGGCCCTTAAAGTCCAGCGTGACATAATATTTCCCGTCCTCGACCTCGAGCTTGATATTATGGGAAATTGCGGCGTTGGACATGGAATGTTCCGCACGGCTGATCTTGATCATTTCACCGTAGACGGAATAGATTCCGTCCGCGAGATTATCCTTGTCCAGCTGGGAAGCCGGCCGCAGCACCAGCTTGCCCATAGCAGTGTTCAAAGCGTTCACCTGTGCTGAGATCTGCTCTTTTGTAGCGCCGTCCTCACTTAGCACAGCCTGCGCCGCTGTGATAGCGGCCTCCAGACCTGAGGCGGCGTAAGAATCGGCTGTGTACTTGTCTTTCTGCGCCCGGCAGGCTTTGGCCAGCGTGAGGCGGTCTTTCAGGCCGGCGATATTCACCAGCTCACCGATCGCCTTGGTCAAGGCCGTTACCTGCGCCTCAACCTCTTCTTGCGCAGCACCTGTTTTATCGGCGACGGCCTGCGCAGCTGTGACGGCAGTTTGCAGTGCTGCATAGCTTTCCTGGGTGTAATTCTCCTCCACTATAGCTTTCGCCTCGCTGAGTTTAGCTATCAGGGCAGTTTTATCCGCGACAGGAGTGCTCTCTTCCAACACCACGACCTCCGCCGTTGCGGTCAGGTTATTGGGATTGGCGTAGCCGACGGGAATCTCCCCCAGGGTGGCGGTGAAGGTGTAGCTGCCGGCAGCGGCCGGGTTATAGTTGTCTGTGTTCGTCCAGTCGGTTACCGGAACGGTGACGCTTGTGCCTGCAATAGTTACGGCAGCCGGCAGTGCTGCGATCACTTCCGCAGCGCTTGCATAAGTTGCTGAGCCTGCTGTGCCGGCGTCAAGGGTCACGGCCTCAAAGCCGGTGATCACAATTGGTTCGGGCTCGCCCACTTCATTCAGGCCACTCCAATTAAGTTTGATCCTGGCCACCTGGTCTCCGAAGCCCATGCTGCCCATGACGGGCACATAGACATGGACCCAGGTGTATTCCTGGTTCAGCGCTACCGGTACCGACAGCTCCTTGGGATACGGCTTTCCCGCGACTTTGGGGTCCGTGCCGTCGGGTTTGTTGAAGTTATCCACCACGTCATAGGTGGAGACGACTGCGGCGGGAATCAGATCGTATTCTACGGGATAGTTATACTCATTGAACACCACGTTATCCAGCAGGTCCAATTGAGACAGGTAACCTTCCTGATTCAGGTAGAAGAGAGATTTGAAGGTCAGCTGCAGGGCGCCCTGCCCGTCGGCCACCGTGAGTTTCGCCGTCTGCTCCAGGGCTGCGTTGCCCATGGAGGCCTGGTTGCTCGAGGCGTGCCACAGGCTGACCGGAATGGTGTAGTTACCGTTCGGGATATCGCCGGAGGCTGCCAGCGCCGTCGCCGGGGCGGCGGCCACAAAACTAAACAACATAGCTACCGTCAGGAAAATTGCGAAAGTCCGCTTTCCCGTTTGAATGTAACGTCCCTTGATCACTTACATTCCTCCTCTCAAAACTATAAAACAATTGATCCGTTGAACCGCTGCAGCGCCCTTCTTTTAATTGATATGTTTAAAGCGCTGCAACGATCCTCTTTCTCCGTCCTTTGCTTTTAAGCTATATTAGTTTTTCTATCCGTTTCCCTTATACGAGTTTCCCACGCTCCTTTCGCCTCCTGCTTGCCATGAGCAAGGCAATTACTGCAGCCGCGGCGAAGGGGAGCATCTGCCACAGTAAGGAAGGCTCGTTGGTCCCGGTTTCAGGAACAGCGCTTCCGCCGCTCTCTTTTACAGTTTTTTTGTCCGGCTTGTCGCCATTATCCGGCCTGTCGCCGGCAGCGCTCTTCTCTACGATGGCGTACAGGCTGAAATGGTCGGTATAGAACACCACATAGCCGTTCTCCACGCTGCTCTCGATCAGTGTTTTGCTCCCGTCTTCATTGATGCTGTAGACCGCGATCAGGTCTTCTTTCATCCCTTCCGGTAGCGGTATGGATACCTTCACCTTGCCGTTGGGCTGTATGGCGGAGCCGTTCGGGCCCAAAAGGGTGATATCGTACAACTGGAATTTACCGCCGATTCCCTTAAGTGCCGGCTTGGCTTTTTCATAGTCCGCTCCTGTGGTAACGGCAATGACTTTCATAGTGGTTCCCTCCGGCAGCACGCCGGCCTCCGCTTCCAGCTTCACTCCGGTCGCCTCGTCGCTGAGGGTGTCCGCACCGGGTGCAGCGGGCCGCTTTTTCAGGCTATTGATAGCCTCGGTCAGCGCGGCCGCAGCGTCGTCTACATCCTGTTGTGTCGCATCAGTCTTGTCGGCGACTGCCTGGGCAGAAGTGATGGCTGTCTGCAAGGCTTCCCACGAGGCATCGGTGTAATCGCCTTTGGCTATCGCTTTCGCTTCCGCCATCTTCGCCGTGAGGACGGTCTTATCTGTCTTATCCTCCGTCCACAGCACCAGTTTGTTCATGGCGTCATTCAGGGCGTTTACCTGTTCTGAAACCTGCTCTTTTGTGGCGGCGTCGTTATTCAGCACGGCCTCTGCCGCAATGATGGCTGCCTCTAGGCCGGAGGCGGCGTAAGAATCATCTGTGTACTTGTCTTTCTGCGCCCGGCAGGCTTTGGCTTCGTCTATCTTGGTAAGCAGGGCGCTCTTGTCCACAGACGGCTCTTCCTGCTCTTTAAGCGTCGTCCAGTCGAGCCGCATCAGCACGTCCTGTGTGCCGCTGCCCGCGGAGATCGCCTCCATGATGGGGACGAACACCTGCAGGGGCACGTAATTGTCTTCATAATCGGCTTTGTTCACCAGCGTGAACTGCAGCTGTTTAGGGTAGGGGTTAGCGGAGTCGTTATACTGGTCTACGATCACGTTCCCGTTGTCGTCTTGCTGATGGGAGAGCACTGTGGCCGGGAGCAGCGTCCCTTGCGGGTTGCCGTAATTATCGTAGCCGAAGCCTTCGCCATAGTATTGGAGTCGGGAGAGGTAGCCGAACTGGTCGCTGATGCGCAGCCCCTTGAACTCCATCGTGATGCAGTAGTCTCCGTCCTCGACGGTCAGGGTGACTTTGTGCCCGATGGCGTCGTTGGACATGGAGTAGTCCTGGCGGTTGATCTTGATCATATCCGCATTGAGGGTATAGACGCCGTCTTTCAGGTTGTCCTTATCCAGTTCAGACGCTTCCCCGCTGCTGTTGAAGAGGGTAATGGCTGTTTTCAGCGTCTTTGTTGCGCTGTCCACCTCTTTCTGCGTGGCGGTAAGCTCGTCATGCACCGCCTGGGCGTCCGCTATGGCGTTTTGCAGGGCGTTCCACGCGGTGTCGGTGTGGTTGCCCTTCTCAAGAGCCTTCGCCTCATCCAGCGCGGACTCCAGCGAGGCTTTGTTCGCCAGCTTGGACTGGTCGATCTGCAGACCGTCCAGAGCGCTTTTCAGCTCGCTTGCCGCAGCGTCCACTTCCTCCTGCGTTGCCGTCGCCGTAGCGTTCACCTCCTTCGCCTCGTCAGCCGCCGCTTTCAAGGCGTTGTACGACGCGGTGGTGTAGATGCTCTTTTTTAGCTCCGTTTCCGCCCTGTTGATGGCGGCTGCAAGCTCCGTCTTATCCACCGACGGCATGCTGCTGGTGATATCCACCATCCCGTTTCTGTCGATCACCATATCCGCCGTAACAAAATACCCCATGGGAGCGGGAAACAATCTTAAAACGATCGGTTCCTCCAGCGTTTTGGTATAGACCCGGTAGGTCGCTTTATCATCAGCGGTCGCCGACAACTTCTCAGCCTCCGTCGGTTGCTCATCCCCGGTATAATAGTATCCGACATACGGGATAGAAGAGGAACTGGTCACCGTAAAGCGGACCTCATAACGTCCGTCCTTCAGGCGTACGATCGCAACCGGCTCGATATATTTCCCCGACATGGAATCCGTGGTAGTCCCGGTCTTGTACATATTCAGCTTGGTCTGATAATAGTAGCCTTCCTCCAGGGAAGATGCATACTCCCCTACTATCACATTCAAGGTATACGTTGTGACGGTATCCCTCATCAAAAAGTTGGTAAAGCTGTTTTCGTTTTGAATGGTAATCGTGTTCGCGCCTTCATGAAGCCCGTCAACCTTGATGGGAACGCCGTCGCCTACGGTTTGATCGCCAATCGTGATTTTCGTATCCTTCAATACGGCCTTAGGCGTCAAGGTGATGCTCTGGGTCCCTATCGGCACCACCAGCGCAAGGCTTCTCGTTTCGTAGGGCCGTCCGTCTATCGTCCCTGTGTCGCTTTGTAAATCCAGCAGGCCCGAATAGTTGCTGGTGCCTGTGTTAAAGAATGGATTATCGCCCGCAATTGTAAAGCCAACGCTGGCGTTCGGCGCAACCTGTTTCAGCTTTTCAACTGCAAGGGCTGCCGACGTTCCCGGAGCAGCCACTCTTTTTCCATTCTCTAAAACAACCGGAATCCAGTCGCCCAGGCGCACAGTTTTCAGGTTCACCAGTTTATCAAACGTATCCGCAGGAATATCGCCATAAAAGCCAGTGGAAGCATTCAACTCCTCCAAGGCGACCGCGTCCTTTACCCCCGCCGGGAACTCGACCAGCGGCGACTGGGTGATGTTAAGTTCCTTTAAATTGGTCAGATGCGCGAAGGAGCCCCGCAAATATTCGATCTTTGTGCCATAGAAATTTAAAACTTCCAGGCTTGCGGGCAATTCCTCGGCGTTGGGTGCGATGCGCAGCGCCGCATAACTGGCCTTTATCTCTTTTAAGCCGGCGCATTTGCCAAAATCCGCCGCAATGGTCTGGATTTGAGAGCTGGAAATATCCAGGGTTTCCAGCTTGCTTAGACTCTCAACCCCCTTGGGCAGTTCCGTCATTTCAGTAGAGCTCATAGAAAGGCTGGTCAGGTTAGGCATCCGATACAGCGCGTTATTGAATCCTTCTACGTCCCTGTTTTTCTTGTTTCCCACCACAAGCCCGGCAAGGTTAGGCGCGCCGAAATCCGCTGCGAAATTTGTCGACCCGCTGATTCTTTCAATGGTATCGCTGGAGCCCTTCAGTAAAACATTTTTACCTGCATGGAGAGTCCATTTGTTAGCGGCTCCATTCGTACTGCTGATATCAAAGGTCACAAAATCCTCGACATCCGTCAATAGCTCGCTTGCGTACTTAATTGAATAAGTAATATTGAACGCTTTATCGCCCCCCCGCGGGATCGAATAGGTCCCTGGATACAGCAGCGACAACGTCAGGCTCGTAAGCTTCTCGCAATCATCCAGCCCCTCTGGCTGCAAGGAATTCCGGGCATAATAGATGGTCAGGTTTTTAAGCTCCGTCAGGCCCTTCAAGCTGGAAAGCGAGCCGTCCTTGGCGGCGCTCATCACGTAACGGGTTATTTTTGTATTCTTCGATACATCAATAGGCGCCGATAAATTGGGGGCATCCACCACCAGAATTTTCAGCTCCGCCAGGCTCCCCACATCGGGCACGGCGGAAAATGTGCCGTTCAAGGTTAGGCTTGTGACGCTTTCCGGCAGTGCCGGCAGCTCGTTGTAATGCTCCCCTGTCAAGTTTAGCGTGGTCAAGCTGGCCGGCAAAGCCGGCAAAGCGGAAAAGTTCCCGTTTAAAGTCAGGGAAGTCAGGCCCTCCGGCAGCGCCGGCAATTGCTCGAACTTTCCGCTGAGGCTCAGCATGGTCAAATTATCCGGCAACGCCGGCACCTGGGTAAAGTCGCCTTTGACTATCAGCGAGGTTATTCCAGTTAAATATTGAATCCCCTGGGGATTGGAAATGTCATTTAAAGTCAAGCTCCCTTTCAATGTGGCCAGTTCGTCCTTGGTGATCACATGGCTCGCCGGGTTTTCGATCCCCAGCTTGGCGCAAAGGGCATACTGCAAGTTGATATCTAAAATCCCCGCCGAATTTTCCCCCTCATTGGGAATCGCGGCAGTGGCGATGCGCAGTTTATACTGCTTCGTATCACCGTTTAAATGCATCACATCCAAGGAGATCTCGTGAGCCCCCGGCGCAAGGCCAGACACAACATAATAATTGGTCTGCTGAGAAATCTCGCTGGCCTTGGCAATCGGCGTAGCGGTGAATTTCTCATTGCCGTCCACCGTGATTTTTATAAACGCGTCCGTAAAACTGAAAGCAGCGAATGTCACGCTGTCGCCCACGATTGCCTGGCACGCAAAAACCCCGTCGGCGCCTGGCGCGACAGCCTGGGAGTTATTTTTGTAGGAAGACATGGCGGCCCCCGGCTTCAGCACGATCAGCCTGTATAATTCCGCCAGGTTTTTCTGGTTGGAATGATCCACGATGCTCCCGGCGTTGATCAAATTTTCGATCCAGGAACCCGACAGCTCATCCCAGTAAAGATAGTTATCCGAAAGATCCAGCTTTTCTAAATTCGGCAAAAATCTCTGGTCAAAATCGTTCACGGAAGTTAAGCGGTTCCTTGAAAGGTCTATGGTTTTCAGGTTGTTATGAACTACGGTCTTCATAAAATAAAAACCGCCGTATAGATTATTATCCGACAAATCCAATGTCTTCAAAGAGGGCAAATTGTCTGCCAGCTGATATAAATTTGAATTGCTGTCAGGAACGACCCCCGATCCGTTGCCCGTATCGATATCGCCCAGACGGCAGTTGCTTAAATTTAAATACTCCAACTTGACAAATGCCGCGAATTCATTAACAAAGGCCGAAAAATCCCATGTGTTCCGGTTCGCGTCGTCCAGCGGATTTCCGCTCAAATTCAAGCTTTGAAGGTTCACCGCTTTGTAAAGCCCCGTAAGCTCTTTGATGTTCCGGCTCGACGCGTCCAAGGCGGTCAGCGTCGCCATCATGTTTTCGGTGATCTTGGCCGCCGCTGCCTCCTCGTCATTTCCATACGATACTTTCAAGGCGTCCAGCAGCGCCTTCTTCAGGTTGATATCGGGGATTTCCACCGCAGGGCTTGTGTCCTCTTCACCTTGCAGAGGCGATATGTCTACGGTCTGCGCTCCCTCGCCCGCATCAGCGGCCAACGCCATCGTAGGCGAGCCGGCCATAAAGCTGAATACAAAGATGATCGCCAGGAAAATAGAGGTAACCCGCTTTCCCTGTCTTATGTAACGTCTCTTGATCACTTATGTTCATCCCCTCAACAAATAAACACGTTTAAAAAAAATAAATATGCATATCAGGCAACACTATCAGTCAACCCACACCCCTGCAAATGAAATTTCTTACCTGCGCCGTCCGTCTCGGTTAGCATCACCCCATCCTGCCCCGGCTCCATCTCGTCGCTATGCCACCGATCCGACGAACGTCAGCCGCGGCCCAGTGTGTTAGTATTTACTAACAAAATGCCTTAAAATAATGCGCTTGTCGCTTCGCGCATACCAGTTAACTATCATTTAATACGTTTATTAAATCGACGTCAAGAGGAATTTTCGTTCCATCCCCGCAACAAATCGCTGGTTATTAAGCTTTAATTAGATGCTTTTTCCGAATATACTAGGTTTGCGCCCCTGCAACAAAAATCTATAAATTTTTAAACTTTAAAAAACTTGGTAAAGATCGTTTTGTTTTCAGGCATATGTAGTTGCCCCGCCTGCCCTGCAACAATACCGATATAAGGGTTTATATTTATATAGGATGGTTTCCGGCTTCAGCGGTGTTGCTGCCCTGCAACAAAACTTAAACAACAATAGGAACGTTAATAATGGACATTCCGCTGCAAGACACGAAAAAATGATATCCAAGCTATAAAGAATTATCCGATGAGCGGAGTTTGGAGCGCTGCAGCGCTCAGCTTTCCCTCGCTGCAGCGCTCCTCTTTCCCTCTTTCTCAGTCTTTATGCTTTTGAAGATATATTAGTTTTTCTATCCGTTTCTCTTATGCGGGTTTCCTGCGTTCCTTGCGCCTCCTGTTTGCCATGAGCAGCGCAATTACTGCTGCCGCGGCTAAGGGGAGCAGTTGCCACAGCAAGGATGGCTCGTTGGTCCCGGTTTTTGGAACCGCACTTTTGCCGCTCTCTTTTACCGCCTTTTTGTCCGGCTTGTCACCGCCGCTATCTCCGGCAGCGCTCTTCTCCACAATGGCGTACAGGCTGAAATGGTCGGTATAGAACACCACATATCCGTTCTCAATAGTACTCTCGAGCAGTGTTTTGGTCCCGTCCGCATTGATGCTGTAGACCGCGATCAGTTTTTCTTTCATGCCTTCCGGTACCGGTATGGATACCTTCACCTTGCCGTTGGGCTGTATGGCGGAACCGTTCGGGCCCAAAAGGGT
>DHAA01000147.1:5226-5657 GCA_002397275.1 Thermacetogenium sp. UBA4966 | reverse complement strand
TCCTCCGGCAGCACGCCGGCCTCTGCTTCCAGCTTCACTCCGGTAGCCTCGTCGCTGAGGGTGTCCGCACCTGGTGCAACAGGCCGCTTTTTCAGGCCGTTGATGGCCTCGGTCAGCGCCGCCGCAGCGTCGTCGACATCCTGTTGTGTCGCCGTTTCGTTTTCCGCAACGGCCTGGGCAGAAGTGATGGCTGTCTGCAAGGCTTCCCATGAGGCATCGGTGTAATCGCCTTTGGCTATCGCTTTCGCTTCCGCGATCTTCGCTGTGAGGGCGCTCTTGTCTGTCTTATCCTCCGTCCGCAGCACCAGCTTGTTCATGGCGTCATGCAGGGCGTTTATCTGTTCTGAAACCTGCTCTTTTGTGGCGGCGTCGTTATTCAGCACGGCTTCTGCCGCGGTGATGGCGGCCTCCAGGCCGGAGGCGGCGTATGA
>DHAA01000147.1:0-5010 GCA_002397275.1 Thermacetogenium sp. UBA4966 | reverse complement strand
TCTTTCTGCGCCCGGCAGGCTTTGGCTTCCGCGAGCTTCGCTGTGAGGGCGCTCTTGTCCACCGGCTTGGGTTGGTCGACCTGCAGCCTGGATATGGCGCTGTTCAGCGCTGCTGTGGCGCTGCCCACCTCCGCCTGTGTCGCCGTTTCGTTTTCATTGACTGCTTTCGCGGCATCCGCCGCCGTTTTCAGGGCGTTGTATGAAGCGTCTGTGTAGATGCTCTTTGTAAGCTCGGCCTCTGCTCTGCTGATGGCGGCTTGAAGCGCGGTTTTATCCACAACGGGCGCGCTTCCCGCTGTCACTACTACTTCCGCGGTGGCGGTCACGCCTTCGCCGAGCCTGTAGCCCGCGGGGATCTCTCCCAAGGTGGCGGTGAAGGTGTAGCTGCCGGCAACGTTCGGGTTATAGCCGTCCGTGTCTGTCCAGCCGGTTACGGGAGCGGTGTCGCTTGTCCCGGCAATGGTTACGGCGGCCGGCAAAACGGCGATCACTGCCGCGGCATCGGCATAGATTGCTGAACCGGCGGCTCCGGCAGCGATTTCGATGGGAGCAAAGGCTGTGATCTCAACATCATCCGGTCCTGCTGCAACTAAATTGCTCCAATCCAGCTTGATTCTGGCCACTTGATCCCCAAAGCCCATGCTGCCCATGACCGGCACGTAGACATGGACCCAGGTGTATTCCTGGCCCAAGGTAATCGGTAGGGACAGGTCCTTGGGATAGGGCTTGTTCCTGCAGTTAGGATCGGTACTATCGGGACCATTGAACTGATCCACCACATCATAAGTAGTCAGTACAGTAACCGGGATCAGATCGTAGTCTTCCGGATAGTTGTTGTCGTTGAACACGATATTGTCCAGCAGGTCAAGCTGGGCTAAATAGCCGACCTGGCCGGAAAATGACAGGGCTTTGTACATCAGATGCAGAGTGCCCTGCCCGTCGTCCACCACGAGCTTCGCCGTACTGTAAAGTGCCCCGTTGCCCATGGATGGCTGATTGCTTGACGCGTGCCACAGTCCTACAGGAAGGATGTAGATGCCGTCTGAGAGGTTGTGGGGATCCAGTTCCCCTGAGCCGGCGCCGACAGTCAGCCTGAGCTCATAGACCACCTGGCTTTCATCGATAGGACTGTATGCCGTCAACTCAATGGTATTGATGCCGGACATCAGCCCGGTCACTGTCAAGCTTCCACCGCTGTTGACTGTTTGCTCCCCCAGGGTGATGATGGTGCTGTCTTTTACCCCTATAGGAGTCAGAGTAATTGCAGAAGTTCCCGCGGGCGCTGCCATAGAAATAACATAGCTGGTACTGCCGCTATTTTTTAACTCCAGATTACCAATATCGGTCTCCATGCTTTGCAATGTGGCTAATTTTCCCTGTGCGGTATCCCCATTAACTGTTACTTTTGGGGTCCTGTTTCGCAGTTTCTGAACTTCGCTCCGTGCAGTGGAGCCCTCACTGAAGTCCAGGAAGTTTCCGCCTAAATTGAGTGTCATAAGTGAGGTCATCCCATCAAAATAGCCTTCGGGTATAGTGCCAATAAAGTTATTGGTTAAATACACGGTGGTCACCTGGGAGGCTGTTTTCAAGCTTTCCGGCAGTTCCCTCAGGCGGTTCCCGGGCAGCATAATTGCTTTCAAAGCGGTCATTGAAGATAAGTCTAAATCCGCGGGTAGGGCGGTTATTTTATTGGAATCCACTGCAATTTGCCTTAAAGCAGCCAAATTGCCCATGGAAGCAGGCAGGGTCTCTAAAGAATTCATCTTCAGCTCCAGCTTCTCCAAGGCTGTCAAAGCCCCGATGCTGTCCGGCAGCGTTTGGATCTGGTTATTTGTAAAATCAATCGTTTTTAACGTGGTAAGGTTGCCGATGCCGCTGCCTACTTCCCTGATACTGTTGTCGGTTGCCGACAGGCTTTCCACATTGGGCAGGGTAAACAATCCTTCAGGAAGTTCTTCCAGCTTGTTGCTGCCCAAATCAACCGCTTTTACGCCGACGAGTCCGCTCAAGTCCGCAGGCAGGGTTGTCAACTGGGTGTCCTTTATTTTCAGCGCTGTCAGCGCGGTCAAATTGTTTATGCTGTCCGGCAGCGTTTGGATCTGGTTGCCATCAAAATCAATTGTTTTTAACTTGGTAAGGTCACCGATGCGGCTGTCTACTTCCCTGAGGTTGTTGTTGGTTGCCGACAGGCTTTCCACATTGGGCAGGGTGAATACGCCTTCCGGAAGTTCTTCCAGGTTATTAGAACCTAGACCAACACTTGTCACGCCGGTAAGTCCGCTCAAGTCCGCAGGCAGGGTTGTCAACTGATTGTTCCAAAAAGACAAGGCTTTTAATTTGGCTAACCTGCTGAAGCTATCGGGCAGTGTTTGGACCTGGTTATTGTTCAGCGCCAAGGTTTCCAGATTGGCCAGAGCAGAAATGCCGCTGCCGATTTCCGTAATCTCATTGCCCGACAGGTCTAGCGTTACCAAAGAGGCGAGGTTAAAGAGGCTCTCCGGTACCCTAGCAAACTTATTAGCGCTGCCATTAAACGTACTCAAAGCGGGGAGAGCGCTGAACGCCGGCAGATCTGTCAGTTGATTGGTCTGCAGATTGATTTCCTCCAGGTTAGGCATGTCCCCAATGGTACTCAGGCTCGTCAAGGCGTTGTCGCTTAGATTTAATACTTTAAGCTTTGCCATGCCGGGGATGGCGGGCAGGGTGGTCAGCCCGTTATTGCTTAAACTCAACTGCTCAAGATTTGGAAGCCGGGCGATCTCTCCGATTATCGCCTCCAGGCTCACCAAATTGCCCAAGCCGTTGTTGTTCAGGTTCAGCCACGTCACATTGACGGCATGCCGCAGCCCCGTCAGATCTCGAATTCCTTTATTAACCAAATTCAAGTAGCCCCGCAGCCACTCCATATCTTCCTTTTGAATAACGTATTGCTGTTCAGGATCTTCTCCCAGCAAGCTGCAAATAGCATTATGAAGATTTTGATCAGGAATCTCCACCGGCCCCTGAGAAAAAGCGGTAGGATTCTCAAATTTCAAACAGAAAGTTCGATCCCCCGCGCCTCTAATACTGGCGGTGACCTTGGTCAGGCCGCTGATATCGTTAATTGTTATTTCGTAGGTGCTGGTATAGTCATAGCTGGATTGTGAAAGTCGCTTTCCTTCAACGCTTTCGGAATTTACCTCTGTTGTAACAGGCGGCAAAACATTGTTTCCGTTTCTAACCGTGCCATCCAGATCTCCCCTGACAAACCTGATGATGGCTGTCGCCTGGCCCTTGTCTACCTTGACGACGGCATCCTCAGCCAGCATGGCTGCCATAGAAGAGTTTCCATCATCATCCTCGTTCAAGGCCGTGACTTTGACCATGTATTTGCCGTCGGCAAGAGTACTCGTCTTTTCCGCAATCACAACATCCGCAGTAGCAGACACGCCCTCGCCCAGCGTGTAGCCTGCGGGAATGTCTCCCAGAGCAGCGGTAAAGGTGTAGCTACCGGCAACGTTCGGGTTGTAGCTGTCGGTATCCGTCCAGCCGGTTACGGGAACGGTGACCGTACCTTCGGCCGTCCGAGCCGTTACGTTGCCGGGCAAAGCTGCTATCACTGCCGCGGCATCGGCGTAAGTTGCTGATCCGGCGGCTCCGGCTTCTATTGTAATAGCCTCAAAGCCGGTTATCTCAATATCTTCTGCCGGTTCTGCCGCAACTAAATTGCTCCAATCCAGCTTGATCCTGGCTACCTGGTCACCGAAGCCCATGCTGCCCATGACGGGTACGTAGACGTGGATCCAGGTGTATTCCTGCCCTAGCGCCACCGGGACAGTCAAATCCTTAGGATAGGGCTTGTTTTTACAGCTGGGATCGGAACTATCGGGGCCATTATACTGATCCACCACGTCGTAGGTAGATATGACTGTAGCCGGGATTAGGTCATAGCTTACCGGATAGTTGTTTTCGTTAAACTCGATGTTGCTCAGCAGGTCCAACTGGGATAGGTAGCCGGTCATATCCATGAAGGTAAGAGGCTTGAAGGTCATCTGCAGAGTACCCTGCCCGTCTTCCACCGTGAGTTTTGCCGTCTGCTCCAGGGCGGCGTTGCCCATGGATGGCTGGTTGCTCGACGCATGCCATAGGCTTACGGGAAGGGTATATTCGCCCTCTTTTATGGTACCGGGCTCTTCTCCACCGCCGGTAATTTCAATAATGCTCGATAGTGGCGGCTTGTCCACTGTTTGTACTCCCGCGCCCAGTTCATCGGCCAGCGCTATCGTAGGCGAACCGGCAACAAAACTCAACAGCATGGCCATCGCCAGGAAAATAGAGATAACCCGCTTCCCCTCTCTTATGTAACGTCCCTTGAGCACTTATGTTCCTCCTCTCAAACAATTAAACACATTTAAATAATAAAAACGTTTCAAAACGCCGCAACATTTTCTGTTTTTCTCACTGCTCGGCGATATACGCATATTCCGCGGCAGCATCAGTCTTCAACCACCTGTAAACGAATTGTAAACCTGCTCCGTCCGTCGGTTGCTGTCGTCCCATCATGCCCAGGTTCCATCTCGCCGTCTTGCAACCGATCCAACGAGCGTTAGCCGCGGCCCATGGTGTTAGCATTTCCTAACAAAATGCCTTAAAATAACGCGCTTAGCGCACTGGAACTGGATATTTTTTAATAACATACCAGCTAGCTATTATTTAATATGTTTCTTAAATCGACGTCAAGCGGAATTTTCGTTGCTTCTCCGCAACAAGTAGCCGATTATTGTGCAATTATCAGGCACTTTTGCCGAATATAAATGGATTTGCGCCCATGCAACAAAAAACAAAAAGTTTTTTTAATATCAAAACATGGTAAAAATCGTTTTTTCAGGCATATGGAGCTGCCCCATCCCTGTTAGTTAAAACTAACTATAGCGCCTAAAAAATCGCCTGCATCAATATAAACTCTGTTCCGCTGATCCAGACGCAACTGTATTAAACTGGTTATAAATCGGGCGCGCCGGACCGGTCAAT
>DHAA01000097.1 GCA_002397275.1 Thermacetogenium sp. UBA4966 | reverse complement strand
TTTTTAGTGCGAAAGTTGAGTAATATACTTTTATCCAGCGGAGCGTAGCCAAAGTCATCTTCTGTACGCGCAAAACACTGCGGACAACGCAGATTACACGCTTCAGTAATATTGAACCAGACCTGTTGTAAAGGTAAATCCTCAATTGACTGTCTTTTTGAAACCTGCCTCTTGTTCCCGGACTTACTAATTATTCCTGCTTCATAAAATATCATTATTGTTTTTTCAATTACAGGGTGTACTGCATGTTCAGGTAAGTCGTATTGTTCACTTGCGATTGATGCTAATTCATTTATCGTTTTGGGGGTTCTCAATTTCTCCAGAATAAATTTTCCTGTTATGGATGTTTTATGCCAATCGGGAATCTCCTCGTTTAAAATAATAATATCTTCATTGGCAAGTTCAACTAAGGATACATCAGATGAGTACAGATATGTTTCATCATATTGTTCCATTTAACTTTACACCTCCATTTCCATAATTAAGGCCGGATTGTCATTATACCTCTTCCAAGTTTATTTAGTGATTCCTAATGTCTAAGCAGCAACAGTCGTTACTGCAGTGCCAACAGTCACTACCGTTGCTGAACCCAGTTTACCGCCGCAGGTAACAATAGCAACTACCACTATTCCTCCGCCTACATGTGAAGGGGTATCCATATCCGAATGGGCTAAAGAAACAGTGGTAACATCATCCATAGAAACTGGAGTAGGGTCAATAAACATTTCCTTTCCCATATAAACACCTCCTATGCATATGGGTTGCAAAAATTGATAAACCCGGCGAGGAATTAATACGCAATCCGGCCAAAAATAACTTGTCTGAAAATTACGCCAGATACTTTAACTATATTACAAGAATATTGAAATTTCTAACATATATTAGTGATAATCGACCCTTCGAAGATGTATACCTTTAGGTAATTGACTATTCCCGATTATTCCGAATTAATTTTTGTCTAATTGCCACGGTTCGGTCGGACTTTCTGACTATTAATATCTTCAGTACAGTCATCATTGTTGTTCACTTGAATGAATGTACTAAATAGCTTATTTATCCGATTAAGCAAGGCTATTTGGAGTATGCGTTACCCTGATTTTCCATTGGCCGCACTCGTTTAAGCAGGAACATATACTTGTATAGAACCTAGTACCTCTTCCTGCAACATTTACTGTAGCATATTCATTAAGCAAAATTCGTTGCATTATGTCGAATTTATTGGATAGGGCATCAAAAGGTAAAAATTATGTCTGAATGGGGTATTGTTGGGTCGAATGGGTAAATATAGGTGCCAAAAAATTTCATGCAAAATTTTAGCTTTCGGAATAATCCGCTTTTTCTGTTTCGGGCTAATATGGCCTTTTTGTTGCTATCCCGAAGAAAGATAATATTATATCTTTTTGATTTTCAAGATACAATTTTTAACCCAATAGATATTGAAGTACTCCCGTCGTACAGTGTATAACGATGAAAAGCGTAAATTTTTTAACAATACCATTGGAATCGCTCAAGGACATAAGGTAAAACCTGACAATAGCGAAAGTGTACGTATGGCGGCCACTGCGAGGCACTGGATCAGGTTGGCGTCATGTTTTCATCGGACTGAATCTTTGCACATTTACTTTATTTTTTCGCTGACCGACCAGAGGACCATCCCCAGCCGAACGCGGTAAACTTCATGATAAATCCCTGAAACCGATTTTTTCTCAACATAGTCTTTAATCGTCTTTTTTGTTTCAGGGGCAGGTTCGGCGTATCTCCAGAAGTACTGTTCAAAACTAGCTATTGCCTCTTCCACCGGCATTTCTCGATCTCGGACGTCGATCCACGCCTGAAAAGAAGGCATATACCCTGCAAGATAGAGATAATTAAAGGGATAGATAATATCATGTCCGGGCAGAGGCATTTTCTCATTGAAGATCAAAGACCATAATTCCTCATGCCCGGGAAACCGGCGGCGCCCTGCGAAGTCGCAGAGGAAACACCAGCCCCGGGAACAAAGGCACATTTTTTCCAGTGTCCCTACATCCTTGATGCCGGGGGTAAGGGAGGCGAAGACGAGATCAAAACCACCGCTCAGGCCGTCTCGCTGCGGGTCCATCGCTTCCCATTCTCTGTTTATGTACTGCACATTAGCAAGCCCTTTCTCCTCAACCCCGGCTCGAAGCGCTTCCAGCATAGCAGGAGCAGGTTCTAAAGCCGTGACGCAGGCAGCCTTTTCCGCCATGGGAATCGTAAAGTTTCCTGCGCCGGCGCCGATGTCCAGGATTTCCATCCCCGGCTGCAAGGCGCCCTCCCCTTCCAGCCAGGAGAGAATTTTTTGCCGCCTTCCCCCCCGATCAGTCCTCTTGGCTGTTTTAGCAAAGAACTCCGCCATCGAATTCCAGTATTCCATTTGATCAAAACCCCGGCGTCTTCTGGCGTTGAGAGAGTGTTTATGAGCCTTCTCCCATGCCTCTGCCCAAAAATCCGGGGTTTTCTCCTTCAACATCTCTTTTTTCTCCCTCCCCCTCGATCGGAACACTTGCAGTTTCTTCTCTAAATAAAGAGAAAATACCTCTTTTCATTCTATCCATCCGCATCACCGGCACAGCGGCGCCGCGCCCACCCGCAGGCGCTCGCTGATATAGCCTCGTTATCTTACCCGGTAGGAGATTCGCGCCGCCAGCCGCCCTACCGCCCGCATCGGGATAATCCGTGTCAGCGCCGATGTAAAGCCCCCGTATTTACGATATAGTATATTGAACAAAAGATATGATTTTCGCTGTGCCGCCTGCTCCGGCAGACGAAGCAAAATGTTGCGCAAGGAATAAAACTCCCTGTATATCCAGAGGTAGCCCTCGTACAACTCATCCGCAGTCATCCCCTTAGGCTTAAACACCACATGAGACGTATTGTATTTTGACAGGTCATAGTCGGTTATCCGCCCTTCTTCCTGCATACGGCGATACAGCTCTGTGCCGGGGTATGGGGTGAGGATATGAGAGGTGAGTGTCTCAATTTTATTTTTTACCAGCCACTCCAGGGTTCTCGGAAAAACATCCGCTCCATCTCCGTCCAGGCCGAACACCATGCTGGCGTTAATCATGATCCCCCGGCTATGAATTTCTGTGACAAGACTTTCATATTTTTCAAAGCGATTGCCCTTGTTTACACCCTGCAAAGACGAGTTATTGATCGATTCAAAGCCGATAAAAAGGCTTTGGCAGCCGGTCTTGGCCATCAGATCCAGCAAGTCGGGATGGTCGGCGATTTTTGCGGTTACAGCGGCGCTCCACTTAAAATCCTTCCAGCGCAGGTTGGCAAGCAATTCACAGGTATAAGAGGGCGCTCCGATAAAATTATCGTCAATAAACAGCAGATGCCGGGTTCCAAGGGATTCAATATCTTTGAGCACTTCCTGGATAGGACGCCTGACATAAGTCCTGTTTTTACAGCTATTGTAGCAGAAATCGCATCTGTTTGGGCAACCGCGGCTTGTGGCGACGACATTCGTATAGAGATAGCGGCTTTCATCAATCTGGTCGTACGCCGGAGAAACGACCTCGTCTCCGCTAAAACCCGCCATATCATGGTAGACATGCTGAAGCCTGCCCTGCGCCGCGTCCTCTATGATGCGTGCCCACACACGCTCCGCTGCCCCGATGCACACAGCGTCAAAATGCCGGGTACAAGCGTCGGGGTCGCTCGTGACGTGTATCCCGCCGGCCACGACGGGAATTCCCAGCCGGCGGAATTCTCCCGCAATCTGTATGGCCCGCGGCATCACATCTAAGGTTATTGTAATGCCCACCATCTCCGCGCCGCAGTTATAATTTATTTTCTCAACATTTTCATTGAACATGACCACTTCATGCCCCTCAGGCGTAAGCCGCAGCAAAGTAAGCAGCGCCAGCGAGGGCGCCATGTGTGTTTTAAGGTCGGTATCCATCGGCCTTTTATTCATTTTAGGCTGGATCAGAATGATTTTCATATCCCTATCCCCATCTGCATACGATCACATACACCAGATCTGCAAGTACCACCGTCGTCCAGTGTATAACGATAAACAGCATAAATTTTTCAATAATACCGTTGGGATTGCTCAGAACCATAAGATAAAATACAGCGATGGCGATAAGCGTGAGTATGACCGCCGCTGCGAGGCACTGGAGCAGCCTGGCGACATGGTATTCGTCGTATGGACGGCGGCGAAAAAGCAGCATGAGCACAACCAGCATAGTTATCGCAATCAAAGCGTAAGCGATGTAAGCGTGATACCCGGAGGCAAGAAAGCTGCTCCAGCCGGTCCAAAACGGATCAATGCTTCTTCTCGCTCTGTAATACAACAGACCTCCGAATTCAGCATCTCTGGAAGTTACGAAAAAGACAAGCCCATAGAAGGCGGTAAACAAGCTTATACATACCGCATTGGTCGCCGGGTTTTTGAAAATATCTTTCATTTCCTATCCTCCTCTAAGAACAAAAATAGCGCCTCAATCGATACGTCAAAAAATCTCGCCAAATCATAGGCAAGCCAAATTGAAGGGTCAAACTTGCCTTTTTCTATGGCGTTGATCGCCTGTCGTGAAACTCCCACGCGCTCTCCCAGTTCTTTTTGCGTCAGTCCGTGCTCTTCTCGGAGACGCCTTACATTGTTTTGCACGGCATTTGCCCTCCGCTTCGTGTAAGGTAAACCTTACATAAAGGATAGCAGAACGATTATCTGATGTCAAGTAAACCTGACACCTTGAATATATTATTATAACAAAAGCCGTCTAGTCGGAATAACAATGGATCGCATACTAAAAAACTCAACCCGATCTTTTCATCGGACTGAGTTTTACGCATCTGCTTCATTCTTCCTAAACGGCCAATGACTATTAGGAATCCTCATCTCTCTGCCGGCAGATTTCATAGAGGATCAAGGCCGCGGCGACAGCGGCGTTTAATGATTCTACGCCCTCCGCCAGGGGGATGGCTACCCTCAGATCAGCGATGTCCAGCAGTTCCCGGCTGATCCCGCCTCCCTCATTGCCGATAATGATTGCCAGAGCGCCTTTGCGGAAATCTGTTCTATAATACTTCACTCTTGCTCCGGGGTCCGCAGCGACAGCAATATATCCCAACGACTTCAATCTGTTAATGAGAGGGACAAGCCGCGCCTGGTGAAAAACAGGAACCTGAAAGACCATTCCCGTTGTTGAGCGCAGCACCTTGGAGTTATACAGGTCCACCGTCCCCTCTCCTAAGAAGAAGCCGTTCACTCCGGCGCCGGCCCCCGACCTGATTATCGTTCCCAAATTCCCCGGGTCCTGCAGCCCGTCAAGAGCAACCAGGACGGTATCTTGTCCATGAATGACTTGTTCCTCGCTCCAAACAGGCATCCGGCCTACGGCCACAATCCCTTGAGGCGTTTCCGTATCAGCCAGGCTGCACAAAATATTTTCCTTTACAGAGAAAAAAGGTATCCCCCGGGAGCGGGCAAACTCGCTGAGCAATTTTCCTTTCTTCTTCTGCAGAAAACTATCTGAAGCCAGCAGACAGTCGATCTCCGCCCCATTGACAAGGGCGTCTTGGACAAAGCTGGCGCCCTCGATAAGAAAGCGTTTTGTACTCTGTCTGTGTTTTCTCAGTTTTAAATAGCGCGCCGATCTTATCGCTTGTTCGGCAGTCTTAATCTTCAACAGCAACTCCACCCGTCCGCCCGTATTTATAAAAAAAGTATGGTTCCTCAACCATACTTTTTACATGCTGATTTCTCTGAGTTTACAGGTTTTGCTTGGCCAGATCCACGAGCCTTCCGAAAGCATCGTCATTGTTGACCGCCAGCTCAGCCAGCATCTTTCTGTTGACGCCAACGCCGGCCTTTTTCAATCCATTCATGAACTTGCTGTAAGAAATGCCATGGTTGCGAGCAGCAGCGTTGATCCGCGTAATCCACAGCTGCCGGAAATCCCGCTTGCGCAGTCTGCGGTGAATATAAGCATAATTAAGAGATTTCATAACTTGCTGATGAGCTACCCGGTAAACCCTGCTTTTCGCTCCGCGGTAGCCGCGGGCAAGTTTCAAAACCTTTTTATGCCGGCGCCGTGTAACTGTTCCACCCTTTACCCTTGCCATGATCATCAACCTCCTTTGCTTTTACAGGTAAGGCAGCAACCGCTTCACTTTTTTCTGATCAGAGGGACTGGCAACTTCCGCCTGGCGAAGACGGCGCTTGCGCTTTCTCGATTTCTTTGCTAACAAATGCCCTTTAAAGGCTTTAGCGCGCTTTAACTTGCCGCCGGCAGTGAGTTTAAATCTCTTGGCAGCGCCCCGGTGTGTCTTCATTTTCGGCATCTTCTAGTCTCCTTTCACCTGTTCCTGGGTTCTGGGCGCCAGGACCATAATCATATTTCTCCCTTCGACCTTGGGCTCTTTCTCCATAATAGCCTGATTTTCCAGTTCCTTAAAAAACTTCCAGCATAAATCGCGTCCCAGGGAGGCATGGGTTATTTCACGTCCCCTGAACATCAGGGTAACCTTTACTTTATCCCCATCGTTTAAAAAGCGCAGGGCATTCCTTAACTTTACCTGAAAGTCGTGTTCCTCAATCCTGGGCCTGATCTTTACTTCTTTGATATTGATGACCCGCTGTTTTTTTCGAGCATCTCGTTCTCTTTTGCTTTGCTCATACTTATACTTGCCGTAATCCATAATCCGGCAAACCGGCGGTTTGGCCTGGGGCGCTACCTCTACGAGATCCAAACCCTGTTCAGTGGCGACACGCACCCCTTCCCTGACCGGCATAATCCCGAGCTGCTGGCCATCGCTGTCGATTACCCTGGCTTCCCGAACACGGATCTCCTCATTGACCCGTAAATCCTTAATAATTATTCGTCACCTCCTTAAAATTAAAAGCAAGCAAAAATTAAGGCGGGTTGATCATCACTGATCCACCCGCCTGTATACGCAATATATCGTAAGTAACCCTAGCAGCACTATTAACAAGCTCTAGGGTGAGAAGCGAGCGGCTTCTACTTGTGCAAACAAAATATAACACAATCTTGTTGACAAAGTCAACAGTTTTGCCGAATCAGGGCATCTATTTAACAAGGCGAAATATAATTTGTTGGGGATTCTGTTAATGAAATAGATTACCCTCTCAAGAGTTTATTAAAAACTCCCTTGGGATCTTTGATCAGTAAAGCGATTAACCATATAATCA
>DHAA01000098.1 GCA_002397275.1 Thermacetogenium sp. UBA4966 | reverse complement strand
AAACGGTCGCTGAATTTCTCTTTGATCAGATGGCGTCTGTTGGATGTGGCGTAGATCAGCACATTGGACGGTCTCATTTCCAGCCCTCCTTCTAAAACGGCTTTCAAAGCTGTGTAGTTTTCACTGCTGTCTTCAAAGGTGAGGTCGTCTACAAAGATGATGAACTTCCGGCTGCTGCCGCGAAGACGCCGTATGATTGCGGGGAAATCACTGAGCAGAACTTTGGAAACCTCGATAATACGCAGACCCTGAGAGTGATATTCGTTGACCAGGGCTTTCACGGTCGATGACTTTCCTGTCCCCCGGTTTCCGTAAAGCAGCGCGTTATTGGCGGGATACCCTTTTAAAAACTGCAGTGTGTTCTCCAGAACCTCCCTTCGTTCATTTTCATAGCCAAACAGATCCGACAGCCTTACCGGATCAGGAAAAGGCACTCCTTTGAGGAAACCGGATCGATCGCCATGTTCCCAGTTAAAGGCGTAGTAACGCGCAAAAATGCCGGCCCCGGATTTTCGGTAGAAGTTTTTTAATTCAGGTATGGTGTCGCTCCAATTCCTGCTCCCGTACAACCCTTCCCGGATCTCGACTTGGTGCGCAGGGATATCGCCCGGCTTATGAGATATTACTCCCCCGGGGATGAGATATTCCCATTCAGGCAACCCCGAGAGGATATTTTGCTCGAGACTGAATTGCGTATGAGCCGACGCCTTGATCTCGGCAGGAGAAATCTCAGCCATATGCTGCAAGCAGTTCAAGTCTCTTTCCGCGGCTTCCTCCAACAGGCCGCATTCCTCACCCGCGGCGCAGCAGCGGGAAAAAGGGTTATCGTCATAGATGATTTGCTCGATGATATAGTCGGCGAAAGATGGGCCACAGGAGACCAGCGTAAAGAAAAAATCGCTGTACAGGTTAAGAAAATCAGCAGCATCCCTCTTCATACAAAGGCAGTCGATTAACTCGACAAATTTTTTAACGACCCTATCCTCCAGCATATTTCTGTAGATAGAAAGGGAAGAGACAGCCATTTTCGTCCGGTAAAAATTCAAAATATCCTCACCTCAATTTTCTGTTTACTCTGTAAGGTTAATCCCACGGCAGTCTGGGTGTCAAGTATTTAGCGAATGCCATCCGGGAAAGCGCATAAAGAAAGAAGAGGGAGGGATAATATTATTAAATTAATTCTTTGGAGGTGTTCCACGTAGTGAATATTCAAGGTATTCAGCAAAACCTTAATCAGATCTCGCAGATCTGCAGTCAATTGAGTCAGAATGAGCAGTCCGCCGCTCAGCAGATGCAGCGCTGCCTGCAGCTGGCAAACCAGGTTTCTCAGCAGCTCCAGCAGCTGTCGACCACAACCGGCACACAGTATGCATCTCCGGGACAGTTTAACTACAGTGTACAGCCTCCCGTGGGCGGCGGACAAATTGGCATGGGTCAGCAGTCATTTTCACCGGGGGGGCAACAATTCGCCTCCACCTCTTTTGAAGTATCCAAGGAGTTTGGAAGAGGTGAGAACGAAGGGGACGGAGGCGCGGCCAGAAGTGCTTATAGGCCCAGTTCCTTCACCAGCGGCAGCGCCGGCAGCAGCGGCGGCAATTTCACCAGCAGTACCGGCGGCAACTACGGCGGCAGCGCCGGCGGAGGGCTTCCCACTTACAACACAAACAAGGATATCGGCCAATAAAATCAAGTGGCTGTCGCCACATTACACTCACAAAGGACTGCCCTTGTTTTTTGGCAGTCCTTTTATGTTCTATTGTATATATAGCGGTTAAAATATGGCCTGCGCTTTTTGGGGGGTGAAAGGATGCTATTAGTAGCTGTCAGGGCGTTAATACTCTATGTGCTCCTTGTCTTGGTGATGCGTTTAATGGGAAAGCGTCAGATTGGTCAACTACAGCCCTTCGAACTTGTGATCACTATTGTTATCGCCGAGCTGGCGGTCATTCCGATGGCCAATACCGGGATACCTCTGGCCAACGGTATTGTCGGCATTCTGGTACTGATGGCCGTGCAAATTCTTCTCTCGCTGATCATCCTGTATAGCGAAAAAGCCCGCAGGATAGTTTGTGGAACCCCGGTAATTTTGGTCAACAACGGAAAGCCTGTCCGGGAGATGATGAAACGTGTGCGGATAAACATCAATGATTTCCTGGAGCAGATCCGGATTAAGGAGTATCCAAATGTCTCCGATATCGCTTATGCTGTTCTGGAAACCAACGGCTCGATCAGCGTTATTCCCAAAGCAGAAGTTAAGCCGCTTCCAGCCAAAGATTTAGGAACTCCCGTCAAAGAGCCGCATTTCCCCATATCGGTCATCCTGGACGGCAAGGTTAATCTGCAGAATCTGCAGCTGGCGGGGATTACCATAGATGCGCTGCAGCAGCTGGCCGAGGCACGGCAGATTAAAGACCTGAGAGAAGTTTTTTTTGCGCAGTTTACCACTGAGGGCGAAATAGTTTTCTTTTTGAAAGACAAGGATGATTATGTATGAATCGCATTATAGGTTCCTCTATCATCGTGCTTATCGTTATCGGCCTGATCGTGTTCGGCGGGGTATATACTCAGCGCTACTTGGACCGCACCGCGGACCAGCTGGCCGCTCAGGTCGAAAAGATAATAGAGGCAGCGGAACAAGAAAAATGGCAAGAGAGCAGAGAGGCTTATCTCAGCTTCAGCGAAAACTGGGACAATGTGCGTAAAAACTGGGCGATGTTTATTGATCACCTGGAGATCGATAACATTGAGATGAAATTAACCCGCGGGAGATCATATATTGAAGCTAAGGACGCGGACAACGCCTGCGCTGAGTTTGCCGATGCCATTATGCTCCTGGAGCACATACCTGAGCGGGAGCGCCTGACGCTTTACAATATTTTCTGATTGGATATAGCCGGAACGCTTTTTCGGGTTATGGCAGGAAATATGATCAGAGAAATAGAAGAGTAACCGATATGAAATCAATAACAATATACACCGACGGCGCCTGCTCCGGCAACCCGGGCCCAGGGGGATGGGCGGCGGTGCTCATCTATAATAACCATACAAAAGAAATCAGCGGGCGAGAGGAACACACAACCAACAACCGCATGGAACTCACCGCGCCGATTAAGGCGCTGAGGCAATTGAAAGAACCATGCCATGTTCACCTTTATTCCGACAGCGCCTATCTTGTTAACGCCTTTCAAAAAAAGTGGCTGGACAAATGGCGGAGAAACGGCTGGCTGACCTCAGGGAAAAAACCCGTGGAAAACAAAGACCTGTGGGAAGAGTTGATCGAACTGGCCAAAACCCACAGGGTGGAGTGGCATAAGGTAGAGGGCCACTCGGGAGACCGCCTCAACGAGCGGTGCGACGAGTTGGCCGTTATGATGACGAAAGGGAAAAAGCAATAATTCGCCATAATCAAGAAATGAACATACGCGCTGCTGTAACCAGTAACAGAACCGCAAAAATTTTACGGATCACATCGGGAGAGAAAGAATTAACAGACAGCGCTCCGATATAAGACCCGATCACCGCGCCGACGGCAAGCAAGATGGCCAGCTTTAAATTTAAACCATTTAAATTTAAAGCTGGCCATCTTGCTTGCCGTCGGCGCGGTGATCGGGTCTTATATCGGAGCGCT
>DHAA01000051.1 GCA_002397275.1 Thermacetogenium sp. UBA4966 | reverse complement strand
TCAGTGGATTTTTGGCGGAAAATATGCCTGAGTACCTTCACGGTGGAAGAAATCGAAGGCAACCATATGAATTGTGTGGAAGACGAGGTCCACGCTCAAAGCGTGGCTGAAATCCTGAAAGAACAGCTGCTATACCACAGGTAAGGCCGTTTCTCATATTGTAATTTTTATTCGGGAAGGAAAGGAGAATTGGCATGAGTATCAAATGGAGTGAACATGCTTGCAAGTATAATCTTCAAAATGAATGGAACGATACTCTCAAAGAGGCGTACCTTTATGATAGACTTTCTACAGAACATAAGGTGAGATGCAGATTATGCCCGAGAAATTGTGTCATTCAACAAGGGGAAGTAGGATTTTGCAAGGTCAGGAAAAACATCAATGGGACATTATATGCCCAGACCTATGAAAAAGCTGCTCATGTCGCCATTGAAAAAATTGAAACAGAGGCAATTTTTCACTATGAGCCAGGTGCCGATATTCTTTCATTAGGAACAATAGGCTGTAATCTTAACTGCTCTTATTGTCAAAATTGGTCATTGTCTCAAGCAGAGTATGCTAATCCCAATATTATTTCTCAACGCACATCCGAACAAATCGTGAATATGGCCCTCAAAAACAATATAAAAATATTATCATGGACTTATAGTGAGCCTGCCGTTTGGTTTGAATTTGTGATTGACACTGCCAGGCTGGCAAGAAAACATGGCCTTGTCAGTTTGTTTAAGTCCGCCTATTTTCTTTCGGAAGAGGCCACTGACATGATCATTGATGCGGCTGACCTGTTTGCAGTGTCCTTAAAAGCGATGGATAATAAATATTATCAAACTCATACCCAAGGCTGGATTGCTCCTGTTTTGAACTGTACCAAAAAGATCCATCGATCCGGAAAACCTTTGGAAATTGAGAACTTGATCGTCACAGGGCTGACCGATAAAGACAGCGAGTACATCAAAATAATTGATTTCGTAAAGAAAGAGCTGGATGAGAGCGTGCCTCTGCATTTTTCCAGTTTTCATCCCGATTATAAATACGTCCATTTACCGCAGGCAGATTCCAGCCACTTAGAAAGAGCAAGGGCAATGGCGCTCGAAAGAGGTTTGCAGTATGTCTATGTCGGCAACGTTTTTGAGAATGTAGGCCTTCACAGCTATTGCAGCCAATGCGGCACCATGCTTGTCGAAAGATTTGGCTTAAACAGCCGAGTCCTTGAGACTCTGGACAGGTCAGGCCGCTGCGTAAAATGCGGTAAAAATAATAACATAAAGCTCAAGCCTTGAAAGGATGATTGCAGTTGAAAACATATCAATATCAATGGCCCCCCAAAAAATATCTTTTACATGCTCAGGTCCAACATGAAACGGACGAAACGGATGGACCTTATCGCCTTAATATTATCCGGGAGCATTGTGACGGAACGACGACAATAGAACCAATGGAAATAGCAGATAAAAATTTGCGCTTTATCATCACCCGCAAGCGGCCTGAAGAAAACTCCATATCTTTTTCCTATTCGGAGCAATTAATTTTAAGTGTGTATGAACTGGAGGATACGGCATTCTATCCGATAGAACCATACTATTGCGGATAATTTTATCATTTTACAAATAATCATATGCCAGCATCCGGACATTAAGGAAGCGGTAGTTGTCGGCCTACCGGATGTAACGTTGGGAGCCAGGATGTGTGCGTTTTTACTGACCAACGTGGAGAAAGCAATGGACCTTACACTCGTCCATCAATTTTTGCATGACATTAGCGTGGCGCCTTATAAGCTGCTGGATCAGGTAAAACGGTGGGTAACTAGCCCTTAACAAGCGTGGGGAAAATTGATAAGAAAATACAATACCGGCCCGGGTGGTGCAGCAATGAGCAGAGGAGGGAATGACATGAACTATGGGGAAGTAAAGGGGCAAATAAAGGAGAAACTTGCCAGCAAACCAAACTTTGATGATTCCCGCAATTTGCTGGAACTGGGACTGAATTCGCTGCAAATCATGCGTCTGGTTAATCAGTGGCGAAAAGAAGGTGTCAGCGTTTCTTTCGGGGAGTTGATGGAAGAACCTACCCTGGAAAAATGGTGGACAATCCTGAAAGGGAAAGGGGAAATACCCCCAAAACAAAAGACCACAGCGCCGGGACCGGCGCCAAAGGGAAAAGCGTTTCCCCTGACCGATGTGCAATATGCTTATTGGATTGGCAGAAATGATGATCAGATCCTGGGGGGAATAGGATGCCATGTCTATCTGGAATTTGACGGCAAAGGGGTGGACCCCGTTAGGCTGGAGCAGGCATGGAACACCTTGCAGCAGCATCACCCCATGCTCCGGGCCAGGTTTTTGACCGACGGGCAGCAGGAAATTATGCCCGAGCCCTATGAGGAGAAGATAGCGGTCTTTGACCTGCAAAACTGCCAGGATGTTGACAATAAACTGCAGGAAATCCGCGCGGGCGTTTCCCATAGAAAATTAAAGGTTGAAGACGGGCAGGTAGCAGGAATCGCGCTCAGTATTCTCCCTGGCGGCAAGACGCGCCTGCATTTTGATCTGGACCTGCTGGTAGCGGATGTTCAGAGTATACAGATATTAATACGGGACTTAGCGACTGCCTTTCAAAGGGAAATACTCCCGGAAAATTCCCGGAACTGGAATTTTGGCGCCTATTTGGATGAGCAGGGTCAGGAAGAACGCCTGAGCAGGCAAAAAGCAGAGGCATATTGGCAGGAACGTTTGCCCGCTTTGCCGGGCGGTCCGCAGCTTCCCTTGGCCAAAAGGCCGGAAGAACTGAAGCAGGTGCAATTTAGCAGAAGAATAGTTTTGATTCCCAAGGAAAAATGGCAGTGCCTGCAGAGGAAGGCGGCGGCCCATCAGACTACGTCGGCGGTGCTGCTATTGACGGCATACGCCCTAGTTCTGGAAAGATGGAGCAGTACAAGTCATTTTTTGATCAATATCCCCCTTTTCAACCGCCAGACAGTGCGAAAAGGGCTGGAGGATGTGGTGGCAGACTTTACGACATTGCTTCTGCTGGAAGCCGACTGCCGAAATAAGCCCAGCTTCCTTGAAGTATTGCAGCGGATCCAAAAACAACTGCACCGGGATGTGGAATATGCCGCCTATTCGGGGGTACAGGTGCAAAGAGATCTGTCCCAGCTGCGCGGCGGCAGGCAAAGCGCGGCGCCTGTAGTGTTTGCCTGCAATCTGGGGACACCGCTGGTAAATCAGCATTTCCGGCAGACTATCGGCGAGCTTTCTTATATGATTTCCCAGACGCCGCAGGTATGGTTGGATTTCCAGACCTATGAAGACGAGGACGGCTTGACGCTGGCCTGGGATGCGGTAGATGCCTTGTTCCCGCCGGGCATGGTGGATGAGATGATGAAAAGCCTGGAAATTCTGCTGCAGGATTTAACTACGGAAAGCTGGGACCGGGCATTTAATTTACTGCCTGTTGCGCAGAAGAATTTTCTGGAGCAGGAAATCAAGACAACCAAGGCGGAAAATCCCAAGGGTATTCACGAGGGGTTTCTGGCCAGGGCGCTGGAAAATCCGGAGAGAATCGCCTTGATCGATGCGGGAAAACGGGTGGAACTGACGTACGGGGAATTAAAGGGCAAGGCGTTATCCGTTGCCGCGGCCATTGTCAAAAGGGGAATCAAAGGACAACCCATCGCCCTCACCTTACCAAGGGGATATGAACAGATTGTGGCCGTATTGGGGATCCTAATTTCCGGGAATCATTATGTTCCCATTACCCTGTCCCAACCGAAGGACAGAAGGCGATTAATCCATGAAAAGACCGGTATTCATTTTGTACTGACAAATAAGGCGTTGCAAGCGGACTGCCCTGTCCCAATCGCGGTTTGGGATTTAGAGGAATTCATGAAGGATGAACATCTAGCTGCTTATCCTGAAGTCAGGCCGGAGGATTCGGCCTACATCATCATGACATCGGGGAGTACTGGTATTCCAAAGGGGGTGGAGATCACCCATAGAAGCGCGTGGAATACGGTGGAAGATATTAACGAAAAATATCAGATCAACGAAGAGGATGCTGTCCTGTGTGTCTCGGCCATGGATTTCGACCTCTCCGTATATGATGTCTTTGGAATTTTAGGCAAAGGCGGCAGGCTGGTTTTAATACCGGAGGAAAAAGAAAGGGACGCGGGGTTTTGGCTGGAGCAGATCCTGGATTATGGAATTCGTGTCTGGAATTCGGCTCCGGTTTTGCTGGATATGCTGCTGGTGTATGCCGAAGCAAAAAAAGTGGCCCTTCCCCTTCGTTTAGTGTTCCTATCCGGAGACTGGATCGGTCTGGACCTCCCGGAGCGCCTGGCCAGGCATACGGAAGGCTGCCAATTCATTGGGCTAGGCGGGGCGACGGAAGCCAGCATCTGGTCCAACCATCAGAAGGTGGAATTGCCATTGCCCAAGGACTGGAAGTCCATTCCCTACGGCAGGCCGTTAAAGCACCAGGCGTACAGGGTTGTGGATGAAAACGGCAGGGATTGCCCCTGCTGGGTGGAAGGGGAGTTGTGGATCGGCGGGGAGGGTGTAGCCAAAGGCTACCGGGGGGACTCGGAATTGACGCGGCTTAAATTTATTGAGGATAGTTACGGACGCTGGTACCGGACCGGGGACCGGGGCCGCTTTTGGGCAGACGGTACGATTGAGTTTCTGGGCAGGAAAGATAATCAGGTTAAAATCCGGGGTCACCGCATTGAGTTGCGGGAAATCGAGCAGGCCATTAGGCAATGTGCAGGCGTTAAAAACGCCGTTGTTGAAGCGGCGGGGGAGAAAAAAGGGGATAATTATTTAGCCGCTTATGTCGAAGTGGCAGAGGATGAAAATTCTTTTCTGGCAGGGGCTGAAAGTAAAAAGGACGAAAACAAGTGGGTGCCTATTGGGGAAATTGCCGCCCAGGATGAGCCCAGCGGAGATCTTCAGGATGAATTTTCCAGATACATCGCTTATGCGAATGGCAGGAGTATGGGGATCATATGGAATACGCTGCGGCAAGCAGGCGCGTTTAAGGAGAAAGATAAATTCTATAATATGCATGATGTCATGGAACGCGGCCGGATTGCCAAAAAACAAGGGGAACTGATCCGGCGCTGGCTGTTCCTTTTACAGCTGGAAGGCTGTTTGCAGGAAAGGGATGGCAGTTACCGTTTCGTTCAAGCGCCGACAGAGCCGGAAAACTTCAAGGTAAAAGGGAAAGAACAGATCGATCAATACTGCCAAGTGTTGCAGGAGCATACCGTCGGGCTGCTGCAGGGAAATGAAGAAGCAATCGAAGTATTCTATCAGAATCGGCAGGAGATTGCTCCCTATAATTTGCTGAAAAGAATTCCGGGGTACGAGGAACATCTGGCCGTCTTTTTGCAATACTTCAAGCAGTTGGCGCAATTGTATTTAACGGATAAACCGCTGAGAATATTGGAAATCGGTACCAGGGATTCCTACGCTACCGGGCAAATTCACAACGCCCTGCAAGGCCTTTCTGTAGAATATGTCTATGGGGATACCTCGCCCTTTTTTATCGATGAGATCAAAAGCCGGATCCATGACGCTGTGACAGTGGAGTTCAAACGGCTGAACCTGGAAGAAAGCGTGGTGGAGCAAGGATACAGCCCCCATTTCTTTGATTGTATCATTGCCGTGAATTCCCTGCACCGGTCTCATCATGTCCAGGAAAGCATGAAACAAATCACCCGTTTGCTGGCGCCGGCAGGTGTATTGCTGATGACGGAATTTACCGCAGAGACCTATCTGCAGGAAATAACGGCAGCCTTTTTGGAAGAAGGATTTAAAAACCTGGAGGATGTAAGAAAAGAGAACCGCTCGGCCGTTGTCCAGGTTGCCGAATGGAAAGGCATCCTAGAGCGGAACGGATTCGCTGTGATAAGAGTTCATCCGCAGATCTGGGGAAGAAGTATCCTGGCGGCCCAATATAAAAGTGCAGGAATCGCTTGTACGCCCCAACGTTTGCAAGAACAGATTTCTTTAAAGCTCCCGGAATATATGGTACCCAGAATATATTATTTTCTGGAGCGTCTGCCGTTAACAGCTAACGGGAAGCTGGACAGAAAAAAACTGCAGGCAACCTTTCAACCTCCTGCGTCGTCACCTGGAAAAAGGGCGGCAGCCACAGAGACGGAAAGCAAGCTGCTGCAAATATGGCAGGATATTTTTCATATGGATAATCTCGGCGTGACGGACAATTACTTTTCCTTAGGCGGAGACTCGCTGGTGGCTACCCGCATCCTGGCAGCCGTCCAAAAGACGTTTGCAGTCAAATTATCCATTGGCGCGGTATTTGAAAAGCCGACGGTACGGGAGCTAGCCGCCGCCCTGGAAAAAGCCGAAACAGGTAAAGCCGGGGTTCAGCTGTCGGAGATTACTCCGGATCCGGAAAGGACCAATGAACCGTTCCCCCTAACGGAGGTGCAATATGCCTATTGGATAGGGAGAAGGGGCTTATATCATCTTGGCAATGTAGCCACCCACTGCTATTTTGAGCTAGACACGGAAAAACTGGATTTTTCCCGCTTACAGGCGGCCTGGAATGTACTAGTACGCCGGCACGGCATGATGAGAGCCATTATTCTTGCGGATGGGCGGCAGCAAATTTTACGCGAAGTGCCTGACTATATGATCAAGGTGTGGGATTTAGTCGGTTTACCGAAAGAAGAGCAGGCCAAAGCCCTGGAAAAGACGCGAAGCGCAATGTCGCATCATGTCCTGAGAACAGACTGCTGGCCGTTATTTGATGTGCAAATGAGCGTATTGAACCGGGAAAAAGGGAGACTGCATATCAGTTTCGATAATATCATTCTTGACGGATGGAGCATGTTTCGGGTGCTCAATGAATGGGCGGAAATATACCGCGCAGGCAAAGGGGCGGATATGGAGTTGTCCTTGTCTTTCCGGGACTATGTATTAGAGCTGGAAAGGATAAAAAGTTCCCGTATTTATGAAGAAGATAAGCAGTATTGGAAGAAGCGGATTCACGAACTGGCCCCTGCCCCGGAGCTTCCCCTGGCCAGAAGCGAAGGTGACCTGAAGAACCAGAGATTTCAGCGCCGCACCGGAAGCTTAAGCCAAAATGAATGGGCGTGCCTGAAAAGCAGAGCAAAAGAATATGGGATCACCCCGTCCGTATTATTGCTTACGGCCTATGCGGAAGTGTTAAGGCTTTGGAGCTACCAGCCTGATTTCACGATTAATTTGACCCAGTTTGACCGGAAACCGTTACATCCGCAAGTGGAAAAGATCGTGGGTGATTTTACAACGCTGACCCTGCTGGAGATTAAAGCCGATCTGAACAGCAGCTTCAGTGTAAGAGCAAAAGATATCCAGAGGCAATTAACCCGTGACTTGGAGCATTCTTTCTATAGTGCTGTTGAGGTGCAAAGGGATTTGAAAAAAATATCCGGGAATACCAAAGGAGCCATCATGCCGATCGTATTCACCAGCGGTTTGGGCGTGGAGCAATGGAGCGAAAGAAAATGGCTGGGAAGCCTTGTCTATAATATTTCTCAAACCCCCCAGGTGTGGCTGGATCATCAGGTCATCGAAAAGGACGGCGAATTATGCCTTTTCTGGGATGCGCTTGACGAACTGTTTTATCCAGGAATGCTGGACGAGATGTTTGGGGCGTACACGAGGCTCTTAAAAAATCTGGCCGCTAATTCGCATTTGTTCGGCCAAAAAACTCCGACGCTGGTAAATGCTGAAATCTCATCGCAAAGAAGAGAGGCCAACCAGACCGTTCGCGAATTGGCACAGGAAACCCTGGATGACATGTTTCTAAAAGCAGCGTCCCGGTACGCGCAAAAAGAGGCCGTCATCACACCGGAACGCCGGATGACTTATCGGGAACTGAAAGAAGAGGCCTTTTATCTTTGCCGGGAACTGCAGTCCCGGCATGTACAAAAAGGAGAAAAAATAGCCATTTTGATGGAAAAGGGATGGGAACAGATTGTAGCCGCTTATGGAATTCTATTGGCCGGAGCTGCCTATCTGCCATTGGACCCGCAGAATCCTAGGGAGCGGCTAGAGCAAATCCTGAAAGACAGCGGCGTCAGAATCGTCCTGGTCCAGGAAAATATTTTCCGGCGGAATCAGTGGCTGGCGGAATGGAATTGTCTGGCGGTCCGGGCAGGAAACCGTGCCTCGGAGGCCAGACCTGCCGGCAATACCCCTTCAACCCTGGCGTATGTGATTTATACGTCCGGGACCACAGGTGTACCGAAAGGGGTCATGATCACCCATGGCGGAGCCGTTAATACCATTCATGCCATCAACAGGCGCTATAACGTTACCCATCAGGACGAAATTCTTGGCCTGTCTAACCTGCATTTTGATCTTTCCGTCTATGACATTTTCGGAGTGTTGGGGGTGGGCGGAACGCTGGTCATTCCGGATCACCAAAGGGCCAAGGACCCGCTGCACTGGATTGAACTGATGAATCGGGAAAAGATTACGTTGTGGAACAGCGTTCCGGCCTTGATGGAAATGCTGATGGAATTTGAACAGCAGCAAAAAAAATTGCACTCCAACTATCTGCGCCTTGTCTTGCTGAGCGGGGATTGGATTCCATTGAACCTGCCGGGAAAAATCAGGACTTGCTGGGCGGAGGTACAGATAATCGCCCTGGGAGGGGCAACGGAGGCTTCGATTTGGTCCAATGCTTTGGAAATACCGGCCGAGATCCCTGCAACCTGGAAAAGCATTCCCTACGGAAAACCTTTGGACAATCAAAAGTATTTTGTCCTGAACCCAATGTTGGAGGATTGCCCGGATTGGGTGGCGGGAGTGTTGTATATTGCAGGAAAGGGCGTCGCCTTGGGCTATCTTAATGATGAGCAAAAATCAAAAGAAAAGTTTATTGTTCATCCCGGAACCAGGGAAAGAATCTATTGTACGGGGGACAGGGGAAGATACTGGCCGGATGGAAACATCGAATTTTTAGGCAGGGCCGATTCTCAGGTTAAGATCAATGGGTACAGAGTGGAACTGGGAGAAATAGAAAGTACAATCAAGCAGCTGCCGGGAATCAGAGATGCTGTAGTAACCGTAAGCCAGGCCCACAGCAAAAAAGGCAGAATCATTTCTTTCTTATGTATGGAGGAAGGAAACGCTTATTGCAGCATTGAGAGCAACCCGCCTGGAAATGAAACTGTATTTCTGAAGACTTTGCATGAATCAGCCCCCAAGGCGGCGTTAGAGGAAATCAAGAAAACCGGAAAAATGAACGATTTTAATCAGCACATAGAACAGTTATGTGCCGTAGTAATATATGAGACTTTATGCAGAATGGGAATAGCTGAATTAGAGGGGGGCTTTACCGGAGACCGGTTGCTGGAAAAACTCCATATCCAAAGTTCATTTTCTAAGCTGCTCTCTATTTGGCTCGACCTACTGGCCCAAAACGGTTACTTACAAAAGAGAAACGAAAAATATAGCCATAAGCAAAGAGAAAAGGCGGTTATTCCGGAGAAAGAGGAACTGCGGATGAAACAGTTAAGGATTTTGCAGGACGACTTATTTCATAACATCCCTGCAACTATAAAAATCATGAGAGGCGAAAAAAGTGTTCCTGAAATTCTGGCAAGTCGGCAATTTTTATTGGAAGCCAAAGCATTGCAGAAATACGATTTGTATCAATCCTTCTTCGCGGAATGTCTGAAAAAGGTTTTTCGGATTTGTGTACAGGAGAAAGAGGCGCCGATTTGCCTGGAACTGGGAACAAGAATGGCGAGTCAGACCGAAGAGTTTCTTCGAATTTTAGGTGGAAAGGGGAAATACCTGTATAACGATGAATCATCCACCTATTTGGAGCAAATGAAGGGAAAATACGCCGGTTATCCGAACTTTGCGGCAGAGGATGAGTTCGATTTCAGGCAAGAGCGTTTTGTACGCGTAAAATCAGAACATAGCGTTGATATTATCGTAGCGGATAATACCTTGCATAGAGCGTATAACCTCCATGTGACTTTGGAGAACATCAAAAAGATGCTGCGGCCTGGGGGCATCCTGATTATCCATGAATATACCAAGAGTAATGCCTTAATGATGAGCACAGTTGCTTTTTTAGAAGACGGGTTCAGTCGCATTACCGATGAAAGAAAATCCCAAGGAAGTCCGCTTTTGATGGAACGGGAATGGGCCGACCTGTTAAAAAAGCATGGTTTTTCCTGGAGCGTCATTTTGCCGGAAGGGAGTGAAAATGAAGGGCAAGGTGTGGGAGAGAGTATCATCGTTGCGCGCATACCGCCCAAAATAGCAGTGTTTGACGAAAAAATATTCAGTGAACATCTAAATAAACACTTACCCGATTATATGATGCCGGGCGAAGTGTACCAGATTCAAGAAATGCCGTTATCTGTTAACGGAAAAATTGATCGCGAGAAGCTAAATCGCTTGATCGATGATAAAGGCGTTTCCCAGGACATTTTCAGATCCGATGATATGGAAGTCATGACAAACCTGGAACAAAAAATCGCCAAGGTATGGGGTATGGTTTTAGATACGAAGATTTCCAGTAAATACGATAACTTTTTCCAAAATGGAGGCGATTCCCTGAAAGCCATCCGGCTCATCAATGGGTTAAAAAAAACTTACGGTTTGGAAATTCAGTTGAGTTGGCTTTTTGAAGCGCCTAATATCTATTTATTGGCTAAAAAAAGTCAGGAAAATAAAAGCGCACAAGTATTTAGGACTGAAGGGGAATTATAGTTTTCCAAGAAGGAGTAAGGGAATTGAACACAAATAAAAAAGTTCTGATTTGTGGAACGAGATTTGGACAATTTTACATTGAAGCACTGAGGCAATGGGGTGACGATATTGAAATCGTCGGGGTGCTGGCGGGAGGAAGCAGGAGATCCATCGAGTGCGCTCACTATTATGGTATTCCTTTGTATACGCGGATCGAAGACATCCCTGCTCAGATCGATTTGGCCTGTATGGTCATCAAGTCGGAAGTGCTGGGGGGAAAAGGCACGGAAATAGCCCGCTCTTTAATGAATAAAAAAATTAGCGTATTGATGGAACAGCCCCTTCACCATCAGGAACTGGCTGAATGCCTGAAATGCGCCAAAAAAAATGGAGTCCTCTTTGCACTTGGAAACCTATATGCTAATCTGCCTGCGGTTCGTAATTTTATTAATAATGCCAATAAAATTGTAAGTAGACAGAAAATTTTATATGTGAACATTGATTTTGCCACGCAAGTATCCTATCCCCTAATCCAAATTTTAGGCGAGGTGTTGCCGTCTCTCCGCCCCTGGCAAAACATTGGTGTCATTAATACTATAACCCCGTTTCAAACATTGGTTGCCCGCATCAAGGACGTGGAGGTTACTTTCCGAGCACATAATGAAGTGGATAAAAATGATGGGGACGGCGATCTCCATCTCCTGCATCAAATGACAATCGGTTTTCCGGCAGGGCGTTTAATGCTGGTGGACACCCATGGCCCGGTGCTTTGGTTACCCAAAATCCACTTTCCAGAAACAAATCTTATACCGGCCAATCTAGGAAAGGCGACCGGACCATCTGAAGCAATTATGTTTGGATCGGCTATGTTTGAGAAAAATGCCGTAAAGTTATATGACCATGACACGGTGCACCGGGATGTATTTACAAAAATTTGGATTGAAGCCATCAAAGAGGATATTAAAAAAGTTTTGCCTGAGATAGGGAAAAATAATCCTGACTGGAAAAGGCAGCAGTTCCCCCAAAAATTATTATATTGCCAGCAATGGCATGAGTTAATGTCCGGATTGGGATATCCGCATGTTGCACAAGAAAGCGAATATCAATACTATGCCAGTGATTTATTAGATGTAGCGGACAGGGAAGAAAAATTAAATCAGGAATACGAAATTCCAATGGGGATAGGAAAATTAAACGAAGCCTGCTTAGCCAGTATGGGGTATATACTCCAGCAATCCTTGGAGAAAGGGGATATTAGTCTTGGGCTTACGGCCGATACTCTGGTAAATGGCCTAAAAATAAAACGGGCGTATCAGCCGATTATCTATCGCTGGATAGGCGAATTGCACAAAGCAGGCTATCTTATAAAAGATGCGGAGAAATACTACTACTTTACTACAGTGATAAAAAGTGCTCATGTGGAACAAGCCTGGATGCAGGCCAAACAGGCCTGGACAAAGCCTCTCGGGGATGGTCTGACCTTAGAATATTTTTATAATAACGCTACGAGATTACCGGAGATCATGACCGGACAGTTAAACGCAGCGTTTCTTCTCTTTCCGGAAGGGAAATTCGACGTTGCCAATGCTTTGTATTCCGACACGGCCATCGCCAGATGCTTGAACAAAGAAATCGCAGAATTCGTCAGAGATCAAACCATCAATAAAAAAGTGAATATCTTAGAACTTGGTGGCGGTACAGCGGCCACAACAAGGGCGATTATAGAAAAAATTAAAGATCTGGATAGCGATAAAAAGTATATTTATTCGGATGTCTCCGACTTTTTTATTCAGAAGGCTAAACATAATTTTTCCGGTTTAGACTGGATGGATTTTCTAAAAATCAATATTGATCAAAATATGTCAGATATTATTAAGAAAAATAACAGAATGGATATCGTAATTGCGGTAGGTGTGGTCAATAATGCTAAAGATATCAAAATGACGTTGCAATATATACACGATATACTCAATATCAACGGCTATTTAGTTCTGGTCGAAGCCGTTGGCGAGTCTGTACCTATGTTAATTTCTCAAGCATTCATGATGAATGAAGCAAAGGACATCCGGCAAAACAATAATACAACATTTGTGGACCTGGATAATTGGATGGAGATATTCGGCCGGTGCGGATTCCGGTTAGAATATTGGGCTCCTCCAAGGGGAAGTTATTTATCCGTGTATAACCAAAAACTCTTTGTACTGCAAAAGACAGCGGCGAACGAAATAGTGTATGGGAAGGATCAAAAGAAAAGAGAGGCCTTTTTCAGCCAACTCTTTTTTCCCGGTGAACGCCTTGACCAAACAGGAGATAATGGAAGATGCTTGACAAACAGGGAAAATGAAGGACCCATAAGCAAGGATATACAAGTTAAAAGACGCGAAGAGCGCGCAGAGTTGGAGAAGCTAGGGAATGCGTTAAAAAAAAATGATAAAATCCAGGAAGCCAAAGCTGTTGTTGTGGATGATGGAAAAGAAGGTAAAAGAATTCTTGCTGCGGTTATCGCTGCAAAAAAAGAAGCGGCAAAAACGGGAAATTGGAATGATTTAGTGATTGGACAAGAATATAGAGAAGAAATAGTGTCGGAAGCTATTCAGTCAACTTTTCAGATCAGAGATGATCTAGCACTGGCTGCCATGATTAAAACACTAAATAATGCCAATATTTTTGTGGACAACAGAGCATATACGCTGGCTGATATATTACAAACTATACAGATCAGGTATGAATACATATGGATCATGCAATATTGGATCAAAACGTTATTAGTCAGAGGCGTTATCCGTCAAGTGCCCGTTACGGCCTACATTTATCAAGATAAGTACGCCAATTATGACTGGAAAAACGCTTTCACTGAATTGAAAGCGTTATGGTTTCAAGCAATCGGCACGACTCCTTTTGTTGATTACTATGAAGCATGTATACGGCATTTACAAGGAGTGATAGAAGGAAAGGTGAATCCGGTTGCGTTACTTTACCCGGAAGGGAGTACAAAGGTCATAGACTCGCTTTATAGTGAAAGCTCGATTGCGGTTTATTTTAATGAAGTGATTGCTGAATTGGTCAGCAAAATTGCGCAGTCGCAGCGAGAAACGATAAAAATTTTGGAAGTGGGGGCAGGATCAGGCGCTACGGCTATTCGTGTTATCAAGAAGTTAAAGGCTCGCAAAATCAGTAATTTTGAATACTATTTTACAGATATAGCGTCGAGTTTTTTTTGCTCAGCGCGCTCCAACTTTGGGGAAGATAACAATATCCATTATAAAATATTGGATATAGACGGAGATTATCGAGAACAGGGCTTTTATCCAAACTATTTTGATCTCATTATCGCAACAGGGGTATTAGAAAATGCGAAAAACATCAGAGATGCTTTACATCGTTTAAATGAAATGATTAAGCCTGAAGGAACTCTTTTTCTTACGTCACCTATTCTTGACGAACCTTGGATATTAGTATCTCAAGTGTTTATGATGGCCAAGCCTGAAGATGAAATACGAAAAGAATCCATTTATTTAGGAGAAGAGAAATGGAAGGAGTTGTTATATGAAGAAAACGGGCAATATGTACACGTGGTTTCCGGAGATAAGAATTATAACATGCGCTTATTAATCAAAAAGTTTTATAAAGGTAAAGAATGGGCTTTCGGAAAGAAAAAAATAAACGAATATGTGAAGCAATGTCTTCCCGATTAAAGGATACTCGACCAAATCCAGTTAGATAAATTTCCTCTGGATTAAAATGGTATAATCACAGAATATCGCAATATGGAAGGGAAAGGGAATAGGTGCCAATGAATACAATTGGAATTTTAGGAGCTTCTGGATCTGTGGGAAGAAGTATTCTCCAGGCTTTTGGTAAAGATAAAGGTTATTCTCTGCTGCTTGGCGGAAGAAAGATAGAATTATTAGAAGAACTCAATGCACGAGAGCGGTTGCATGCGGAAATATGTGAAGTGGATGTTCATGATAAAAAAAGATTAGAGAAATTCTGCGCTCAATGCAGCATCGTGATAAATTGCACAGCCCCGGCTTCGGCAATAGGCACTGTAGTTGCTGAGGAGTGCATTCGTCAGGCGATCAGCTATATTGATCCCTACGGACTGGAAGAGGTAAAGAAAAAAATAAGAGAAAGGGAAGATAGAATATTAAAGCAGCACCATACCATGATTACTTCTGCCGGAGCCTATCCAGGCCTGACTGAATTCCTGGCTTCGTTGGTGATTAACGAGTATTCGAATGAAGTGATAGAAATAAAAGAGTATTTTTCAGGAAACGGCTCTTTTTCGGAAGGCGCGACAATTGACATTGTCTCTGATGTAAGGGGGAAAAACGACAATGCTTTCTGTTATTTTTCAAATGGAGCTATCATAAAGTCTGATATAAATAATCGTGAAAAAATAGCTTTGCCAGCTCCAACGGGTGAAGTTTGTGCATATCCGATCGTTAATAATAATTTTTTCCGTATTTGTAAACGATATCAAATCCAAAATGGATTTTTTTATAATACATTCAAAAACATAAAAATCATGGCAAAATTTCTTGAAGTGTCAATTAAGTTAAAATATGACAATGATATAAAAGCGGAGGATGCCGCCCAACAAATTCGTTCCATATATGAAAAATATAAAACTGAAGAACTATATACGATGTATACTTTTTTTATCAAAATAAATAATGAGCCAGTAAAAAGAATCACTTTTTTATATGAAGGCGATTGGAACATGTTGACTGGAAAGGTATGTGCAGTTTTGGCCAAAATAATAAATATTAAAAAGATGCCTGTTGTAGGGTATAGGGATTTTGGTGAGTTTCTTCCATACCCAATTATTATGGAAGAATTGATGAAGATGGGATTACAGCGAAGAGTTGAATAAGTAGAGAAAACGTTCGCTTCGGAAAACGGCACGACGCGGGCATAAGCATGTGTCCATTGCCCGTATCTTCCTGAAGAACGCACTGATTGTTGTACTGGATGAAATTATTTTATAGCTATTATAGGTGTTGGCGCGCTAATGCCTATAAACACCATTTGTGTTAGATAAATCTAACAAAAGGAGGATTTCTGTATGGAAAAAACAGAGGAGAAAAGCCCCGTTTCCCTCCTGCGGGAGTTTGCAAAACCCTATCAGGGCAAATACATCGTCTCGGTTGTTATGGCGGTGCTGGGGGTCTTTTCAGGGCTTATTCCCTATTTCGCTGCGGCGCGGATAATCGTTGGCCTGCTGGGCGGGGAAAGGGAGCTGCAGTTTTATCTTATTTGGTGCGTTGTGGCGGCGGCCGGATACATAGGCAGGGTCCTTTTCTCCAATTGGTCGACAATCATTTCCCACACCGCTACTTATAGCACTCTGCGGGATATTCGCCAAAAGTTGGTTTCCAAGCTTTCCCGGATGCCGATGGGCGCTCTGCTGGACACGCCTTCCGGCCGGTATAAGGATGTCATCGTAGAGCGGGTGGAGGGCTTGGAGCCCACCCTCGCTCACCTGCTGCCCGAAATGACCGCCAATCTCCTCGTTCCGCTTATGCTGATCGTGTATCTTTTTGTGCTCGATTGGCGCATGGCCTTGGTCTCCCTCATTACGCTGCCTGTGGGAATGGTCTTTATGATGATCATTATGAAAACCTATCCCGCGCAGTATGCCGGGTCGGTGGAGGCCGGCAAGCGGATGAGCAGCGCGGTGGTGGAATACATCGGCGGCATCGAGGTGATCAAGGCGTTCAACCAGAGCGCCAGATCGTATCGGAAATACAGCGACGCAGTCAACGACAACGCCGCCTATTTCTATAATTGGATGAAAAGCTGTCAGCTTCCTATGTCAGCTTATACGGCGATCTGCCCCGCCACCCTGACGACCGTGCTGCCGATAGGTTTCCTTTTTTACGCCAACGGCAGCCTGCCGGCAGCGGATTTCGTCACCGTGATCATCCTCTCGCTGGGCATTGTGGGACCCATACTCGCCGCCACATCCTTTACCGATAACCTCGCCATAATGGGGACGGTGGTGCAGCAGACCGGCGACATTCTTTCCGCCCCGGAGCTGGAGCGTCCTGCACAGGAAGCGGATATTTCCGATTTGACCATCGCCTTGAAAAATGTTTCCTTTTCCTATCATGAAAACGGTGCGGAGCCGGCGCTGCGCGGCGTCAGCCTTACCATCCGCCCCGGTACGGTCACGGCGCTGGTCGGTCCGTCCGGCGGCGGGAAATCTACCGTTGCCAGGCTGCTTGCCGGCTTTTGGGACGTGACCGAGGGAGAGATCACGATCGGCGGCGTCAATCTGAAGGATATTCCCCAGCGCCAGCTGGCAGACCTCATATCTTACGTGGCGCAGGACAACTATTTGTTCGACGATACCGTCCGCGAGAATATCCGCATGGGCCGGCGTTCCGCTTCCGACGCCGAGGTAGAGGTTGCTGCCAAGAATGCGGGCTGCGACGCCTTTATCCGCCAGCTTGAACAGGGGTACGAAACCCGCGTCGGCGGGGCGGGCGGGCATCTTTCCGGCGGGGAGCGGCAACGCGTCGCTATCGCCCGCGCCATGCTCAAGGACGCGCCCATCGTTATCCTGGACGAGGCGACATCCTACACCGATCCGGAGAGCGAAGCGGAGATCCAGCGGTCGGTGTCCAGGCTGGTGGCTGGAAAAACGCTGCTGGTGATCGCGCACCGGCTGTCCACAGTGACCGATTCCGATCAGATCGTACTCGTGAATAACGGCAAAATCGAGGCGACCGGAAAACATGAAGATTTGCTGGCCGCCTCAGGGCTGTACAGAAGCATGTGGCAGGCGCACATTGGCGTAAAGGATGGTGAACTGTGATGATCGGCGTATTCAGAAAGATTTGGGAGTTTGCAGGCGGCATGAGGAATGAAATCAGAAAGTCCGTGATTCTTGGGTTTTTCAACGCTGTATTCAGCGCTTTGATGCTTGCCGCTCTGTTCGTTATTCTCAGCGCCTTGACGGCGGGATCCTCCGGGACGGGGACGGCCTGGGCGGCGCTCGGGCTGATGCTGGCTAGTATCCTTGGAAAGATCATAACGCACTACTTCTCGCAGCTGCAGCAGACCAAGGCGGGCTACTTTATGGTTGCCGAAAAGCGCATTGCCGTCGGCGACAAGCTGAAGATCATCCCGATGGGCTATTTCAACCAAAACAGCCTGGGGAATATTACGGCGATGGCCACGACGATTTTAGGAGACGTGGAAATGCAGGCGCCCATGGTCCTTGTGCTGACCCTGGGGGGTTTTATAACCACCGTGGTGTTCGCCCTGGCCATACTCCTTTTCGATTGGCGTATCGGCCTGCTCATCTTTGCCGGCATTCTGGTGTTTCTGTGGGCCACCTCACTGCAGGAAAGACGATCCCGCAGCGACTCGCCTAAGCGCCAGGCGGCGCAGGAGGGGCTGGTGGAAGCCGTATTGGAGACCGTACAGGGCATGGGCGTAGTGAAAGCCTTCAGCCTGGATGAAGAACAAGATAAAAAGGTGGACCGGGCCATTGAAGAGAGCTGCCGGAAGAATACGGCGCTGACCAAGGCCATCACGCCGTATGCCGCCTTACAGCAGCTTGTGCTGCGGCTGTTCTCGGTTCTGATCATACTTGCCTCCGTACTTTTTTATCTCGGTGGCAGCATGACGCTTGTCAACTGCCTGATGATGCTGATCGCTTCCTTTGTGGTCTTCGAGCAGCTTGAATCCGCAGGACATGGAGCTGCATTGCTGCGGCTGACCGAGGCTTCCATCGACCGCGCCAACGAGATCGACAAGGTTCCGGTGATGGACGAGGGCGGGAAGACTGCTCCCGAGAGCTTTGACATTGAATTTGAGAGCGTCGGCTTTTCCTATGAAAAGCGGTCGGTGCTAGAAGACGTGAGCTTTCGGGTGCCTGAAAGAACAACGACGGCTATTGTGGGGCCATCGGGCGGCGGCAAGACCACGGTATGCAATCTCATCGCACGCTTCTGGGACGCGGATTCCGGCAGTGTCAGAATCGGCGGGGTCGATGTGCGGGAATACACGCTGGACAGCCTGCTTTCCTGCATCAGCATGGTGTTCCAAAATGTATACCTGTTCAACGACACGATTGAAAATAATATAAAGTTCGGCGCACCCGCGGCAACCCGCGAGCAGGTGGAGGAAGCGGCGAAGAAAGCCTGCTGCCACGAGTTTATCAGCAACCTGCCGCAGGGATACGACACCGTCCTCGGAGAAGGCGGCGCCACCGTATCGGGCGGGGAGCGCCAGCGTATCTCCATTGCCCGCGCCCTGCTCAAAGACGCGCCTATCGTTCTGCTGGACGAGGCGACCGCCAACGTGGATCCGGAAAACGAGGATCAGCTGCAGCGGGCCATCGAATCACTTACGCGGGAAAAGACGATCGTCATGATCGCCCACCGGCTGAAAACGGTAAGAAACGCCGACCAGATCCTGGTGATCGACGGCGGCAGGATCGTACAGCGGGGAACACATGAAGAACTGCTTGGGCAGACCGGCGTCTACGCCGATTTTGTGGGGGCGCGCAAGCAGGCGATCGGCTGGAAGCTGAAGGCGGAAAAAGCCGGATGAAAACGTGCATCCTCTGTTTTGAGCATGTCGGAAGCAGATCGATGGAGAAAGAATGCTCCCGTCACCATGGCGGCAAGCCGCGATCTGACAAACGCCACGGTTGAATATGCGCGGGGCCTGCCGGTAGTCAAATCTTTGGACATGGCGGAACTTCGGTCACCGCAATGCAAAGGTCTTGCTCCGATAGCAAAAGCATTCACCTAAAAATCGAATGGGGATTTATCCCTTCGAACTGCGCCCATTTGCTTATCATCAAAATCGCTTCCAGAGGACTAATATTCGCGAGCTGCTATCTGGGGCTGACTGGAGAAATGTCCGCAGCAATATCTGCTTTGGTAATCCCGATGCCACTGAGCAGGAAATGATAGAGGCTGCAAAAAAGGCCTGTTGCCATGCGCTTTACTAATGAAAAGATATTTGCATCTTGTGCTTGACAAATTCCAGACGCCCTGCTATTCTGATAATTAGATTATCGGTAATTAGATTATCATAAAGTTTTCCCATTAAGAGGTGTGGCGGTATGGCAAAGCCCGATCACTCGATTGATCCGCGGATCATGGAAAGCGCAAAAAAAGAGTTCCTTGCGGGCGGATTTGAAAGAGCATCCTTAAAAGCGATCTGCGAAAACGCCGGGATCACCACCGGCGCCCTATATAGGAGGTACAAGGGGAAAGAAGACCTGTTTTGCGCCGTCGTCGCGGATACGGTCAGCGCTCTCAGTGAATTTGTGGCGCAAAGAAGCGCTGTGTCTCCAACTTCTCTCTCCGACGAGGCGCTGATCAAAGCATGGGATATGGACGAGGAAGACATGATGCAGTGGTTCAGCTTCCTCTATGAGCATCGCGACGGCTTCGTTCTGCTGATTAAGTGCTCGGAAGGAACGGTGTATGCCAATTTTCAGCACGACTGGGTCGAAAAAATGACCATGAAAACCTACGATTTTTTTCTGGAGGCGCAGAATCGCGGGCTAACGCGCGTGAGCATTCCCATGGAAGAAATGCACATCCTGCTTTCCGCGTTCTGGACGACGATATACGAGCCGTTTATCCACAACTATACCTGGGAACAGATCGAAGCCCATAGCAAGCTGGTCTGCGGCCTGTTCAATTGGCAGCGGGTATTGGGGTTCGGCGCGCAAGAATAAAGTCCTTCCTGTGGATGGGACAGCATTTTGCCCGCAAGTTAGATAAAACTAACTATAAATAAAGGGGGAGGTCATTTTGTTTAAGAAGGTGCTGGAATATACCGGCGAGTATCGCAAAACAACGTATGCGGCCATTGTTTCCATGCTTGTCGGCATCGTGATGTACGTCGTGCCATTTTTATTCATCTATCAAATTATCCGGCCGCTGCTGATGCGCGAATCCATGACGGCTGGGTATGTGCTCGTGCGCATCGCCGCCATTGCGGTCTGCGCGCTGCTGTACGCCGTGTTCTATGTGCGGGGACTTTCACTCTCCCACCGCTCCGCGTACAACACGCTGAAGAATCTGCGCATCTCCCTTCAGGGAAAGCTGGAGAAACAGCCCTTGGGCGCCATTCAGGAAAAGGGCGTCGGCGCGATCAAGAAGATGTTCATCGACGATATTGAGACGATCGAACTGCTGCTGGCCCACGCGCTCCCGGAAGGGATCGCCAATCTCGCCATTCCGGTGCTGGTGTTTGCCGGCATGTTCCTTGTGGACTGGAAGCTGGCGTTGCTGGCGCTCGGCTCTTTGCCGCTGGGGATTGTCGCTATGATGGCCATGTACAGGATCGGCATGAAGGATATGACCAACTATTACGCGGCGGCCCGGAAGATGAACAACACTATTGTCGAGTACATCAACGGCATGGAGGTTGTCAAGGTATTCAACCGGGACGTCGAGTCCTATCACCGCTTTGAAGGCGACGTGAAAAGCTACCGGGATTTCACCTTGGCGTGGTATAAGGCGTGCTGGCCGTGGATGGCGCTTTACAACAGTATTCTGCCCTGCGTGGCGCTGTTTCTCCTCCCCATCGGCGCCTATCTTGTCATTCAGGGGTATTCAACCCTGCCGGGTCTGGCGCTGGTTTTATGTATGTCCCTGGGAGTAGGCGCGCCACTGCTCAGAGCCCTGAGCTTCATGGGCACCCTGCCGCAGATCAACTACAAGATCGAAAGCCTGGAGCAGATGATGAGCGCCCCGCCGCTGCAGCAATCCGACAAACCGTTTACGGGAAAGGACCATTCGGTGGAATTCGAAGCCGTCCGCTTTGCTTACCAGGAGGCCGAAGTGCTCCATGGCATATCGCTTCGGATCGCCGAAGGCAGCCTGGCCGCGCTGGTGGGAGAATCCGGCAGCGGCAAATCGACGCTGGCCAAGCTGCTCGTCCATTTCTACGATGTGAGCGGCGGCGCGGTAAAAATAGGCGGACAGGATATCCGCGATATGAGTATTGAGGCGCTGAACAACGAAATTTCCTTTGTGGCGCAGGAGCAGTTCCTGTTCAATATCAGCATCCTGGAGAACATACGTCTCGGCCGGCTGGAGGCGACGGACGACGAGGTCATGGATGCGGCTCAAAAGGCGCAGTGCGGGGAATTCCTGGCCCGGCTGGAAAACGGCATCCATACCCTGGCCGGCGCCGCCGGCAAGCAGCTTTCCGGCGGCGAGCGGCAGCGCATCTCGCTGGCTCGCGCCATTTTGAAGAACGCACCCATCGTTGTGCTCGACGAGGCGACGGCGTTTATGGACCCGGAAAATGAGGAGAAGATGAACGAGGCCATCGCCGAGGTCATCAAAGGGAAAACCGTTATCGTCATCGCGCACCGGTTGCACTCCATCATGAACGCGGACCAGATCTGCGTCCTACGTTCCGGGAACCTCGCGGCGGTCGGCACTCATACAGAATTGCTTGAAAACTGCCCCGAATATCAAAGGCTCTGGCGGGCCGCCGAGGGCAGCGCAAAATGGAAGGTCAGCGCTGTGAAAGGAGATGAAAACTGATGATCGCTTTAATGAGACGGATCCTTTCGGCTTCCGGGAAATATAAGGGCAGGATACAATGGGCGTTCGTGTTCTCGTTTTTGAAATCTCTTTTGTCAAAAGCACCGATCGTCCTTGCGTTCTTTGCCCTAGCCGCGTTTTACAACGGCGCGGCGACTGTGCAAATGTGCCTGTGGATCGGGATCGCCATGGCCGGCAGCGTGTTATTGCAAATAGCTTTCCAGCATATCGCGGACCGGCTGCAGTCCGCGGCGGGGTTTATGATGTTTGCCGATAAGCGTATGGAACTGGGCGCGCATCTGCGTAAAATGCCGATGGGCTACTTTACGGAAGGCAATATCGGCAAGATCAGCTCGGTTCTGTCCACCGACATGGTGTTTATCGAGGAAAACTGCATGATGGTGCTGGCGGATATGATGAGTTACATCTTTGCGGAAGCCATCCTGCTGGTGTTTCTGCTGATTTTCAACGTATGGCTGGGCCTTGCGGCTATCATTGTCGTTCTGATCATCCTGCTGGTGGCCAAGGGGATGAAAAAAGAGAGCCTTGTGGATTCCACAGCCCGTCAGGAGCAGAGCGAGAACCTGACCGAATCTGTCCTGGACTTCACCGAAGGCATCGGCATTATCAAGACCTATAACCTGCTGGGCGAGAAGTCGAGGGAGCTTGCCGACAACTTCCGTGAGAGCTGCCGGGTCAGCATAGCGTTCGAGGAAAACCACTCGCCCTGGCAGCGCAAGCTGAATATCCTCTACGGCTTCGGCGCTGTGGCGGTCATCGCCATTTCCGTGTATCTGAATTTCAGCGCCCTGCTGGATGTGACGTTTTTTGTGGGCATCATGCTCTTTGTCTTCGACCTGTTCGGCCCGCTTAAGGCCCTGTACAGCCAGAGCGCGCGGCTGACGGTCATGAACAGCTGCATGGACCGCATCGAGGCCGTGTTTTCCGAGCCCGAGCTGCCGGATAACGGTGCGGATACCATTCCGAAAAGCAGCGGTGTTCCCGAAGTGCAGTTTAAGAATGTGAGCTTTGCCTATGGGGACAAAGAGGTGCTGCACAATGTCTCCTTTGGTTTGAAACGGAACAGCATGGTGGCGCTGGTGGGGCCCTCCGGCGGAGGGAAATCCACGATCGCAAGCCTGCTGGCCCGCTTCTGGGACGTAAAATCCGGGCAGGTGCTGATCCGCGGCAGGGATGTGCGCGAGGTGAAACTAAGCGACCTGATGGATCATATCAGCATGGTGTTCCAACGGGTGTACCTGTTCCAGGATACCATCTATAACAACATCAGTATGGGCCGCCCGGACGCCGGCGAGGCCGAGGTGATCGAGGCGGCGAAAAAGGCGCGCTGCTACGATTTCATCATGGCGCTGCCCAACGGCTTTGATACCGTGGTTGGCGAGGGCGGCGAGACGCTCTCCGGCGGCGAGAAGCAGAGAATTTCCATCGCGCGCTGCATTTTGAAGGACGCGCCCATCGTCATTCTCGACGAAGCCACCGCCAGCGTGGACGCGGACAACGAGAGCTATATCCAGCAGGCCATCAGCGAGCTGTGCAGGGGCAAGACCCTGCTGGTCATCGCCCACCGTCTGGGTACCATCCGTCACGCCGATAAAATACTGGTCGTCGCGGACGGCAGGATCGCTCAGGTTGGAACGCATGACGAGCTAATGAGTAGCGGTGGAATTTATAAAGACTTCGTGACCGTCCGGGAGAACAGCCGGGGCTGGAGCCGGAGAGCTTAAGGGCGTTGGAGCCGGAGCCGTAAACTTTCCGTTCATGGGAAGACACCATATGTTCCGAGGGCCAGGAACCGCATGAAATCTGTCTCGTTGTGAAGTGGTTACCAGTTTGGCTGTTCGATGTGTTTCAATGTCAGGGATTACGAACTGCTGGGGCAGGGAGCGCTGGGCTGACCGGTATTAAATCTGCATAAATAGCCACGAGTTGCCTTAAGATGCTGCGCGAAAAGAAATCGTTTGATGCACTGCAAGCCGCCGAAATTTGGTATAATATAACCAGAGATGGAGGTGGACCACATTCCCGAAAACGTGTTTAAGTTGATGGACCCCAAAATCGATTTTGCCTTTAAACAGATATTTGCCGGGAATTCGCGGGAGAGTAAAATCGTCTTGATAGCCCTGCTAAACGCCATACTGGACCGGGACGAAGACGAACGGATTACAGATATCGTCTATCTTAACCCCTATACGGATAAACCCTTTGAGGATGCCAAACTATCGATCATGGACATCAAAGTAAAGACCTCCGGGGGCGAACTGGTAGATATAGAGATCCAGATCAGAAACACCGACAACTACCGCAAGCGTTCCCTTTACTACTGGTCTGCCATGTACGGCGAGCAGATCGTGGAGGGAGAATCCTATTTTGAGCTCAATCCATGCATCGTGATCAACATACTGGACTTCAACCTGATCAAAGAGAATGAACACTACCACAGCATCTTTGAAATTCGGGAACGCCGGCTAGGGTTTCAGCTGGTGGGCGATCTGGAGATACACTACCTGGAACTGAACAAACTGACAGACTATGCGGATGCCGCGGGGCTGACCACTTTAGAAGAATGGCTGATCTTTATTAAGGAAGCGGCCAACGCCGAGAAGCGTGAATTGATAGAAACCATTAAAAAACGAAACGAGGTGATTGCCATGGCGGAAGAGATACTTGCCCATGCCAGTGCGGATGAATTGGCCAGGGCGGCTTATCAGCAGAGGCGCAAATGGTATTTGGACCGCGTATCCAGCGAAAAGTACTTGATCAAACATGGGATTGAGCAGGGGATACAGCAAGGTATTGAGCAAGGTATTGAGCAAGGTATTGAGCAAGGTATTGAGCAAGGTATTGAGCAAGGGATGCAGCAGAAGGCATTGGATATTGCTAAGAAAATGATATCAATGGGATTATCGGACGAACAAATCACCATTGCAACCGATCTCAGCGAAGACAAGATTGCGGAGTTTCGCAAAGAGCAAGGGTAGAGCAGCGAGTTAATAATTTCTAACTACAGTTTTGCATAATGGCTGGATGATAAAGGTGGAAAAAGCCGGGTGAAAAGGTGCATCCGGTGTTTGAGCAGCGTTTGGGACATGTCGATATCAACGGGCGCTGTGGACCGCCGAAGACGTGTGGAATGAGATGGGAGTTTGAGAGAAGACTATCGAAGGGAAAATGAGTTTAGCAAGTTAAAAGCGGTTTGCCCGAAA
>DHAA01000120.1 GCA_002397275.1 Thermacetogenium sp. UBA4966 | reverse complement strand
ATATAATGATCAAGAATTGAATGGAGAAAAAATGAAAAGCGTTGAAATACAGTTGGTCCTCTAGAATATATTGACAACTACACAGCTTGTTGATATGGTTAAAAGGAATACTGAACTGGGGAGGATCTTATGGAATTTACTTATAAGCACAGAAAAGCAGCTGCTCTTTTTACGCTTATATCTGTTGTTCTAGTCCTCCTGTTTGCTCTTAACTTTACGGTATTCGGGGTTTCCTATTGTGAAGGAAGCTTCGAAGAGAACATACTAATGACAGCCGACAATATCGGCCACTGCTTATCCTCGCCGGAAACCTACCCCCTAAACACGCATATGCGCGCCGAATTGGAGCAAATTCTGCTTTTTGATATAACTTGTACTTATTACGCCGGAAGATACGGCTTGTTTTTTATTACTATGGCAGCCATCCTGCTTTCTACGGCGGGATTTAGTCCTTCGCATATGGATTTTACCCCGGTTTCCCTGCGCACTCGCATGGATCAATAAGCTAATTACTCCATTTTTCAAAGATCAGACAGCATATCTGGTCTTATTTTTACATCCGGAATTTTTTAAAAAATACTTATAATGGAGTAATTAAAATGAATATCATAGAAGTCAGACATGTTTGGAAAAGCTATCAAACAAAAACCGAAAAAGCAGATGTTTTGAAAGATATTAATTTATGCGTTAGAGCAAATGAAATGGTAGCGATCATGGGGCCGTCCGGCAGCGGAAAGACCACGCTGTTAAATCTGATAAGCGGGATAGACAGAGCGGACAAGGGCGAGATTCTAATTGAAGGGAACAGTATATCCGCAATGAAAAAATCGGATATGGCTCTGTTTCGCCGAAAACGGCTCGGATTGGTGTTCCAGGATTTTAATTTATTGGAATGTTTTACGGTTAGAGAAAATATCATTCTTCCCATGGCTTTGGAAAAGAAGGACCGCCACGAACAGGAATCTCAACTTAATATGCTTTCGCAAATACTCTGCATCGGAGATATTCTGGATAAGAATATTCCCGACATATCGGGCGGTCAAAAGCAAAGGGTCGCTATAGCCCGTGCCTTTGTAAACAATCCCGCCGTTATTTTCGCCGATGAGCCTACCGGTAACCTTGACTCCAAATCCACAAAAGATGTTATGCATTACCTGGCGGGAGCAAATGATAAATTCGGCGCCGGCGTTCTGATGGTAACGCATGATACGTTTGCAGCCAGCTACTGCCAAAGAGTCCTATTGCTGAAAGACGGGAAAGTCTTATCTGAGCTGCAAAAGAAGGGTTCAAGAAAACAGTTCTTCCGCGATATCTTGGAAATGCTCGTACTGATCGGCGGTGAGCAGAATGACATTTAGAGAGATATCGTTGCAGATGCTCCGTAAAAGCTATAAAAGATACCTGCTGTATTTTTACTGCAACGTATTTACGGCAGCCATATTTTATACGTTTGCCTCGATTTATACCAACGAGGATTTCATGAATCCCAGTATAGTAAATCCGATGATATCAAGCAATATCATCGCGCCTTCGGTTTTTACCGTCATCTTCATGTTCTTTTTCATTCCGTACTCTTACAGCGTTTTTTTCAGAAATCGTAAAAGCGAATACGGTATTCTGATGACGCTCGGGATGACCGAAAAGGAAGTCCTAACCAATATGCTTGCCGAGAATCTGTTGATAAATCTTCTTTCGCTCGTTGCAGGCATACTCGCGGGCACGCTTATATCGCTTCTGTTTTTCTGGGGCATCCGCAACGTGATCGGAATAAGCGGGGTCGCGTGGAAACTGAGCCTTAAGCCGTACGCAATAACAGCAGGGGTCTATCTGGCCATCACGGCGGTCACATTGGCGCTTCAGCTGTTCGGCTTTGTCAAAATGCAGATCACGGACATGCTCAAAGCGAGGTCGCGTGGGGAAAAGGAAGTGAAGCCCTCGCTGTTCGGCCTTATCGCCGGCAGCCTGCTGAGCATTGCTTCGGTGGCCGTGATGCTGACCTGGTTCCGGGCTGAAGCGTCATGGGTGCTGCTTATCAGCTTCGTCCTTATGATGGCGGGCATATGGCTGCTCCTAGGTTGTATGAGAGCCGCTCTGACCGGCCGGGCGGGCGCTTTCGACCTGGGAAGCACATTCGTTCGGCAGCATTTCCGGTCGTACAGAACGGTGACCTTTATTACGGTAAGCCTGTTCGCTACCAGCGTATTCTTAGCCGGCCTCAGCATGGTTACTTATCCGGATTTCCAGAACAACGCTCTGAATTATTCGCCTTATGACCTTGTCCACGTTCAGAGCGACGGAAAGAATGAAATGACTCTGCAGAAGGCATCTGAGCTGCTTTTAAAACATGGGGTATCCGTCGTCTCCTCGGCAGAAATGCCATATATGAGGAACGGCGTGTTTAATCTGTTTTCCGTATCTGAGATAAACCGCCTGACCGGCTTGAATTATGCCGTTAAGCCCGGAGAGTATCTTCTGATTTACCAGTACGACCTGAACGACGGGTACAGCCATGAGATGAACCTTTTACAGACGACGATAGACTTCAGTCTCGGGACAGAGCAGCTGGGGCTTAAATACGCGGGGCAGGACGTGCGGATACTGTTCAACAACAACAGCGGCTTCGCGGATAAGACCCTGCTTCTGGCCGACGCGGATTATAAAGAAATCGAGAAAAATGGAGAAGAATACTATTCCGGCATTATTAAGTGCTTCATATTCAGCGACTGGAGGAATTCGGGACAGGGGCTTCAAGCCCTGCAGCAGGTTTTGACAGCTCAAAACCATCCTGCAGATGCCGCCGAAGAAAAATATTTTAAAATATCGTCGAAACTGAAGGCGTATAGTACGGCCCAACAGTCGTCCTGCTTTCTTATTTTTGTGATGTCCTTCGTCGTGGCTCTGTTCTACCTGTCCGCGAACATCATCATATATTTCAAGATTCAGGGCGAAGCGGAGGATGAAAAGCAAATGTATCGCGGCATTTACCGCATCGGTATCTCCGGCGAAGAAATGCACGGCATTTTAAAACACAAGAATAAGCTCTATTGCCTGATACCCCTGTATGCCGGTTCCGCGGTGGGCGTGTTCTTCAGCTTTGCGACAAACGCGCTGAGCAACTCCGGCCTCTCCGGAATCATCTTTGCCGTCGCTGTTTCCGCTTTGCTCTTGCTGCTGCAAGGCCTAGTGCTGGCAAGCTTTACACGATGGGAGGAAAAAGCGTTGGGTGTCGAAAAATGGCTTTGAATCCCAAGCGCGACTTGGGTACAACTTTCCGCTGGAAAGTTAGGTCAAAAAAGATGCCATATGCAGAATGACCGTTACGTACGAATTGCACATATTGCTGGTAAGCCCCATATTATAATAATAATTATCATTTATTCTAGAAAAAGGATGATAAAATTATGAGTAATATTGCCTTACAGATAGAAAGCCAAAATATAGCGGTCATAGAATCCGAAAGCGCAGTGATATTTGAAAACCTCGTCTACAGTTCCGGAAACATCGGGTATAATTCTTCGACGGGTGAAATAACCTTCTTTGAAGAGGGAAGATATTTTATATGCTGGTGGATCGCCACCCAATCCTCTCGTTCAACCATTGGGGCAACATTCGCTCTAAGAACCTCGCAGGGTGTCATCCGGGGAGCTTCTTCCCCAATCAAGATGGGTGAACTGTCAGGCATCGGCATCATAGAAATACTTTCCCCTCCCGTAACAATGTCTCTTGTCAATTCCAGCGGTGAGTCCTTTTACCTTTCCTCCATCGTCCCGTATAAAGCCTCACTTGCGATTATTGAAGATGACATATCTGAACCTTTAGGTACTTTGTTTAATGTGAAGGCGGGAGAAAGCGTCGAAGCGCCGGTCAACCTTGCAGACACACTAACAATTGCCTCGGAGACTCTAAACGTTATGCTTCAGCAATTTTCCCCTCCCATAGTAAGTATAGAACTGCCTGCCGAAGCGCCGTACCCTGCGGCTCAGGCAACCCTTGGCAATATGTCAGGCGTAACGGTTTCTTACGAAGAATCCTTGCCTTTCGATACGCCTGATATGTCCACAGGTACCATCACCTTCGACCAAAGTACTGGTATTTTTACTTTAAATGAGGCCGGTATATATAAAGTATCATGGTGGGTAGCGACTGCTAGCGCGCAGTCTGGTTCTTACGTTTCCTTTGCCGTAAGGTTCAACGGGGAATTCATTATAGGACAGACCTTTGCCGCTACCCCAATAGGACAGGTCAACGGCGATCTGGTTTATTGGTTTTTCGAGGCCGGAACGACCCTGGAACTTATTAATAATACTATTGACACTGATGTCACGCTCGCAACGACGCCTTACCAGGCGGGTATGAATGTGGTCAGACTCGGCGGGCTGGGATAAACACACCTTGCGTTGAAGATCTGGCTTGCATGTTCTCCGCAGGCTGACATCCCTGATATTAATGAATTGCCCAATTGAAAATCTGGAAGATAAATTCTGAACCCTGAACATGTGAATGAGCCGCTTGCATCACCTACACTGATAAGCAAGCGGCTCATTCTTAACTGTTTTGGATCGTGACCTTTTTAACCCTTTCCGTTTCGCCCGGCTTTCTAGCCAATGAATCCTTGACCATATACCTTATCTGCGGAGTGAATATAAACACTGGGGTATTCCCCAAGCCGTCGCTGAGCACCATTATGCCCGGCTCATTAATATACACCTCACCGCTTCCGGTGGTATTTGTCGCGGCGCCGAACGAAATCTGATCCCCTATCGACATGGATGACTGTACGGCAAGGATATAATCCGTATCGCAGCCCGGAGAGTAGGGATCAGGTGGGCTCAGATAGGTGATGTTTGGGTTATACACCGAACCCTCGCCAAGATATATCGCGGCGATTCTGCTTAACGATACGTACCCGTAATCCGCGCCGCCCTGTATGATCAGCAGCCCCGGCTCATCGGCGCCGGGAGCAGTATATACCCCAATTGCTACTCCCGACAATGTAGCCAACTGCTCCACAAACAAGGTCATGGGAGTGGCTGGATATAGGACCGCTATCTGCTGCAGCAGATTAGCCAGCTGCCTGACGGCAAAGCATCCTGTGCTGTCCGCCATCGTATCTTCTGCTCCAATTACAGCCAATGATGCTTTGACCGGGACAATAGTTGAATAAACAATAGCTTCGCTGCTGTTATTCCTCAACGCTACGGTTACAGGCGCTGTTGCAACATCTATGACGCCAACTCCGACCACTTCTCCTGTTTTGATTGGAGAATTGCCGATTATAACATCTCCCTGTGATGAAACCAGAACAAAACCTGCTCCAGCGGTCGATGCAGAGGTTTGCGTCGCCACCCACCAGTCAAATTCATATCTGCCTGCTTCCTGTATTGTAATAAGGCCGGTGGTGTTATCATAACTGATATTGCCTGTAGAAATCACTGTTGAATCAAAAACAACATTTGCGTTAGATTCAACGGTGTCCGCCGCTAAACGCTTAACCTGTAATAATATGCTCATAAAGGATGTTCCTTTCTGTTCAAATATCCATTATAATACATTATATGTTGACAGGCTGAACCTGTTACACACCCATGATAAATGGGGGCAAGGCAGAAATTTTTAACTACAAAGAAGACGGCCGGATGTTTTTACAGCCGGTGAAAACAGTCTGCTCCAATGGGAGAGGACAACGGCGTGGATAAGCTAACCGTTATTGAGCGGGCTGTATTTTCTTGTTCAAACGCTATATAATTGTCTTTAAGGTTTGCTATAGGGTATAGTAAAGATAATAAGCATTTTTAGATCGAAAGGGGATTTTTGTAGGCGTTAGGGGAAAACCCCATATTTTTATTTTTAGGAGTGTTGTTTCTTGACAGTGAGAATCCTGCATATAGTAAGGCAGGCGCAAGGCGGGATGAAAAAGCACTTGGAAATCTTGTTCCGGGGGCTGGCGGAGGACGGGGTTGCTCTGTATTTGGCGGCGCCTGCTTCCAGCGATCTGTCTGATATCTTACGTCCCTTCGCTGAAAAGACCTTTAGAATACAGCTTGATGAGAGCAACAATCATCTGCAAAACTGGAGGGCGGTCTGTTCTCTGGTCAAAATTATGCGCTCAGAAAAAATAGATCTGGTGCATACCCACGGTGTCAGAGCGGGAATGATCGGACAGGCCGCCGCTCTGTTGGCTCCTTGCCGCAAGGTAGTGGCCACCATTCACAATATGCACAACCCGGCATTGCCTTTCTCCTCTGTACTGCAAACCCTGCAGTCCCTTTTGATGAGAGCGGCGGTTAGCCATACCGTTGCCGTTTCAGAAGCTATAAAACGCGAGCTGGAGAGCAAGAAGATTTTTCCTCAGGGAAAGACAACGGTGATTCACAATGGGATCGACCCCGGTTTATTTGCATCCCAAAGGGGCCTATCGCGAAAAACATTGGGGATCCCTGAAGATATCCCTGTTATCGGGGCCGTGGCTCGTCTGGAGCCGGCGAAGGGGATTAAATATCTTTTAGAAGCGGCATACCTTATTGACAAAGATTATCAACCGGTTTATTTTTTAATAGTGGGAGATGGACCGGACCGAGAATCTCTGCGGCAGCAAGCCGCTATGCTGGGGATTGACGACAAAGTAATATTTTATGGATTTAGTTCGCAGATTCCTTCTCTTTTGCCGGTATTTGATATAGTTGCTATCCCCTCCTTGCGGGAGGGGCTGCCCATCTTCTGCCTGGAGGCTTTAGCCGCGGGCCGTCCTGTGGTGGCCAGCGATGTGGGGGGGCTGCCGGAGATCATTTCTCATGGGAAAACCGGCCTTCTGGCGACCCCGGGGGATGCCCAATCTTTAGCCCAAAGTTTGCTTCTTCTTTTGAAAAACCGGGAACTGGCCGCCTCTTTAGGATGCCGGGGGAAAGAAATGGTGGTGCAAAACTTTACATGCAGCCGTATGATAGAAAGGACGAAGGAAATCTATCGGTTGGTTTTAAGAAAGGATTTGTAATGTCTGCTTTAAGACCTTTTAGAATATGGAAAGCAATTGCCTTCTCGTTTATAGCGGCGATATTATTTTTTTCTATAGCGCAATATGCATGGGCTGCCGGCGATACTTCCCGGCGCCAGGTGATTCTCGTTGTCTGCGATTATTTAAAGGCTGATGATTTAAACAGGCCAGAATTAACGCATCTCCATAATTTTTTCGGAGAGGGAAGCGTGGCTCTCCTCAACACCAATACCGGAGGGGCGCGCAGCAGACAGAATGCCGCGGCAACGATCAGCGCCGGCCGGGTGGCCTTGAGTACGGGCAGTGTAGAACCGCTTGCTTTCGGCCCCCGGGAAAATGTAGGTGGGGAGGATCCGATGGCGCTCTTTCAGGCGCGAACAGGGATCGCCCCTGAGCGCGGCAATCTCGTCGTTTTAGATATTTCTACCATTCAGTGGGCAAACAAAAAGAAGGAAAATAACGCGGAACCGGGGGCTTTAGGAGATACTCTGCACGAAAAAGGTCTGAAAACGGCTGTGATCGGCAACTCGGATCTGCCCGGCGCATTTTTGAACAACCGTTCCGCAGCCTTGATCGCCATGGACCGCAAGGGAATTATTGACGCCGGCAATGTTTCTGAAGAAGTGCTGAACTACGATCCCTACGAACCCCTGGGACACCGCACGGACTACAAGAGGATTGAAAAGACCTTCCTTGAGCTTCAGCCGCAAACAGATCTGATGGTGATCGACCTGGGCGATCTCGTTCGCCTGGAAAATAAAAGAGAAGAGCTTACTACCAAGGTTTATCTGCAGGAAAGGGATAAAATACTGCATGAGTATAATGATTTTATCGGATATTTGATGGAGAAAACCGATCTCTCGCAAAGCCTTTTACTGGTGACGACAACAATTCCCACAGTTGATGACAAGGACAACGGTGTGAATGGATTTTTTGGCTTTATAGGCGTACAAGGGAAAGGGATGGAAGAGGGATTGCTGACAACCCCGACTACCAGAAAGCAGGGGTTGATTACATTATATGATATCGCTCCCAGCATCGGTTCATTTTTGCAGGTGGACCCCGATCCACTCTATATCGGCCGGACCTGGCAGGTTATCCAGACGGAAGATAATCTGTCCATCATGCAGAATATTGAAGAGCGCACCATTCTTACGTCTTTACTCCGTCCTCCTATGGTTAAAGGCTATATTCTTTTTCACCTGATAGTGCTGGCCATTATTCTCTTTTTCCTGGTGTTCGATCCTAAAAAAGGGAAGAATCTGGGCCCCTTACTGCTAGGACTTATGGCGGTGCCTTTAACCTGGCTGCTGATGTGCCTGCTGAACATTACCGACCCCTGGATATTTTTAGTCCTTTTTCTGGTAATCGATGTTGCCGCGGTTTTGGCGAGCATCTGGCTGGCGCGCGACAAGAATTACGACCCCTTGATTTTTCTCTGCTTGGCTACGGTTGCCGCTCTTTTGATTGACACTGTATCAGGAGGTCATTTGCAGAGGTTTTCAGTGCTGAGTTATGATCCGATGAGCGGAGCGCGTTTTTATGGGATCGGCAACGAGTACATGGGTGTGCTGATGGGGGCCGGCATTATTGGGGTATCTCTCTTAGTTCAGCGCTTAAAAAAACATCCGACTGTACAGTATCTTGCCGCGGCTATTATTTTTCTCTCTGTGTTGGTCGTTTTGGGGGCGCCCTGGTGGGGAAGTGAATTCGGCGGTTTCGCGGCGTCGCTGATCGCTTTCGGCTACACCTTTTTGCGTTTATTCAAAATTCGGGTGAAGCCGCGTCATATTCTGATCGGCCTGCTCCTTGTGGTTATATGCAGCGGGGGGGTGTTTGTTCTCGATTATATGAGGCCCCCTGAACTGCGCTCGCATTTTGGCCAGTTCGCTTTTTCTGTTCGCTCATCCGGCTTATCCGCGGTCAAGGAAGTGGTTGTTCGAAAATTGGCGATGAACTATAAGCTGATCAGATACACGATTTGGACGAAGGTTCTTATGTGCAGCTTGCTGGCCTTGGGGATCCTTTTCTATCGACCTGTGGGAATATTCAGGCGGATCTTAACAAAGAATCCTGCTATTGCGGCGGGTCTTGCCGGAGGAGTGCTGGGAGCTGTTACCGCTCTGCTGTTCAACGATTCGGGAATTGTGGCGGCCGCCACAGCCATAATATTTCCCGCGGCGACCTTGTTTTACCTGGTGCTCAGGGAACAAACCGCGTCTCTGTAAAGAGCCATGCCCGCAGGATGTTGATGGAAACCATCCTGCTGTTGACAAAACAGCGAGAGGTGCTAAAATTTAATAAGATTATTTTGAGAAGATTGAGAAATACGGAAAAATATTATCAAGGGAGGTTGAGAAATGGCCAATATCAACTCTTTGGGGCGTCATGTTTTAGCTGAATTTTATGGATGTACTTTTGAAACGCTGAATGATCCGGAGGTAGTAAAGCGTTACATGACGGAAGCGGCGCTTGCTGCCGGAGCAGATATTCGGGAGAGTGTCTTCCATAAATTCAGCCCTCAAGGGGTAAGTGGTGTAGTAGTAATTTCAGAATCGCATTTGGCGATTCATACATGGCCTGAATTAGGCTATGCGGCGGTAGATGTCTTTACATGCGGTAATAAGGTGGACCCCTGGGATGCCTGCAAGTACCTGTCGGAAGTGTTTAAGGCCGAGCATATTACGGCTACCGAGATGCGCAGGGGGATCATGAAGGACTGTCCCAGGGCGGTTGTGAACCAGTAGGAGGGAGATATTTATTTTTGAAAACCTAAATAGTATGCAAAAGGGTTAACCGATAAGCCTTACAGGGTGGAGTGTAAGGCTTATTATCTTTTCATGATTATGAAAGCCGCTGTTCCGGCATAACATATCATGCCGTAATGGTTCATGAAAAATACTATTTTGAAGATTATTGAGAAAAATCTTTTGTTTTTAAGGAGGAATTATTAAGAAAAGAGAGAATAAAGATTGAGGAGAGATTATATGCTTTTAAGAGGGGGTCGCGATGGGCGAGGTGAACTTGTCTCAAGTAATGGATCGTAATCGGTCGTTTGTGGACAGGGTGATTGCTGAAAGTGGTCAGGACATTCGCCAGTGTTACCAGTGTGCCAAGTGTTCCGGCGGATGCCCGGGGAGTTCGGCAATGGATTACCCACCAAACCAAATTATCCGGATGCTGATGCTGGGAATGAAGGAAGAGGTGTTAAAATCCCAAACGATTTGGGTATGCATGGGATGCAGTACCTGTACAACCCGCTGTATCAGAGATATAGACGTAGCCGGGGTGATGGATACATTGCGCCAGGAGGCAATACGCGCGGGTTATGTTGATAAGGCAAAATATGTTATTGATTTTAATGACTCATTCTTGTGGACAGTGCGGAGCTTTGGCCGACTCTTTGAACCAGGTATGGCTATGCTGAACAATATGAGGACAGGAAACTACATGAAGGATATGCAGTTTGGATTGCCGCTGATGCTGAAAGGAAAAGCGTCGATGTTTCCCCATCGGATCAAGGGACGCAGAGAAATGAAGAATATTTTCGCAAAGACGATACGGGGGGGGAAATAAGTAAATGGCGAAGTATGCTTTCTATCCGGGATGTTCTTTAGAAACCGGCGGTATCGAATACGGTCTGTCCAGCAATGCTGTTGCAGAAGCCTTGGGCATTGATTTCCTGGAGGTGCCTGATTGGAACTGCTGCGGAGCGTCTTCCGCGCATATGACGGATCATCTTCTGTCCCTTGCACTGCCGGCGCGCATTATGGCTTTAGCCGAGACATTGCCTGTAACAGAGCTTGTCGCTCCCTGCGCCGCCTGCCATGCCAGATTTGCCTCGGTGGAATATGAGCTGGGCCGTGACGATGAGCTCAAACAGAAGGTAAACTCCTTGCTGGAGCGGCCTTATACCGGGAAGGTAAAACTGCGGTATTTCATTGATGTTTTTTCTAATCCCGATACCCTGGCCGATATCGAAAAGAACGTTAAGAGAAGCCTCAAAGGGCTGAAAGTCGCCTGCTATTACGGCTGTCTCTTTGTCAAGCCGCCAAAAGTTATGAACTATATTGATGATCCGGAAAATCCTCAATCCATGGATAACATTATAAGAGCCATCGGGGCGGAACCAGTTCCCTGGCCCTATAAAACCGAGTGTTGCGGGGCTTCTCTGGGCGTAACGCTGGAGGAGCACTGTACCAAGCTGTGTAACGATATACTGAGGTTTGCCAGAGATTCGGGCGCCGACTGTATTTCCGCCGCTTGCCCGCTCTGCCAGGCGAACCTTGATATGAGGCAAGCTACTGTAGAGAAGAAATACGGTGTCAGCTACAAAATGCCCATACCCTTTTTCACTCAGTTAATCGGTTTGGCTTTAGGATTAAATCCAAATGTGCTGGGAATGAAAAAGCTGTTTGTGGATCCGGCGGGCATGTTGAAGAAAGTAGGAGTTGCTTAAACAACTGTGAACGTGAATAGCGATAAGAGGACTTCATATAATAATAACGGATATTTTACAGATAGGGGTTCTTGTGCCGAGAGCCCCTTGTTGCTGGGGAAGGTTATTTTTCCCATACCCGCTAATCTGCCGGCTGTATGGAAACCTGTCGAGCAAGAACTGCATACTGTTTTTATGCGGCTGGGCGCCGTTCTGCGCCCTGTGGGAAGGTCTATTCTGAAAGAGCTTATGCAGCGCTCTTTTGACAATGAATTTTTACTTCCGCCGGGGCTGACGCTCTTTAGCGGTCGCCCCTTCCCCAAGGGAAGAGACCAATACCTGCCGGCGGTAACTATGGAATTACTCTATCTGGCAGCCAGAAACCATAATATAGCGGGCCGGATCAAGGGTAAAGAACAACAGAGCTTTGTTCTGGCAGGCGATCTGCTGTACAGTCATCTTATTGATCTGCTCGTCAAGTCGCCGCACATCTTTTTGCTGGAGAACATTTCTCTGTTGATCACTGCGATGAATGAGGGCTTTTCCAGCGAGGAAGGCTGCAGGCTGAAAGGAGCTAAACCCGGCAAAAAAGAGGCCGGTGAATTCATCAGAAAGCAGTATGGAGTTTTTTATGGAGAGAGTTGTTTTCTGGGGAGTCTTTTTGCCGGCGCGAATGAAAAAGAACAGTCGCTGATGAGGGAATTCGGAGCCGCCTTCGGTATGGCCTACGGGTTGCGCAGAAAAGGTTACGACCTTCCCTCTGCAGACGATTTTCTGGATAAAGGGCTGGCAGCCCTCTCTCTGCTTCCTGATTCGCAGGGAAGAGAGGATTTAAAGTCCTTTGTTCTGGGAATTATAGCAGGAAACGGCTAAGGGTTGGGGGTGATTATGATTGCGGTTTATCAGGACCTGCATGATTATATTTCAGTTTTAGAGAAAAGGGGTTTACTGAAGCGAATCAAAGCAGAGGTAGATCCGGTGCTGGAGATAACGGAAATCACAGATCGCGTCAGTAAAAGGGGCGGTCCGGCTTTGCTCTTTGAAAAAGTGAAGGGGTCGTCCTGCCCGGTGTTGATCAATGCCTTCGGCAGTTTTGAAAGAATGGCCTTGTCTTTAGGGGTGGACAACCTTGATCAAATTGGAGCAAGAATTTCAGAACTGCTTCAGCTTCAGGATATTCCCGGAGGGGGTCTTCTGGACAAACTGAAGGTGTTGCCGCGCCTTGCGGAGATCGCTTCCTGGGCGCCGAAACTGGTCAAAAATGCTCCCTGTCAGGAGGTGGTTGCCTATGATAAGGATGCCTCTCTTGACGATTTACCGATACTGCAGTGCTGGCCTGAAGATGGAGGCCGTTATATTACCCTGCCTTTGGTTATTACAAAAGATCCGCTGACCGGGGCGCGCAACATGGGGATGTACCGCCTGCAGGTTTTTGACGAAAGAACTACCGGAATGCACTGGCATATTCATAAAAATGGAGCGGAAAATTTCCGTTCCTGCAGGAAACTGGGCAGGCGTATGGAGGTTGCGGTCAGCCTGGGCGGAGATCCGGCCACTATTTATGCGGCCACAGCTCCGCTTCCGCATGGTTTGGATGAGATGCTTTTTGCCGGCTTTCTCCGCAAGCAGGCGGTCGAGATGGTCAAATGCAAAACTGTGGACCTGGAGGCGCCTGCATACGCGGAGATCGTCCTGGAGGGTTATGTGGATTTAGACGAACAGCGTAGGGAGGGCCCCTTTGGCGATCACACGGGGTATTATTCTCTTACCGACTTGTACCCTGTTTTCCATATCAACTGCATCACCCGCCGCAGAGACGCAGTCTATCCGGCTACGGTAGTGGGCAAGCCTCCTATGGAGGACTGCTTCCTGGGCAAGGCGACCGAGAGGATCTTCCTGCCGCTTTTAAAGATGTTCATGCCGGAAATTGTGGATATCAATCTTCCGCTGGAGGGCGTTTTCCACAACTGCGCGGTTATTTCGATCAAGAAACGCTATGCGGGTCAGGCGAAAAAAGTGATGTGCGCGGTGTGGGGTATGGGGCAGATGATGTTCACCAAGATGATTATTATTGTAGACGAGCATGTCGATGTACAGGACATGTCTGAGGTTTGGTGGCGGGTCTACAACAACACAGATCCCAAAAGGGACTTTATGACGGTTGACGGGCCGCTGGAGGTTCTCGACCACTCTTCATCTCTGCCTGCCTATGGCTCCAAGGTGGGAATCGACGCTACTAAAAAATGGCCCGAAGAGGGGCATCAAAGGGAATGGCCTGCCGAAATCGCCATGTCGGAGGAGATCAAGGAACTGGTAACATCCAGATGGCGGGAGTATGGTTTTACTGATGAAGATAGGTGAGCAGCGCAAAACCAGGATTCAATCGGTAAAAGAAAGAGGTTTTTTCCTTGTTATGCAGAAAATTTAGTTAGATGTATTCTACATTGCACTGGTTTGGTGGTTGTTCTGATGTCCTACCGAGATATTTTGGGTGAAATATACAAAGACATGGCTTATGTGGAAAAAGAGCTTCATCGATACGCCATGTCCTCGCCGACTATACTGGGCGAGTCCTCCGAACGCCTGGTTAACGCAGGGGGAAAGAGGCTGCGTCCGGCTTTTGTGTTGCTCTGCGGGAAGTTTTTTGAATATGATTTGCAGTATATCGGCCGGCTTGCCGTAGCCATAGAGCTGATCCACATGGCGACTCTTGTGCATGACGATGTTATCGACGACGCTGCCACCCGCCGCGGGCGGCCCACGGTACGCGCTCAATGGGGGGACCCCCTGGCGCTGCAAACCGGCGATTATCTCTTTGCTCAGGCGCTCAAAATTATTTCGCAATCCGGCGACCGGGAGATTCTCCATGTTCTCGCTCGGGTAAGCCTGGAGATGTGCGAGGGCGAAATCGAGCAGATCAATAACATTGGAAATACTAATATCGGGCTGCGCGTTTATTTGCGGCGAATTCAGCGTAAAACGGCGTTTTTAATCTCCGCCTGCTGCACGGTCGGCGCTTTGGCAGGGGGAGCTCCTCCCGACCTCACTAGGCGCTTGCGACAATATGGTTATTACCTGGGAATGGCATTTCAGATCACCGACGACATCCTGGATTTTACAGGTTCGGAGAAAACTTTCGGCAAGCCTGTAGGCAGCGATCTGAGGCAGGGAATAATTACTCTTCCGGTTATTTATACCCTGCGGGATCAGTCGACGGGGGAGCGCTTGCAAGAAATTATAAATAAGAAAAGCAAAAATGATCAAGACTGGTCCGAAATATTCGCTCTCATCGAGAAAACCGGGGCATTAAAGGATTCGCAGCGTTTATGCAACCGCTACATTGAGAAGGCGAAGGCGGAACTCTCCTATCTGCCGGATTTGCCGCCGCGCGGAATTCTGGCGTCAGTTGCTGATTTCATTGGAACAAGGGACTTTTAAACCACCTTGTAGGAGGTGCTGTGATGGATAATAACGGCGCGGCAGACAAGAAACAGCAGGCAATGGGCATGTTACAACACTTAGAAGAATTAAGAAAAGTGATCATTATCTCACTGATCGCCATCGCTGTTGCCAGCGTTATTTCCTTCGCCTTTATAGAACAGATTGTGGCAATTATCATTAAACCGCTGGCGGCGCAAGGGATTAAGCCTGTTTATACCGCGATCACCGAAGGTATCTTCACTTATTTTAAAATTGCCCTGATTACAGGCACGGTGTTTGCCATGCCTGTTCTGATCTGGCAGATATGGCGCTTTATCGTGCCGGCGCTTTATCCCCACGAAAAAAAATATCTTTATAAACTTGTGCCGATCTCCATCATGCTCTTTGTGGGCGGAGTTGTTTTCGCCTACTTTACCGTTTTCCCCATCGCGGTTTTTGTTCTCATCAAACTTACCACTGAATTCGAGCCTATGCTCACTATCAGTAAATATCTTTCTTTTACTCTGTCTTTTTTGATACCTTTTGGCCTTGTTTTCGAATTTCCGCTGGTCATTTACTTCCTGAGCAGCATCGGCGTGGTCACGCCGGCATGGTTGAGTCGCAACAGGAAGTACGCCATTGTGATCACGTTTATTCTTGCCGCTGTGCTCACCCCCGGTCCCGACCCTCTGTCGCAGATGATTATGGCCGCTCCGATGATTGTTTTATATGAGGCCGGTGTTCTGGTAGCCAGGGTGGTTACTAAAAGAAAGAAAGCCGCTATTAGTAATCCGGCCGGCGAGGAGGGGTAAGGCCGGAGATTTGTATTGGATAAGAGCAGGATTTTTGTGAATAGTGTCGAAACAATGTAATAAATCATATTGCGTTCATTATTACATGAGTTTCCAGGTTGTTTTCGGGGATGGTAAGGCAACGGCCGGGGAAAATAGCGTCAGGCTAAAGCGGCGGCATGGAACTTGCGTGTAAGACGCATGGAAAAAGTTGAATAGGGAGGGGCTTCATAAAGGCGCCCTCTCTTTTTTACTATCCAACGTAGAGGACGTTGTTCCAACGAAGGGGAAATTGTAAGATGTGTTTTTATCCGGTTGTTTTTAAGCTTGAGGGAAGATGCTGCCTGGTTGTCGGCGGCGGCGCGGTTGCTGCCAGGAAGGCGGCGAGCCTGCTGGAATGCGGGGCGGATGTGCGTCTCGTCAGCCCTGATTTGACAGAAGAGCTGGCGCGAGAGGTGCAAAAGGGAAGAATAAAACACATAAGGCGCGCCTTTGCCGAGGCTGATCTGGATGGGGCTTATTTGGCAATCTGCGCCACGGACAACGCAGAATTAAACAGGCGGATAGCGGAGTGCTGCGAGGCCCTCCATATCCCGGTCAATGTGGTGGACAACCCGGAGTTGAGCAGCTTTTTTGTCCCTTCTGTGATTAGGAGGGGCCCCTTGTCCATCGGCATTGCCACAGGGGGAGACAGCCCTTTGTTCGCCAGAAGGCTGAGAGAGAAGCTGGAAGAGCAGATCGGACCGGAATACGGAGAACTGGTGTTTTTGCTCGGTCAGATGCGCCGCCTGCTCAAGGAAGAAGTTACTGATCCTGTGGTGCGGCGCAAAGCCATAGAAGATCTGCTTCCGCCGGGAATTCTGGCTGCTCCGGCTCAGGGAAAGATAGATACAATTAAGAAGCAGGTGAAAGAATGCATCTCATCGCTCTTGGAATGAACCACCGTACAGCGCCGGTAGAGGTTAGGGAGAAGCTGGTTTTCAGCAGCGGCGCGATGCGGTCTGTTGCCGCGGATCTGAAGGGATTATCATCTCTCGCCGGCTTTATTGTGCTTTCCACCTGCAACCGTACCGAGATATATGCCCACGTTCCCCGGCCGCAGGAAGCTGTTTGTGATCTAAAAAGCTACCTGTGCCGGCAGGCACAGGTAGCGGAAGAAGATCTGCGCCGCTATTTTCATCTGTGGACCTGTGAACAGGCTGTTGAACACCTCTTTCGGGTGACCGCGGGCCTTGATTCCATGATCCTCGGCGAAACCGAGATTCAGGGTCAGGTAAGCGACGCCTATCAATTTGCCTGTTCACTGCAAACAAGTGATAAGATGCTCAATACCCTTTTTCAGGAAGCGCTCAGGTTTGGAAAACGAGTGCGCAGCAGGACAGGTATCGACCAGCACCCGGTGTCGGTCAGTTATGCCGCTGTGGAACTGGCGCGCTCTGTATTCGGAGATCTGAGCGAATGCACTGTTTTGATCATCGGCGCCGGGGAGATGGGAGAACTGGCTTTGAAGCATCTGATTGCCCGGGGAGTGAAAACGGTTCTGGTCTCCAACCGCTCCTACAAGCGAGCCGGCAGGCTGGCGGCTGAGTATGGCGGCGAGGCTATTCGCTATGATCACTTTGCAGGGCGCTTGGATAAGGCCGATATCGTGATCGGCTGCACATCCGCAGCGCACTTTGTGATTCATGCCGAACAGGTGCGCCGGGTTGTAACCGGGGGGAGGCAGCGCCCTCTGTTTTTTATTGATATCGCGGTTCCCAGGGATATAGATCCTGCTGTTAAAGGGATCCCCGGCGTTATTTTATATAATATCGACGACCTGGAGAGGGTCGTCCTAGAGGGTATGCAGGAGCGCGAAAAGGCGGCTCAAGGCGCGGTCCAGATGCTCCGGGACGCTGTGCATGAATTCCAAAACTGGGCGGATGCTCTGGAGGTAGTCCCCACGATCAGAGCCCTCAAAGAAAAAGGGAACGAGATTATGGAAGAAGAATTAAAACGCTGTTTTAATCGTTTGGGTGAGATCGACCCCCGTACAGAAAAGGTGATCAGAACTATGGCTCACTCTATTGTCGGTAAACTGCTGCATACCCCTACGGTGCGCTTAAAGGAATACGCCTGCAGCGAATACGGGCAAGCTTATGGAAAGATGCTGGTAAATTTATTTGATCTGCCTCTTGCGGTTCAACAGAGGGAACTGGTGAGCAGTGAAGCCGGTCGGGGAAAAGATGGTAATTGACATGACATTAATAGGTAAGGTGAGCTAAATGGTTGGAATGAGGAAGAAACTGCGTGCCGGAACGAGGGGGAGCAGGCTGGCGCGCAGGCAAACTGCGCTGATCGCAGCAGAGATAGCGGATAAATACCCCGAACTGGGAATCGAAGAAGTGATCATTTCGACAAAAGGCGATCAAGACAGGAGACCCTTCCAGGAGTTGGTGATTGAAGGGGAAACCGGGCTGTTTGCCAAGGAGTTGGAGAAGGCGCTGTTGAGCGGCGAGATAGACTTTGCGGTACACAGTTTAAAGGATCTTCCGGTAGAACTCCCCTCCGGGCTAACCCTGGGGGCGATCCCTGAGCGCGGGCTGCCCTATGATGCCTTTGTCGGCAGAGAGCGGACGGCTCTGCAGGATCTTGCGCCCGGTTCTCTTCTGGGAACCGGCAGCTGCCGCCGCGCCTTTCAGCTGCGGCATTTTTATCCTCATCTTAAGATAACGGATATGCGCGGCAACCTCGATACCCGGCTGCGCAAGCTGGCCGACGGCGACGTAGACGCCCTGGTACTGGCCGCTGCCGGGCTGCAGCGCCTTGGCTACCGGGATGGGCATGACTTTTTCTTGATCCCTGCGCAGACTTGTCTTCCGGCGCCCGGTCAGGGGGCCCTCGCTCTGGAAATTCGCCGGGGGGATGACCTGCTCCAGGATATTTGCGTAAAACTTGATGATTATCAAACGCGGCAGGCGGTTAATGCGGAGCGGGGGTTGCTACAAATTCTGGGGGGAGGGTGTCAGCTGCCGTTGGGCGCTTTAGCCCGGGTGGATGGGGGAACCCTTACCTTGCAGGGAACGGTTGCCGCAGCCGACGGCAGCCGGGTGATCAGGGCGGAAACGAGCTGCCCTGCGCGCAACCCGCGGCAAGCCGGACGCCTTGTAGCGGAAGAATTATTGGAAAAAGGCGCAAAGGAGATATTGGCCTGTGAATAAGCAGAAAGGCATGGTTTATTTGGTCGGGGCGGGGCCGGGAGACCCGTCTCTCATCACCTTGAAGGGCTTATGGTGTTTGGAGCAGGCGGATGTGGTTGTCTTTGACCGCCTGGCCTGCGAATATTTGCTGACTTACAGCTGCCCGCAGGCTGAGCTTATTTATGTAGGAAAAGCGTCCAGCCGTCACACCCTTAAACAAGACGAGATTAATTCTCTTCTTGTGCAAAAAGCCGGGGAAGGGAAGGTTGTCTGCCGCCTTAAGGGAGGGGACCCCTTTGTTTTCGGCCGCGGCGGGGAGGAGGCGGCATGCCTGGCGGAGAACGGCTTTCCCTTTGAAATTGTGCCCGGCGTCACCTCCGCGGTTGCTGTTCCCGCCTATGCGGGGATTCCGGTTACACACCGGGATTATGCTTCCGCCTTTTCTGTGATCACCGGACACAGGCGCGGCAGCACGGCGCCTCTTCAGGCAAAGGATGGGGAGGCCACCGCCGTATATCTAATGGGCTATGAAAATCTGGATCTGATCATCAACAGTTATCTTGATGAAGGAGGGGACGAAGAAACCCCTGCCGCGATCATCAGCTGGGGAACAAGGGCTGATCAGCAAACAGTGGAGGGGACCGTGGGCAATATTCAATCCCTCTCTCAGCAGGCGGGGTGCGGGCCTCCCGCTGTTCTGGTGATCGGCAGTGTGGTCAATCTCAGGGAAAAACTGCTATGGCGAGAAAAACAGCCGCTCTTCGGCAAAAGGATCCTGATCACACGCCCCAGAGGACAAGAGCGGGAAATGGCCCGGGAGATTATCATGCAGGGCGGGGAACCCCTCTGCCTCCCGGCGATAGAACTGGAGGCAGTAGCCGGGTGTGATTTTGAGTTTGCTCAGCTACCCCGCTATGACTGGGTTATCTTTACCAGCGCCAATGGCGTCTCCTTTTTCCTTGAGCTGCTGCGAGCGAACAAGATAGATCTGCGCCGCTTGACGGGCAAACCGGCTGCTATCGGCCCTGCCACAGCGGCATTTTTACAGAAATACGGGCTGCAGGTGGCTTTTATGCCTGAGCGATACGTGGCTGAAGCGCTTTTGGAAGGGCTGAAAGGCCTAATCCCCGGCGGGGCTAAAGTTTTAATTCCTCGTGCCGAGGGCGCCCGAGACGTGCTGCCGGAGGGCCTGGCAGCCCGCGGGGTAGCTGTGGATATTTTACCTCTGTACAGGGCTGTTCCGGCATTAAAGAGCAGGGAATGGTTGTCCGCCTTGCTCAAAGATGCCGCTGTTGATTATCTGACCTTTACCAGTTCTTCAGCCGTCAGGAGTTATGTATCTCTCTGCGCAGGCGAGGGGATCAGCCCCCTTACCGACGGGGGCCGTGTGGCGTGTATCGGGCCGGTGACTGCAGAAACCGCCCGCCGGCAGGGATTGCCGGCGGATGTTGTGGCTCAGGAATATACCGCTGATGGGCTTTTGAAGGCGATTATTGCAGATGCGATGAGGTGATAAAATGATTGGATTTTCTAAGCTGTTAACCGGCAAAGCGACAGTTGCCGCTGCGCTTCATGCCGCAGACTGCGGAGCGGCGCCTCCGCATCTTCTCCAGTTTTCCACTGTCGCCAGGCCTATTGTCGTCTGGAACTTAACCCGGAGATGTAACCTTCGCTGTCGCCACTGTTACTTGGAAGCCACTTCCGCTTCTCAAGATCAGGAATTGTCTACCGCAGATGCAATCCAGTTAATCCGGGAGTTCGGTGAGATGAAAATCCCGGTGATCATTTTTTCGGGAGGGGAGCCTCTGTTGCGTTCCGACTTATGGGAGTTGGCGGAGCAGGCGCGCTCTCAGGGGATCAGGACAGCTCTTTCCACAAATGGCGTTTTAATCACGCCCCAGACAGCCGGCATGTTGAGTTCCTGTGGATTTGCCTATGTAGGAGTCAGTCTTGATGGAGGGCCGTCGGTCCACGATGACTTTCGCGGGGCGCCGGGGGCCTTTGAAAAAACTCTCCAGGGCCTTCGCTATACCCAAGATGCGGGGCTGAAAACCGGGATCCGCTTTACAGTCAATAAAAACAACTACCGGGAACTTCCACGTATTTTAGATCTGGTCAAAAAGGAGAGGATCCCTCGCTTCTGTCTCTATCACCTGGTTTATGCGGGACGCGGCAGGGACCTGTCCTATTTGGATCTTTCGGTACAAGAGAAGAGAGATCTGGCCGACTACCTAATCCGCAAAGCACTCGAATTCCATGAAGAAGGAATACCCGCCGAGATATTGACCACCGATCATCACGCGGATGGTATCTATCTTCACCGCTGGGTCAAGGAGAACCTTCCGGAGCGGGCTGACGAGGTGGAGCGGCTGCTGGAATTCCACGGGGGTTGTTCTGCCGGATATAAAATCGCCAATATTGATCCGGCAGGGTATGTTTATCCCTGTCAGTTTTGGCGGTCGAGTTCGCTGGGTAAGGTCCCGGAACAGTCCTTCCGGGAGATCTGGTATGATGAAAACAATGAACTGTTAAATGAACTTCGCCACAAGCAGGCGCATTTAAAAGGGAAGTGCGGAGAGTGCAGATACAACTCCCTTTGTGGAGGCTGCCGCATCAGGGCAAAAGCGAGCAACGGCGATCTTTGGGGCGAGGATCCGGTTTGTTACTTGACCGGAGAGGAAATCGGCGTTGAACAAGCGTGACAAAAAGGAGGAATGTTTCATTGCAATACCCACAATTACGCCTGCGGCGCAGGAGGAGCAATCAGTCTATTCGAGAGCTTCTGCAGGAAACCAGAATTCAGATTGAAGACCTGATCTATCCCCTCTTTGTGTGCGCGGGCGCCAACCGCCGCCAACCTGTGGAATCTATGCCGGGGGTATTTCGATTTTCGCGGGATCTGCTTTTGGAGGAGGTGTCCAGGGCGCGGGATGAGGGTATTTTAGCTCTCCTGCTTTTCGGAGTCCCGGAGACGAGGGATGAACTCGCCACAGCTGCTTACGATGAGCAGGGTGTCGTCCAGGGAGCGGTGCGCCTGTTGAAGGAGCGTTTCCCGGAACTGGTGGTGATCACCGACGTCTGTCTCTGCGGTTATACAGATCACGGGCACTGCGGGGTGGTCAGAAACGGCGTTATTGTCAACGATGAAACCCTTCCCCTGATTGCCCGGACAGCCATTTCCCATGCTCAGGCCGGCGCGGACCTGGTGGCGCCCTCCGATATGATGGACGGCAGGGTCAAGGCGATCAGGGATATTCTCGATGAAAACGGATTTTCCGGCGTGGGAATTTTATCCTATGCGGCCAAATTTGCCTCTGCTTTTTATGGACCTTTCCGAGAAGCGGCGGGATCCGCTCCATCGTTCGGGGATCGGCGCTCTTATCAGATGAATCCGGCCAACCGCAGAGAGGCCTTAGAAGAGGTTCTGCTGGATTTGGCGGAGGGCGCGGACCTGGTGATGATCAAGCCGGCGCTGGCTTACCTGGATGTTATCCGGGAGGTAAGGGAGCGTGTCCTCTGTCCGCTGGCCGCCTACAATGTCAGCGGCGAATATGCCATGATCAAAGCGGCGGCAGCTAAGGGGTGGATTGACGAAAAAGCGGTTGTCATGGAAACCATGACCGGGATCAAGAGAGCGGGCGCGGACCTGATTATCACCTACCATGCCCGGGATGTCGCCCGCTGGCTGCAGGGGGGATAAGAGTGCTTGTTTCATGGAATGCCACCAATGCCTGCAACTTGAAGTGCGGCCACTGCTACAGGGACGCGGGGAGGGAGATGCCGCAAGAACTTTCAACCGCCGAGGGCTACGGGCTTCTTGAGGAAGTGAAGAAGTCCGGCTTTAAGATCATTGTCTTTAGCGGCGGGGAGCCGCTCTTGCGTCCGGATCTCTGCGCTCTGATCTCCAGAGCCAAATCCTTGGGGCTGCGCCCTGTCCTGGGCACCAACGGGACGCTTCTCACCAGGGATAAAGTAGAGCAGCTCAAGGAAGCAGGAACAGCGGCGGTAGGGATCAGCGTCGATAGCATCGACTCGGAGAAGCATGATCATTTCCGCGGCATCAAGGGCGCCTGGGAATTAACAGAGCAGGGGATCAGCAACTGCCGTGAGGGCGGGCTTCCTTTTCAGATCCATACCACCGTCTTCCCCTGGAATTATGCGGATATCGAAAAAATAACTGATTTTGCCGCCCGCTCCGGCGCCCGTGGCCATCACGTCTTCTTTTTTGTCCCTACGGGGAGAGGCAAAAAAAATATGGCGGCCACAATTACGCCGCAACAGATGGAAAGTCTGCTGGAACGTCTCCTCTCCCTGCAAGAGCGGCTGCCTTTAGAGATTAAGCCCACCTGCGCGCCGCAGTTTATGAGAATTGCGCGACAGCTAAAAGTGGCTACTCGCTTTCGCAGGGGTTGTTTGGCAGGAATATCCTATTGTATCATCGGCCCACAGGGCGAGGTCTATCCCTGCTCTTACATGGATTTGAAAATCGGCAGCGTGCGGGATGATCCCTTTTCAGAAATTTGGAGTAAGCACCCGGTTTTGCTGAAATTGCGTGCGCAGAAATATGAAGGATACTGTGCCGTCTGCAGCTACCGGGGCGTCTGCGGGGGCTGCCGGGCGCGGGCCTTTGCCGGCAGTGAGGGAAACTTCATGGCCGGGGACCCTAGTTGTCTCTATGGCTATCAGGAGGAAAAGAAAATGTATCCCCTTGCTATAGAGCTGCTCGTTCGCCTGCAGGATGGATTACCTGTTGTCAGCAGGCCCTACGCGGTCATGGCTGAAGAACTGGGTGTTTCCGAAGATGATGTTTTGAAAACTTTGCGCTGGCTGAAGACAAGCGGTTTTGTGCGTCGCCTTGGCGGAATCATTGATTCCCGCCGCCTTGGCTACGCCGGCACACTTTGTGCCGCCAGGATTTCCCCAGAAAAATTGCAGCAAGCGGTGGGAATAATTAACTCCTACAAAGGCGTTACCCATAACTACTTGAGGGAACATCACTATAATCTTTGGTTTACGGTAACCGCTTCCTCTGCGCAGGAACTGCAACAGGTAGTGACCGAGATCCGGGAGCGTATTGCAGTTACAGAATTCTACAGCTTTCCCTGCCGGGATCTTTTCAAGATAGCCGTTAAATTTTCCAAAGAGGAGCTGACCGATGTATTCAATAGAAGATGCCGTACTGAAAACCCTACAGGGTGATCTTCCACTGGACAGCAGGCCGTTTAATGCCATTGCTCAGCAACTCGGCCTCCAAGAGGAGGAAGTGATCCGCATCGTCAACTACTTCCTGAAGAAAGGCGTGATCAGGAGGGTGGGAGCGGTTCTGGGCCACCGCACTTTAGGTTTTGCTGCTAATGCTATGATTCTATGGGCTGTGGCCGAGGAGCAGGTTCAGGATATGGGGAAGAAACTGAGTTCTTTCCCGGAAGTAACCCATTGTTATCACCGGCAGGCGCCGGCTGGGTGGAATTATAATATCTTTACCATGGTGCATGCTCCGTCAAGGGAAATATGTCTTGAAAAAATAAAAACTATCTCTCAAGAAACGGGACTTGATGATTACCAGGTTCTTTTCAGTACCATAGAATTTAAAAAAACCAGTATATCCCTTGATTTATAAATCAATAAGCAGGAGGTTATTCACCCGCTATGATACGGAACGAAAACTCAAAACACCTTTTTCAAAAAGCCCGCCGCTACATGCCGGGTGGGGTTAACAGCCCGGTGAGGGCATTCCAAGCGGTAGGAGAGGATCCCATATTCATTTCCCGGGGCAAGGGTTCTCATCTCTATGATGTTGATGGGAATGAATATCTGGATTATGTCTGCTCCTGGGGCCCCTTGATTTTAGGACACCTTTATCCTGATATTATAACCTCCCTGCGGGCGGTCCTGGAGGAAGGAACCAGTTTCGGGGCGCCCACAGAAGGAGAGATAACGCTAGCCTCACTTATTGTCAACGCCATCCCTTCCGTGGAGAGAGTGCGTCTGGTTAGCTCCGGTACTGAGGCTGCCATGAGCGCTGTTCGTGTGGCGCGTGCCTTTACAGGGCGTAAAAAAATAGTAAAATTTGCGGGTTGCTATCATGGGCATGCCGATGGTTTTTTGGTGCAGGCGGGTTCGGGCGCCCTTACCCTGGGGACTCCTTCCAGCCCTGGAGTGCCGGAGGAGATCGGCAGCCTGACCATGGTTTTGCCTTATAATGATGCGGACGCCGCGCGCAGCGCCTTCCAAGAGGAGGGAGAGGAAATCGCCGCGGTAATTGTGGAGCCTGTTGCCGCCAATATGGGTGTTGTGCCTCCGCGGCCCGGATTTATGGAAACACTGCGTGAGGTGACAACAAAGAGCTCGAGCCTGCTGATTTTTGATGAGGTGATCACCGGTTTCCGCCTAGCATACGGCGGCGCTCAGGGATTTTACGGGATCGAACCGGATCTGACCTGCCTCGGTAAAATTATTGGGGGAGGTCTTCCTGTAGGCGCCTATGGAGGCAAGAGGGAGATCATGGATCTGGTGGCGCCCGCGGGGCCTGTCTACCAGGCAGGTACGCTCTCCGGCAACCCTTTGGCGGTTCAGGCGGGAATAACCGCTCTGCAGCGCCTTGCTGAAGGGAACCCCGGCCTTTACATGGAGCTTGAGCAAAAGGCCGCCTATCTGGAGACAGGGTTGTTGGAGGCGGCGCGGGAATCCGGCGTTCCGCTGCAGGTCAACAGAGCCGCTTCTCTGCTCTCGCTGTTTTTTACCGGGTCCGCAGTCCACAACCTGGAGGATGCGCTGCGCTCAGACCAGCAAAAATATAAAATATTTTTTAAGAAAATGCTGGCAGAGGGAATCTACCTGCCTCCTTCTCAGTTTGAGGCCATATTCCTTTCTACAGCCCACAGCGAAGAGGATCTTAAGCGGACTGTCCGCGCCGCGCGGAAAGCGTTTAAGGAGTAATCCAGGTAGTATTATGGAATTTGAGATGTTTTTGCAAGCGATCGGGGAATATACAGGGATCGATTTGGCAAAATACAAGCGCACCCAAATGGAGCGCCGCATCAGATCCCTGATGCGTTCGCAGGGTTTGACCGATTACCGGGAATACCTCTTGATAATCAAAAAAGACGCCGGCTCTCTGAATAGGTTTTTGGAGCACCTGACGATCAATGTCAGCGAGTTTTTCAGGAATCCACCGCAATGGGAAATATTAAAAGAAACTATTCTCCCTGAAATACTCAAGAGAGACAATCCGCCCAAAATATGGAGCGCGGGCTGCGCCGCCGGAGAAGAACCCTATTCGCTGGCTATGCTTATGCGGCGCCTGGCGCCGGAGATAAACAAACCTTTGATTTTAGCCACGGATATCGATGAACATATACTGATCAAAGCCGGGAGCGGGGTATACAAGGAACGTTCTGTGGCCAATGTTCCTTCCAATTTAATAAAAAAATATTTTGTTCAAAAAGGTGATAGTTACCATATTAAAGAAGAAATAAAGAAAATGGTCATATTTAAGGAACATGACCTGCTGAAGGATCCCTTTCATCGTAATTTTGATCTTATTCTCTGCCGCAATGTTCTCATCTATTTTACCCGTGAAACAAGAAAGGAGCTTTATAAGCGTTTTCACGATGCCCTGCGGCCGCAAGGAGGCATACTGTTTACAGGCAGTACCGAGCAAATATTTAAGGCCTCCAAAATCGGAATGGAGGCCGTGGCGTCTTTCTTTTATAAAAGAGTATTTTAGTGTTGTTATACTTTTCCACCGGATTTAGACAAGTAGGCTTTTGTCTCCTGTACGCCGAACAACAGAGCTCGGTTGTGATCTTCCATATAAATGTCGATTCGATTTCCTTTGATGGCGCCTCCTGTATCTTCTGCGGTAAACCTGCCCAACCCTTCCAGGTAAACTTCGCTGCCTATTGGTATTACATCGGGGTCTACCGCAATAGTTTGTGTTTCTCTGGCCCTAATGCCGCTGCTTGTGATTCCGTCACTTTTACCGCAGCAGATTGGGCAAGGGCAGTAAGCTGTAACTGTGACTGTCAATATTGTTTCCGACGGTTCATTTTCAACCCAGGCAAATGCATCTGCTTCACCAGCAGACTGTTCCGGAGGCGTCGATGATGACCATGCCGCCGCCGGCGGTAAAGCTCATATAATGAGCGTTGCCAAAACAATTGCCTGCTTTAGCTTTTTCATGACCGAAGAGAGACCTCCTTATCGACAGCTTCGTTTGTTAGTAAAGTATGCTCAGAGAACGGCCAAATTATTATGCAATAATTTCTATTTTTACATAATATTTTTGTATTAAATTTCTAATATCGTTGTCGAACGTCAAGCTGGTCCACCTGGCCGGCGGATTCCGCTTGCTCCCGGATTACGTCCCGGACAGCATTAAGGCTCAGCCCTATCCAAATGTCCCGCTATAATAATCGGTTGCGAAAGCATCTTGACAGGATAAAGCAAACATGTTATCTTTTTATACGTGCAACAAGCGGCTGTGGCGGAATTGGCAGACGCGCTAGACTCAGGCTCTAGTGGGCATTGCGCTCGTGGAGGTTCAAATCCTCTCAGCCGCACCATCACTGAACGCCTATTTTGATACAATGTGTATCGGATAGGCGTTCAGTTTGTGCGCCCGGCATGAGCG
>DHAA01000072.1:2489-14682 GCA_002397275.1 Thermacetogenium sp. UBA4966 | reverse complement strand
CCATAGGATATAACTCACAATTCCTCACCTCTTCCTATAGCTTTACCATTTTTCTCATTAAATACGTTTTGTATCTTTTCTCTAAACCATTTCATCGTTTCGCAGGTTCAGCGAAAATGATACCAGAAAAAAGGTCAAGGAGATGTCAATTCGAGGGGATAGGATGTCAAGAAAGCGGCAAGATTGACAAAGGCAAAAGCCATGATATAATTTAGGACGTACGTACGTACAATATAATATGGGAGGTGCGCACTATGCGGCAAGAGAGGGGTAAATTAAATCCAGCTGAGAAAATTCTTAACACAGCGTATGACTGTCTTTCCAGAAGAGGGTACGCTAATGTATCCATGCGCAACATAGCCGATGAAGCAGGAGTGGCTTTAAGCCAAGTGACCTATTACTACAAGAACAAGGAGCAGCTATTACTCGAAGTGATCAATATGATGATTCTTCAATATTTAGGAGAAGTAGAGGAAAAGCTGGAATCAGCCGCAGACGCGAAACAGAAATTATCCTCTCTCATCGGGTTTTTCAAAGAATTGGTCAGGGATAATCCCCAGCTTTTTAGGCTTTTTATTGATTTCACCGCGCAGGCGTTGTGGATTCCATCCTTCAGAGAACAGTTGGACGAACTGTTTCACCGCTTGACAGAACTTATCGAAGTGAATCTGGGGATCGATACAAAAACCGACAGCAGATATCTGGGGTATTCCACCCAAAGCGTAGTGAAATTAATTCTTGGCGCTTTGTTAGGCACATCGATTCAAATCATACTTGGCTCCGACAGGGACGGTTCTATCGAATCCTTATATCTGGCGGAAAGCTTACTGAATTAAGTGCGTATTCTGGCCAAATGCATTGGAAAAGGCGATCAAGTTGTGAAATAAACCAAGAGAAAAGAGGTGTAAATATGATCAAAATAACTGCGGACAGCACTTGCGACCTATCCTCCGCTATTTTAGACAGCATGGATATCACGCTGGCGCCTCTCTATATTCTTGTGGAGGATAAAGTCTTTCGGGATGGTGTGGACGTCACAGCTGCGGATATATTCAGATATGTGGACAGGGAAGGAAAATCATGCAAAACCGCGGCCATAAATACATATGATTATGAATGCTTTTTTGAGGAGCTTTCCCTGAAATACGAGGCGGTGATTCATATCTGTATCGGCTCCTGTTTTTCTTCGTGCTATCAAAACGCAACCCTGGCGGCGGAAAAATTCAAGAATGTATATGTGATTGACTCGCAGAATCTTTCCTCGGGAAGCGGCTATGTGGCTTGTGAAGCCGCCCGCATGACCGGAGCCGGAGCAGGGGCGGAGGATATATGCCGCAGCCTGGAGGCGCTTATTCCCAAAGTGGATGTCAGCTTTGTCATCGACCGTCTTGATTATCTATATAAAGGCGGGCGCTGTTCGGGATTGGAGATGTTTGGCGCAAAGATGCTGCAGATAAAGCCGTGTATTGAGGTTATCGGCGGGAGAATGACGGTTGGCAAAAAATACAGGGGCAGCTTTGAACGCAGCTTGGAGCACTACGTCAAGGACAGACTGCGCAATGAAGAGGATATTGATTACAGCCGGGTCTTTATCACACATCCCATGTGTTCCAAGCAAACAGTCGATATGGTAAAGGAGCTGCTTTGCCATGACGCCAGATTTGAAGAAATCATAGAAACGACCACAGGGTGTACGGTGGCAAATCACTGCGGTCCCAATACGCTGGGTATCATTTATAAGCATAAAAGCAAAAAGTCCGGTTATCGCACTTAGTTCCCATAAAACACCGGGGCGGTATCTACTGATATACAACTGTCTTATTAATAATCCAATCCGCAAAAAATTGCTCAGATTTGGGCAGGAGTTAAAATGGATCTTATAGTATAATTAAGCGAAGTTATTAAAAAAACGCAGGTGCAGATATGTTTATTGCTGATTTCCATATTCATTCAAAATATTCAAGAGCGACAAGTAAAGAATGCATACCGGAGATTCTTGAGCTGTGGGCGCGGCGAAAAGGGCTTGATCTGATTGGGACCGGAGATTTCACCCATCCGGCCTGGCGTGAGAAACTAAAGGAAACGCTTGTCCCTGCGGAGGAAGGGCTCTATATGCTGAAAGAAGAGCTTCATCAAGAGAGTGATATCGCAGGTACTGATTTTAAACCCCGCTTTATCCTTTCCGGCGAAATCAGTTCTATCTATAAGAAGAACGGAAAAGTGCGAAAGATCCATAACCTCATCCTTCTCCCCAGTATTGAGGACGCCGAAGCTCTTTCACACCGTCTTGAAGCAATTGGGAATCTGCATTCAGACGGCAGGCCGATTTTAGGCCTTGATAGCAGGGATCTTCTGGAAATAACCCTCGATGTGTGCCCGGAGGCTATATTCATCCCTGCCCATATCTGGACTCCTCATTTCTCTCTGTTTGGAGCCTATTCAGGGTTTGACGATATCACGGATTGCTTTGAAGATCTGGCAGGCCATATCTATGCGCTGGAAACTGGGCTTTCCTCGGATCCAACTATGAACTGGCGTCTCTCCGCGCTGGACAAGTTTGCGCTGGTCTCCAACTCCGATGCTCATTCCCCGTCGAAGCTTGCCAGAGAAGCGAACCTTTTTGATACCGATCTTTCTTACAGGCATATATCACGGGCACTTCAGAACCGGCACAGCGGGGAGTTTTGCGGAACAATCGAGTTTTTCCCTGAGGAAGGAAAATACCACTACGACGGTCACCGGGCCTGCAAGGTATGCATGAAGCCTGAGGATACCAGAGCCGCCTCGGGCGTATGTCCGGTATGCGGCGGCAAGATTACCGTCGGCGTGCTGCACCGGGTGGAGGAGCTGGCGGACCGCGGCGAGGGCTTTGTTCTTCCTAATGCAAAGCGCTTTGAAAGCCTCGTTCCCCTTCAGGAAGTTGTCGCCTCTTCGCTGGGGATGACCACTGCAAGCAAAAGGGTAAAGGAAAAATACGGCCAATTGCTGCGCGACCTGGGAGCGGAGCTTTTTATCCTGCGGGAGGCCCCCCTCGAGGATATAGAGCATAAGGCGGGAGCTCTGATCGCGGAAGGCATCCGCAGGCTTCGCTGCGGCAAAGTGGAAATACAGCCCGGATACGATGGAGAATACGGTAAAATCAAAGTCGTGGACAAAAGTGAAATCGCCCTGCTTTCCGGGCAACTCTGCTTTCTCCCCAAGCAGGGGAATCAAAAGCAATCCATCCCTAAAGAGAAACGAGCTCGAAAAATTCCGGAGCGTAAACCCGTTCCGATTCCTGTTGTGGCGGATAGCGGTCTGCAGGACAAATACGTTGGCCCCGCCCAAAAAGTGTCTGAAGATATTCCTTACGGATTAAACAAAGAGCAGTGGCAAGCCGTTTCCGCTTCTGAGCCCGCCGTCGCGGTGATCGCCGGTCCCGGAACGGGCAAAACAAGAACGCTCGTCAGCCGTATCTCCTATCTTATCGAAGAATGCGGCGTGCCCCCTTCTCAAATAACTGCCGTAACCTTTACCAACAAGGCTGCGGGAGAAATGCGCTCCCGCCTGGAAAAGCATTTTGGGGACAAGCGGACCATGAGGGCTATGACGATAGGTACTTTTCACTCCATATGCCTGCAGATTTTATCAAATCTAGAGGGTAAAAACGATATTGCGGTGATTGATGAAGCGGATGCGCTCTCTATTGTCAAGGATATTTTGAAGGGTCTTTCTTTGAAAGCTTCGGCCAGGGATGTCCTGAGAGGGATTTCTTTACTCAAAAGCGGAACCCCCTCTGCGGAGGGAAAGATGAATGTCCCCTCTGAAGTATACGATTTATATAACAAGCAGCTGGCGCGGTATGGCGTTTTGGACTACGACGATATTCTCCTGAGAGCGCTGGAATCTTGTAAGCGCCCTTCAGATTCTTTTTCCCATCTTCTTGTGGACGAATTTCAGGATATCAACGCCGTTCAATATCACCTGATCAGAGAGTGGAGCAGCAACAATGCCGGGATTTTTGTGATCGGCGATCCTGATCAATCTATCTATGGCTTCAGGGGATCGGATTCCCGCTGTTTTGAACGTTTTTTTGTGGACTATCCCTCTGTGCGGCGGATTAACCTGATCCGGAATTACCGCTCAACACCGGAAATTATTCAATGCGCCACATCCGTCATCTCCAAGAAAAGCGCCGCGGGGCAGGCTCTCGCCCTGGAAGCAATAAAAGAAAGCGGCCCTCAAGTGCGCCTTTTGCATACTGATGATGCGTTTTCAGAGGCGCTGTTCGTGGCTAAGGAGATTAACCGTATGGTGGGCGGCATCGATATGCTTGACGTGCAGGCGCCTGTTTTAAGCGTTAAGAAAACCGGCACAGGACATCTCAGGGGTTTTACCGACTTCGCCGTCTTGTATCGAACCAACCGCCAGGCAGCAATCCTGGAGCAGTGCCTTCTTAAAGAGGGCGTTCCTTATGTGGTCGCCGGGCGTGACAAATTTCTTTCCGCTCAAGAAATCCGCAGGACAGTCGCTTTTTTCCGATTTTTGCTCAATCCGGAGGATACCGTTTCCTTGCGGGTATGCTTGCAAGATAGATGCAGCCGTCGGACGGAGCTTGTGCTGGAGATCATGGAAAGCTATCTGGCAGCCGAGAAATCCATCTCAGCGCTTGACGGCGTTTTGAAACGCTTCCAGCCCCCTTCCGGCTCGGGCGGCTTCCAATCGCTGATAGAACTGCTCGACAAATATGAACCCCTAGTCCGCAAGGAAAAACCGTGTAAGTTGATTGAGTCCTGGATAAACGACAACGCCCTGCCGGGGCTGGAGTGCATGGAGATGCTTTTCAATACTTCCGTTATGTATGATAAGATGTCCGACCTTCTTCATAACCTCATACTGGGGCGTGAGAGCGATGTGTTGCGCAGCGGCGGCAAAAGATATTCTGCGGACGCGGTTTCTCTCATGACTCTGCATGGGGCAAAGGGCCTTGAATTTCCTGTCGTATTCCTGTGCGGCGTAACGGATGATGTGATCCCTTTCACAAACAGAAGCGGTAATCGTGATCTTGATGAAGAGAGACGGCTTTTTTATGTAGGCATGACAAGGGCCCGGGATGAACTCATCCTTCTCACCTCCCATGCTCCGTCTCCTTTTCTTGCAGACATCCCCAGAGGACCTCTTGTAGAAGATAATGCTTTTGCGCATAAACAAGCTTCTATGTTTAAGCAGCTTAGCCTTTTTGATAATTAACCCGCACGTAAATTTGTTGAAGTGAGTGATCGCGCGCTAGACTTATTTATCAAAAGAGCGTATAATATTTTTGATTTGAAAGCGGATATGGTCATACAAAATAAAATAAAATGAGAAAGTTTTCTAGGGTTCCGCAGTATAGCTGGTCTGTGACCAAGAGAAAACTCACAGCTTTATTTGAAGTTGTGTCACGGAGGGACAAAAGCCTGGGAGGTATCAAAAGGATATGTTTTAGGTTTTTTTGCTGTAAGGAGGAAAAAAGTATGGCTTGGGTCTATCTGTTAATTGCAGGAGTTTTTGAAGTTGTCTGGGCAATTGGACTTAAATACTCACATGGATTTACAAAGTTATACCCCTCTTTGATTACAATAGGGGGGATGGTAATTAGTTTTTATTTATTGTCACTTGCAACCAAATCACTCCCAATTGGCACAGCGTATGCTATTTGGACTGGAATTGGTGCTTTAGGAGCGGTCTTGCTGGGCATCTTCCTTTTTAATGAGCCGGTCAATCTCTTGCGCATAGTATTTCTTTGCTTAATACTGGTGGGTATGTTAGGACTAAAGCTTACTTCTGCATGATCTTTTCTTTGACATTAGCAGGTAAAGCCCTGCTGAACACCATGGCGTCCAATGTAAGCGTGTTATCGTCCACATCTCCGATCTTCGTCGCTTTGCTGGCGCCGTTTTTCTTTTCCGACGAACGCTTTTCCAGGCGCATCTTCATTGGGCTTCTCATCGCCATGGCAGGCACGGTTTTTGTTGTTACCAACGGTAATTTCAACGTTAAGCTATCCCCACTGGGAGATTCCCTGGCCCTGGCCTCCGCGGCGTGCTGGGCTTTTTATTCCCTGGCGCTTAGAAAAATCAAAACCCCCTATAAACAGGTTTATGTTACACGCCGCATTTTTCTTTACGGTATTTTAGTGGTTATCCCTTTCTGCCTTATTGAAGGCAGCCCCATGAATTTTGCCGCCTTTAAAGAACCGATGGTGGTTGCAAACCTGTTGTTTTTGGGGTTGGTGGCCTATACCTTCTGCCATACGGCCTGGGCCCTGACTATCAAGGGCATGGGAACCGTATGGGTCAGCCGGTTTACTTATCTTACGCCGATTGTAACCATTATAGCTTCCGTATTTATTCTGGATGAAAGGATCGGCCTGTACATGATTCTGGGCACCGCGCTGATTTTAGGCGGCGTTATGGTTTCAGATAAGAATATGTTCCGAAAAAAGCCGGAGGCCGAGGCGCTGGAAGCAGCAGAAAATTGATCTTTCCCGGGGTGGGGAATATCCGGTTTTTAATCAATCCGGCGAAAAGAGGAGGAGGTACTTTTTATGGTACGGTTTTCCGTAAACGGACGGGAAATTCAATATGAGCCGCGGGAGGGAACCCGGAAATGCCTGCTGGATTTTTTAAGGGACGACCTTGGGCTGACCGGTACCAAGGATGCTTTGGAAAAGTTAAAATAACTATTGCCAGCTCATAACAAATCCCGGCCCTGACGCGGCGCCGCCGCCGCCGGGATTTTGCGTTCATAAAAGGCTTTCCTTATAAACAGCAGCCGCCCGGCGCATTATTACGCCGGACGGCAGAGAAGGCTTTCCCAAACTAGGGTGTCTTGAACAAGGGCGGCTTGCGTTTGCAGATTTTACGGGTTCAGGGTCGCCTGAATCAGCCCGTTATTATCCAGCTTGGAAAACTCCTTGACCTTCGCCGCATCCAGACCAAGCGCCGCGGTTATGCGCTCGCCGTATTCCGCGTCGGCCAGGAAGCAGTGTACGGCGTGGCGGTACTTGATGTTCTCGGTGACCGGGGCGATGTCGCGCGCGGTGTTTTCGATGAGGAGCGCGCGCTTGTCCTCTGTCAGCAGGCGGTACAGGTTGCCCGCGGCACGGAAGTTGTCGTCCGACGGGTCGTCTTTAGGGTCGAAGCGATAGATAGCACCCTCCAGATCCAGCGGAGGCTCGGCGGCCTCAGGCTGCGGCGACCAGTAGCCAGCGCTGTTGGGCGAGTATGCCGGCGTCCGACCATAATTGCCATCGACGCGCATGGGGCCGTCTCGATGGTAGTCGTTGACCGGAATCCTGGCCTGGTTGACGGGAATCAGGTTGTGGTTGACGCCCAGCCGGTAGCGCTGCGCGTCCCCATAGGCAAAGAGGCGGCCTTGCAGCAGCCGGTCGGGGGAGAACCCGATGCCGGGCACCACATGGGCGGGATTAAAGGCTGCCTGTTCCACCTCAGCATAGTTGTTTTCAGGGTTGCGGTTCAGTTCCAGCACACCGACCTCGATCAGCGGGTATTCCTTGTGCCGCCAGATCTTTGTGATATCAAAGGGGTTCTCGTAGTGGTTTTTGGCCTGCTCTTCGGTCATGATCTGGACATACATTGTCCAGCGGGGATATTCGCCGCGTTCAATAGCTTCGAAGAGATCCCGCCCGTGGCTTTCGCGGTCGCCTCCGCACAATTCCCGGGCTTCAGCGTCGCTCAGGTTCTTGATGCCCTGCTGCGTCTTGAAGTGGAACTTGCACCATACACGCTTGTTCTCAGCGTTGTAGAAGGAAAAGGTGTGACTGCCGAAGAAGTGCATGTGACGGAATGTCGCCGGGATGCCTCGGTCGCTCATCACGATGGTCGTCTGGTGAAACGCCTCGGGCAGCAGAGTCCAAAAGTCCCAGTTGTTCTGGGCAGAACGCAGGCCGGTTCGCGGGTCACGCTTCACCGCGCGGTTCAGGTCAGGGAAGTTATGCGCATCGCGGATAAAAAAGACGGGGGTGTTGTTGCCGACCAGATCCCAGTTGCCTTCCTCGGTGTAGAATTTCACGGCCACGCCGCGGATATCCCGCTCGGCGTCGGCCGCGCCGCGTTCGCCGGCTACGGTAGAGAAGCGAAGGAACAGTTCGGTCGTTTTTCCTGGCTGCAGAACCTTGGCCTTCGTATACCTGGAAATGTCTCCGGTAACCGTCAGTCCGCCGTATGCTCCCCAGCCCTTGGCATGCATGCGGCGTTCAGGAATGACCTCACGGTTAAAGTGCGCCATCTTTTCCTGCAGCCACACATCCTGCACAACTACAGGGCCTCGGGGGCCGGCTGTGATGGAGTTTTCATTGTCGGCTACGGGGGCGCCGACCTCATTGGTGAGTTTCTTCTTTTCGTCCACGCTAATACCTCCTTTGCTTTTCTAGTTTAATTTCCTTCCGATTACACCTTACGCCATCTAACCGTTTTTCACGCTGTGCAGACCGCCGCAAACATCGGCGGCAGAACAGCGGTCGGTACTCAAAAACAGTCTCAATCACCTTTATCGTTTTTATCTTTGTATTGAGCCGCCTCATCATGCTCACAGTCAGATTCTTCAGCCTCTTTATGCGCGCACTCGGGGCAAATATAATTGACGGTCAGATCGACGGAAATGATCTCGCAGCACATCTGACCTCTCAAAAAATCCTTCAGGTTGGGAATCACTATATCCCTCATCTGTCCGCAGCGGATACACAGAGCATGGTCGTGAGGCAGAATATTCCCTTCAAAGTAATCCGCGGCGTCTGCCCGCGCCACGCGCCGTATCAGCTTGGAATCGGCAAACTGGTGCAAATTACGATAAATCGTGCCGAGGGCGATGGAAGGAAACTGTTTCTTTACTCTCCAATAAACCTGATCCGCGGAAAGATGCTCTCCGGATTGTATCACTGTATCGAGTATAGCTTTTTGCACTTTTGTCATCTGCGCCACATCTCCCATGATAAGGGTTTATTGGCTTTCTTTTTTGCCTGCGTCCGGACGGGCGGCACGCACCGGGTTTTCAGGGAACCAGCCCATTTTCACCCGTTTCCTCTGCTTTCTCAGCTCGATAATCGACCAAAAGCAAGTCCACCCGAAAATCGCCAGAATCGCTGATACGACTGTTTGCTGAAGAAAGCAGGATGCCGCAGTCGCGGCAACTCCGGCTATCAGGAATAGCGGCCAGGGTTTATCAGTGAAATAATAATCGCATTTGATGATAATAGGATGGAATAATCCGGTAAGCAAAAAAGCGGCGAACCCAATGATCAATCCTTCAAAGTTCATGGCCTTTCTCCTTCCGCAAGCATCACGATATTTGCATCAGTTGATATTAAGAATAGTTCTTATTCTTAATATAAGCATTAACCCGACAGCCGTCAAGTAGCCGTATATTAATTTTTAAAAATTTATCCCTGATAGCTTGACAAAAGGACGGTCCCGGCGTTACGAAATGCAAAAAAGCCCATATTACTGGACTTTTTCGTTGGTTAGTATTGTATCGACAGGAAAAACCGGGGCGTTTTGCATTTTTTAATCGCCTTGGAGCTATTATGTTTTTGGGGGTGCTGATGCTGATCGTTCCTGCGCTTTGCATGGGTAAGCGGGAATGGCTTGCCACCCCCGCTTACATTTAAAAAACGTTCTTATTATTTATACTGATATGTTTTTTTCCTTCTACGCATTACGATGACGATGCCCACTGCGGAAGCGCCGAGCAGCAGCCGCCAAAGAAGATTGGAGCTGTTATCGCCGGTCTGTGTATTGATATCGTCCAGCTCGTTCTCGTCGTACAGAGTGAACACATACGACGAGCAGGAGGATTGTCTGACGGTAACATAGCCGTCAGAGTCCACCGTTGCGGCCTGCTTATATTCCAGATCGCCGGCCTGCGGGTTGTAGTAATAGTAATACAGCGTATCCCCGGCGTACTGCGTACCGACATATACGCGTATCTGCGCTTCGCCCGGCAGCGCGCCGCTGTGGTTGAAGTCCAGCATCAGCACAAAATCGCTGCCGGAAAGCGACCGGATAACGGCGTAATATGAGCCAGAATTAAAGCCGATGCCCAAATCATAATCCCTGCGCCCGCCGGCCAGCTCCAAGCTGCCTTGCGGGAAGGTAATGGTGTAGCCGTCGCCGCTCATGACGACGGGATGATCCTGATTGAGCGAAATCAGCCTGTCCATCTGGTCGGCGGACAAAATGCTGGAGCCCTGGGTCAGGTCGACCGTCACATTGTTGCCTTCATCAACAATATAGTGATCTTCCACATAGATGTTGGCAATAAACGCGGCGGTTATGGTCGTCGCACCCGCGGGCATAGTGAATGTTGTGTTGGCGCTGTTGGTGTCGCCAAAGCTGCCGCCGTTTGAAGTCGTCCATTTATCAAACAAATAGCCGGAGGCGGGCGACGCGGATATATTGATAAGAGCGCCTGCTTTGTAATCGCCGCCGGGGCCGCTGGTGATGCTGCCGCCTGTACCCGCCGTGATGGTCAGGGGATAGGTAACCGTATCACCGCCGGTCCAGGTAAAGTTTGCGGTGATTGTGTGGTTTGCCGTCACATTGGTGAAGGTGTAGGTGGATATGGCCCCCTGATTGACTCCGTCGACAAAAACGGAGGCGATACTGTAATTTGCGTCCGGCGTGATGGAAAAGGTACGGCTGCCGCCCTCCGTCACACTGACCGCCCCGTCCGGGCTGACGCCGCCGCCGCTGCCCGCCGACGCCGTAATGGTATAGGCTGGCGCAGCCGCAGTGTTAAAGCCGTGGCTTGTATTGACAGCCATCTCGTTGCCCGCCACGTCTTTAAAGCCGGTCAGCGTCAGGGTATAGGACGTGCCGTAGGCAAGTCCGGAAAGGGTATAGGTGACCGTCCGGTTCGCGTTGCTCCACTGCAAAGAGGATAAATCTGCGCCGCTGCTCAGCGCTGCCGTGCCGGCCGAGGTGTCCATCGCTTCGTCAAAGGTTACGGAAAGCCGGTCGGTGGTGATGGGCACATTCACATCGCTGGGTCCAACGGCGTTGACCGCGGGAGCGATGCCGTCAACGAGAACGCCTGTCGTGCTGTCGACGCCGTGCAGCGTCAGATCGGCGTCATTTCCCGCCGTACCCCGTATGGTCCCGCCGTTTAGGGTAAGTAAGCCTAGCGTGATGCCGTCGCTGTCCGCCTGGTCCGCCGCCACCGTATAACGGAACACGAGGCTGGTGGAAGTGCTCGAGGCTGCATAATATCCGGCATAAACCGTGTCGGCGCCAATTGTCAAGGCAATTTGGGGCGTACCCGTGACAGTTACCACTTTATTAAAGTTTATCGTGAAGTCCAGATTCTGTCCTGCCCCGTAGGTGCTATCTGAGGGAACGCTGACCGAGGAGACGACCGCCGGAGCCGCACTGACCGCGATGCCGGCGGTATCTGTCGCCGTACTGTAGGCAGTCGCTGCTCCGTTTGCGGTTGTGTCAGCCGTGTCGCCATGAATGCCGGATGTTCTGTCCCAGGCGCGGTAGGTGATAGAAGCCGTGGTCTCGTTTTCTCCGTCAGGCACAAATCTTACGAGATCGGTATCGTGCAGCAGCAGCGAAGCGCTGGAACTCACCGTGCCTACAGGAAGCCATGTCGTCCCGTTGTTGATGGAGTATTGCCATGTGCCGTTTCCGTTATTTGCGGAAATAATAGCGATCCCTTCCAATGCCTCTTCGTCGGCGTCGCTGATTGTGGTTCCCGCGATGGATGCCACGGTCTGCCCGGAATTGTTGACATGAGTGGCGTTGATTCCGGTAAGGGAAGGCGCTGCCGGCGTAAGTACAGGAGCGTCATTGATTGCCGTAATTAAAATATTGAAGGTACCGGTAACGGTGTTTGTCCCGTCGGAAACGCTGAAGTCAAAGTTGTCCGCGCCGTTCGCGTGGGCATCGGGCGTATAGGTAATCTTGTTCGCCTCGATGTCGGCCTGTGTAAAGATATCGGAGATAGCCATCGCGGCACCGTCATTTTTCAGCGTGCCCTTTGCCGGTTCGGCGGTCAGGGTATAGGTTGTGGTTCGTCCGGCGTTGACCGTCGTTTCCAGCCTATCGCTGCCGATAGTCGTTGGGGATGCGTCCTCAGACAGTGACAACATGTTGTTTGTGGTCACGGTAAGCGTCTCGTAGACATCGGTCACCGTGATGGTAAAAACTTTTTC
>DHAA01000072.1:2042-2287 GCA_002397275.1 Thermacetogenium sp. UBA4966 | reverse complement strand
ATGGTAAAAACTTTTTCATACGTAGCACCCACTGCATCCGTTGTTCTAACCCGGATGCTGAGGGAGGACTTAGTCTCGTAATCAAAGACCGAAGCCGACCGCAGCTCGTTATTGACTATTGTGAAGCTTGCGTTGTCAGCATCTCCCGTCCCCGATACCAGCGAATAGGTGAAGGTATCGCCGGTGTCCGGGTCGGAGGTGGAAAAAGTGCCGATTACAGTGCCCGAAGCGGCATTCTCTGCGAG
>DHAA01000072.1:0-1833 GCA_002397275.1 Thermacetogenium sp. UBA4966 | reverse complement strand
TTGGACAATGCAATAGCGGTAGGCGCATTGTTGCTGTCTTGATATACGATATTGTCAAAGTAAGCTAAAATATCCGGTTCTGAACCTGTCGCAATAACGCGGACTTCATCCACGCTATCCCAGTCAAAAGTTACTGTTATCGGAGACTTTACGTTCACGTTGCTTTTAGTGTAAACTTTGCTGCCGTCCAAATATCCTTCAAACGTATATTCGCTCGATCCTGATGTCGTGCTGTCGTAAAAAAACATAGAAAAGAGTTTAAAGCTGGACCCGTCGTGTCTTTTGATCGTCAGGCTTTCGATTTTTTCATTCGTTTCGGCGTCGGTCATCAATCCGGGCGTATTGTCCTGCCCGCCGCTGCTATGGTATACCATCCCCAAGTTGTCGGAAGATTTGAACAAAAAGCCGTCAATCGGCATGCTGTAGGGGATTGCCTCACCGTCACTATAAATTCCGTCAAGATTATCAAACGTGGCAACGGAAGCGCCGGGCGGGATCGGGTCGTCATATACAGGTCTAACCGTTATAATGAACGTTTGATTCGTTAGCTCATTGGAGCCGTCGCTGACATTAAATATAAAGCTGTCGCTCGTCGTATCGCTGTCATCATGTACGTAGCGTATTTTTCCGCTGTCGATATTCCCCTGGGTAAACGTAGAAATTGAAACGCCGGGGTTATCCGAACTTTCCAGCCGCCCATGCGAAGGCGCTGTTGTGACTGTGTATTGTAGGGCGCTGTCGTCCGAGTCGTTATCGGCAGCCTTTAGTATGCTGTTTGTAATCGATATCGTATTGCCCTCGTCGATCTCCACAGGCTGATTGATTTCAACGTACGGCACAGGGCTGACGGAGAGAATCTCGTATACTATGTTGTCGATCGCCGCCGCTATATCCAGATTTCCCGCTGTCGCCGTGATACGAACGGCATAAACCTGACCCCAGCCGGCGAATGATATCACACCTGTTTCGCTATTCAGATCGACATTTTCCATGCTGTATACCACGTTGTTGCTTGCATCCAATCCCTCAATTTTGCATTCGGTCGCACATCCTGAGATTAGTGTATTCTTCAGAAACATAGAATGAAGCGCAAAAGCAGCGCCATCGTTGCGTCGAATCTCAATCCACTCTACCCTTTGGGGGCTGATATAATGCGCAATTATTCCGGCCGTACCGCCTGCGCCGCCGCTGGTTCTGTAGTCCATTCCATTACCAGAGGACGTAGAAAAGCTGAAACCTTCTATAGCGGTAGATTGCGATATTTGCGTTTCATCGCTATAGCCTAAGCCTTCAAAATCCGCTGTTTCCGCCGCGGCGAAGGCTGTCGTCACGTTTAAAGCTACTAGTAAGACTGCCAAAAATAACAATATTATTTTTTTGGACATAACCCCACTCCTTTTCATATCAAGATAAGCAAGCTGCGTGCCGCGCATTAAAAAAAACCAGCCTATGGTTATTGTAGAACGGGTTTTTCTTCTTGTATATAGTCCACTTGGACTATTTGTATAATAATTGTTGTTGGCACTCGATGATAGAGAGTGCTAACTACACGATAAAAGCGGAGATTCCCAAAATGTTAAAACCCGATAATTCCGTTAAAGTTGCAATCGAATAGCTTAAATATGCACACACCGGTGCGGCCCGCCGGTGTGTTTTTTATAATGAGCGCAACGTTTTTTTTGAGGTTCTGATGCAACCGTTCGATTTGCTCATGCAAGAACACTTTGATTCCGATTTTCAGCCAGGCGCCGGCCGTTTCCTCGGACGTTATCCTAGCGAAGAGCAGCTTGCCCGCGTCCATAAGGCGCGAGAAGATCACGTTGTCCGCTTTGG
>DHAA01000136.1 GCA_002397275.1 Thermacetogenium sp. UBA4966 | reverse complement strand
ATTTATATCAACAACTTATTTGCAGGATTATTGAAAATCAGAAGAGGAATATGATAAGCTGTAACTAAAGAAAATAGTAAACAGGTTCAGGATGGGCTGACCGAAGAACGGAGGCGCTTCCCTTGATGGGTTGTGCCTTTTTCATTACTTGACTTGCGCTGCAAATAAGAATTTAAACGACCTTTTAATAAAAACTGAATAGATCTTTTTGTTGCCCTACGGCGCTTGACAAGTCCGCAGGGATGAATAAGGGAACCGGGTGAGAATCCCGGACGGAACCGCCGCTGTGAGCGCTGATAATCAGGCTCGTCGACGAAAGTTGGTCACTGGGAAACCGGGAAGGCAGAGACTGATGGGTAGATTAATATCCTGCAAGGCGCAAGTCAGAAAGACATACAAAAAGATTTTGCTTGCCGCCCCTGTGCTTAAAGGGGACAAGGGTTGATTTGCAGGAAAACGGTTGCGACGATCAAAATCGATTGTGCGGCTGTATTTAATGTTTTGAAAGGATGGATGCGAGGATACCGTAATAAGGGGGAATACACGATATTAAACGGGACATTTTGCCCTAAAGTTTAGAGTTGATGGCAGAATATAAAAAAATAGGAGATGAGAAACGTGAAAAGAAAACTGCCAAGAAAAACACTGGCATTATTGATGGCACTGATTATGCTGTTCAGCCTCATGCCGACAGCAGCGTTGGCAGCTGGGAGAGAGGGCGTAATGCCCGAGACTCCGATCTTTACCGTAAATCTATCTGCCGAGCCAGTGACCCACACTGTCGGAGATACAGCAGCCTCCTTATTCGTTACCGCTGAGGTAACGGACGGCGGTATGCTGACCTATCAGTGGTACAGCGTGGCCACTGGCGTAAACGGCGGCGAACCGCAGATGATCGAAGGCGCGGATGCCTCCAACTACACGCCGCCCACGGAGACAGCCGGAACGGTCAGCTACTATGTTGTAGTTACCAACAGCCTGGGTGGAGAAACCGCCGCGGCTGCCAGCAACTATGCCCCGGTAACGGTGGAGGAAGCGAGCAAATACGAAATCTCTATTTCGGATGTCATCGACTCCACCCGGGGTAAGCTGAACAGCATACGGATTTCAGGCGCGGAGGTAGAGAGCCACACCAGGAATTCCGCAGGCAACGCGCATGAGTTTATTATCCTGCTGAAAGAAGGAACTGAGCCGGACGCTACAATTGAGATAAGGTTTGACGTGGGGCGGCAAAATGACAACGTAAATCTTATGATGCTTTCCCCATATAATATCGCCGAAGAAGGTGTGGAAAATGGGGATATTACGAATAACAGGCTGGATTCTTACATCGTAAAGCTTACAGAAGGCCGGGGGGAGCAGGAGGTTTTTTTATATGAGACGCCTATGGCCGTGATACAAAAACAGGCCACGGCCAGTTTCACCATTACCTTAGCCGTAGATGACGGCAGCGGCGGGGCCTCCGCCGCGTCGAGAATCGTCTCCACACAGCTGGAGAACGGCCAATGGGTAATGGAGGACAATTTTTTAGGCTCATATTCCGGCCATATCGTCGAGCTCTATGGAAGGCAGACCGAGCTGACAGTAACGCTGAGCAAGCCCGCGGGCGTGACATTGAACGGCCAGCGGCAGGATGTGACAGACAAACTTAGCTGCACAATGGCTCTGTTCTCCAACCAAGAGGTAGACGACGACGGCAGGTGGGGAGCGGTCAACAGCATCGTCGTGACGGACGCGGAAACCGGGCAGAGCAAAAACTACACCATTCGGTGCATGGGCCAGCTCTATGACGATCTGCCGGACGCGGTGGCGGATTACCTTGTGGTGGATTCGCAGTATTGCAACGGCGGCGCGCCCGCAGGCGGGGTGTACGGCGTGGCCGGGGTCGCCACGCTGGTCGGACAGGGGACCTCCGCCCAGATTCGCAGCTGGCTCAGCGGCCCCGCTTCTCTGGGGGGATGGGGCGGCTACATAACCTATTACTATGAGGATGCCGTCACAGACAACCCCAACAATCCTTACGGCGTCGATTTTCTGGTTCACGGCAACTCGTATTCCGGCACGGAGGGGTTCGCCGAGCCGGGCGCTGTGTGGGTTTCCGAGGATGGGGAGAGTTGGTACATTCTGGCTGGCTCCGATTATTACGGAAATACTGTCAGCTGGAACTATTCCATGACCTATTCCAAGCTGGAAAACGGCAAGACGCACTATCAGTCCAACACAAACAGCGAGCACGCCGGGGACAGCATTTACAATTTCCCTCTCAGGCATTACTATCCCCTTCACGAATGGGGCGATGATGAAAATACCATCACACTGACCGGTCTTTTTGCGCACGACAGCGGAGAGCAGAACGATTACGGCAATAAACTGCCGACCTATCCGGACTTTGGCTATACAGATGTCGGCCTTATGGTCTGGGAACGAGGCGGGTCTGGCAACCAGGGAGCTAACCCGTATACGGGGCTGACGCAGTACCAGTATGGGGAAGGATATCTTGGCAGAGAACTTATCACCGGCAGGGCTGACGGCTTTGATCTGGCTTGGGCGGTAGACGCCGACGGCCAGCCGGTCAGCTTCCCCAACGGTATCCATTATGTCAAGGTACAGTCTGTCAACCAGATATACAATGGAGCCATCGGTGAAAAATCCACCGAGGTGAACTTAATGCGCCTCGCTGAGGCGGCCGGCGAGCAGGTTGGAAAGGCGGATGCTCCCTCGGCGATCCTCATCGGCGGGCAGGAAATACCGCTGGAAGAGGGCCGGCAGGTCTATGACGTGACGGTCAACGGGATATTTGCAGCGGAGGTCAGAGCTTCGAAAGATGCCAACATCTATATCAACAGCGCCCGGGGCGCGAGCTATGTGTTTAACGGGATGCCGGCTCATAACATGATCCGCATCATCGTTCAGGAAGGGGAAAAAGAACCCGTTATCTACTACATCAACCTGACCGCCGGCGAGGATGTTTCCCAGGAGACGGCTACGCTGACGCTCGACCCGAACGGCGGCTGGGTCTATAACTCTCTGGATTCCACCGAGATTACTTTTACCGAAGAGATGGCAGGTCTGCCGCTGCCGGAGCCGATTGGTTTTAGCTCTTCCGTCAAGAAAAAGGTCGTATTCGACGGCTGGTATCTCGGACAGGTAAAATATACAGGCTTTCCCAGTGATTTATCCGATATTACGCTGAAAGCTAGGTGGAGGCAGAGTGGAGATGACGAAGAGCAACCGCCTGCTGAGGAAACAGTTGATGTTATATTTCGGCTGATTGGATCAACTTTGTCAGGGGATGATGTGGATTTATCACTGGGAGAGGAAGGCTATTTCGGTGCTGAGTACAAGACATGGATCAAAACCGCAGCTTATAAGATGCCCAAAGGCACAACGGTTGGAAACCTGATTCTGCAGGCCCTGAAAGATGCCGGGCTCGTGCAGGAAGGCGCGTCAAACAACTATATTTCCGCTATCAACGCCCCAGAGGAGTACGGGGGCTATGAGCTGAGGGAATTCACGAACGGCGTATATTCCGGCTGGATGTACACGGTCAACGGAGCGCATCCCGCATATGGCCTGAACGAGTATGTGCTTCAGGAAGGGGATGCGGTAATTTGGCACTATGTTAACGATTACCGTTATGAGCCTGCGGATTGGGACACATTGGGCGGCGCTGCTTTCCCGGCATTGGGTGATGGAACATTCCATAATGCCTGGCTGCAAGCAACTGACGTAAATCCCGGCGAAGATGAGCCCGTCCTCACCCCCCCAGTGGATGCCATTGACGGCACGGCCGCGGCAAAATTGACGGAAGCCGATATGGAGGGCGCCATAGAGGCGGTTAAAAAAGAGGGCGGCGACATAACCATCAAACCCCAGATCAATGGCGAAGCCGATAAAGTAAGCGTGGAACTGCCCAGGGCATCCCTCTCCACACTGGTCTCCGCAACCGAGGCTGGACTGAGAGTGGAGACCCCGGTGGGCAATGTGACGATTCCCCATGAGGCCCTTACCTCCATCGTCGCTCAAGCAGAGGGCGATCATATTACCGTGAGCGTGGAGAGTGTGGACAAAGAGAAGGCACTTACCACAGAGCAGAAAGAAACCGTAGGCGACAAACCAGTCTTTGATATTACCATCAAGAGCGGAGACAAAGAGATCGGCAGCTTCAACGGAGGCAAGATCACCATCTCATTGCCCTATGCCTTAAAGGATGGAGAGACAGCAGACGAGGTCAAAGTCTGGTATCTGAACGATGCGGGTGAGCTGGAAGAGATCGCCTGCACCTACGACCCAGAGACCGGCCTGGCCACCTTTACGACCGACCACCTCTCCTACTATACAGTCGGCACAGACAAATCCGAAAATGAAGACGCCGTGGAGGCGAAGAAGGTGGACGACCTGATCGCCAAGATCAGCGACCCCGTCACCCTGGCGGACAAGGAAGCGATCGAGAAGGCCAGAGCAGCCTATAACGCCTTGACAGAGAGACAGAAGAACCTGGTGACTAAGCTTCAGCAGTTAAAAGCCACGGAGAAGGCATTGTCGGATCTGCAGGCCGCCAAGGCTGTAGAGGATAAGATCGCGGCGATCGGGACGGTGACACTGGAGAGCAAAGCGAAGCTCGAGGATGCTCGGGCGGCTTATGACGCCTTGACCCCCGCTCAGGCTAAGCTTGTTTCCAACTACCAGACCCTGGTTGCGGCGGAAAAGGCTTACGAGGCCCTCGTAAAGCAAGAGCCCGGCCCTACCCCTTCACCGGGGG
>DHAA01000132.1 GCA_002397275.1 Thermacetogenium sp. UBA4966 | reverse complement strand
TATCTCTTGCTATCGCTATATGATGTTGTTCAGAGATTTTGGAGGTGAAACGAAAAATCTCCAAACCGCAAAGCAGTGTGGAGACTCGCTTGGGAGTTTCCGAATAACTACAATTAAGGAAAGGAGGTGATATTTTGAATTCCTGTTTTTATGAAGTGTTGCCTGTTATCCGCTTCGAAAAGGATGTGCCCATGCGTAAGATACAATCCGTCTTGGGTGCTAGAATCAGCCAAGCTATGCTATTTGATAAGCAACTCAAAATGTTGCATAGCCAGAATAAATATAAACCCTATGTTTTCTGTGCTCCTTATCCCCTAGAACCGGATCGAATTTACCGTAAGGAGCGAATGTATTGTTTTCATCTGCGGACTCGGGATCTGGCCTTTGCGAGCGCGATGAAGGCCTATTTGCCAAAGATAAAAGAAGTTCTGAAAGTAGTATCTATCGAATTGCGGAGCTTTTCGCAAGCTCATATTAACGAGCTTGTGAGCTTAACGCCCATCGTAGCTACGGTAAATAACCGCTGCTGGATGCCGGAAAACGGTCTAGGACTGCTGGCTGAGCGGCTGCATGGAAATGCGGCAAAAAAATGTAAGGTCATGGATGCTTCTTTTGCAGAGCCGGACGAGCTTTTTTTTGATCGGCTAGAACTGCTTAACCACAAACCGATCGTTGTCGGGTACAAAGCCACTTCACTCTTGGGTCATAAGGTGCGTCTGGGCGTCAAACCCAACGCATGGGCGCAGCAGCTTGCCTTTACCGCTTTAAGCGGTGGCCTCGGCGAGAAGAACGCGATCGGTTTTGGATATTGCATAGCGAAGTAGAGGAGGTGAAGAAATGTTAAGGGAAATAATAAATGAGTTTATTAATCATGCGACGCAATATCCTGAATTTGATGTGGACACAATGGTTTTGCACCATTATCAGCTCAAGCCCGGGCTGTACCTGCGGTTAAACGATGATGGCAGCATGGACGAGCTCTATGTGGCGAAGAAGTCCAGCCTGCCTGAGAATGATCCATTAATTGAATGGTTTAAGTATGCGGATTTTAACAGCTGTTTGGTTGAAATGAATAAGCCTGTTGATCCGAAAAAGAAGATCCACAGCAACAACCTGTTCAGTTTGTTTTGCAGGCGCGACACTTTCCGGCAGAACGGCGCCGTACATCCAAAACTGCGAGAGCATATCGAACGGTATTTCAGCGTTTTGCTAGCCATCAGGGATAAAGAGAGCGCCGGGATTCTTGCCGCCGCGGGCTATGAGCCGCTTCAGCCGGAGGCAGTTCGGACATGTGAGGAGCGTTTCCTTGCCTCACTGGATGCGGTTGCGGAGCGGATAGAGGGGCATGGCATCAAGGACAACTGCTATATCAAGCTCTTTTTGCATGCCGGGGAAGAGGAATACGCTTACGAGAACGGGCGCTACCTATTGCCCAAACTATTCAACAACAACAGCTATAATGTCACGGTCAACGGCCAGGTGCTGGGGCTGTCCAACGCCAACATGGGTATGAACGCCAAAAAACCCTACCTGGAGCATAAGACAGCGGCATTTAAAGTGCCTTATCGGATCACAACCCGGGAAGCCGGTTTGCTGCGCAAGCTGTTCTTGTGGTTGAACGGACAAACGAGGGAAGAGAAGGCCCTCTATGACGGCTACATCCCAATAGGGGATCATGCGCCGGAGCTGTTTGCCGTTTCTGGGGAGGTTGATGTGCGCAAGCCCGTAAGTTATCTGCATTTTGACAGGGGCATTGATCTTACCATCGATGACTATGACTTCCTGCCCAGCTTCAATGACAGGATGGACAGGCCGATCCCCTTCGAGAATTACCTGGATGCGCCGAAATACCAGGGCGGCAGACTGGACAAGCTGAGCGCTGTTGAGGCGCATATCAATGAAAATTTGTACGCCTTTCAGCTTGTCCGCAATTACGATGTAGAGCGGGTCAAGGCGAGCGACAAGCTGCCACAGGTCCTTGCCGACCAGATCATGCTATCGAGAGATGCCATGAAGGCCTGGCTGCGCAAGGGAGATGCCCTGTCCATCAAAAGCTGTGTTGATAAGGTGACCATGGGGGTACTCCTGGCAAGGCTGCAAAATTTGGAGTATGTGCCTGCCCTTGGTCATGGACTTAACGTCAGATTTTCGTTGCTGAACTATTTTCATGAGGAGGAAAATGATATGGGAGATAAAATAAGAACCGCCTATGAGAACTTAAAAGAAAAAGTGCTCACGACCAAGGAGCCTGTCTTTTGCCAAAGCGGGACTGAATTTTATTTGGCAGTGGGACAGCTTTTGTATTATTATTTCAGTTTGAGCCAGGCGCAGACGCTGCACTACGACGTACTGTGGCGGGGCATTGCAGGGGCAAAGGATTTAGAGGATATCAAAGCAGAGCACTGGAAGCATTTCCAAAAATACGCCCATGCCATTGAACACAACCATCCCCGCTTCAATAAAATGCTCAGTATTGCTTCCTCTTATGCGCCTGAAAACCAGGAACCCGTCAACCTGGATGCGCTGTTTTACGGTTTTACCGCAAAGAACATTATCTATTATAAAAAGGAGGATAATTCAAGTGAAAAAAAATAACCGAGTGTACGGCATTATTGCCATTGGCGCTTATATGGCCAACTTTAACGCCGATCTGTCCGGCTATCCCAAAGCCACCACAAACAATGATATCTTTGGCAGCGACAAAGCGGTGAAATATCCCATGAAGCGTATGTGGCTGTTGCAGGGCGATCCGGTTCTTTACATTAAAAGCATGCAAATCGGAGCGGACAGCGAAAAAATGCAGCCGCGGGATCTAAACCAAAGATATACGCATCTTTTTGGTGCTCTGGATGATAAGACCCCATCCGGCGAGGTTTTGGGCAAGCTGTTTTCTGCCGTTGACGTGATGAACTTCGGCGCCACCTTTGCCGAGAAGAAGCAGAACATCAGTATTACGGGAGCGGTGCAGATCAACCAGGGATTCAATCGCTATCAAAACACTAATGTGTTGACACAGGAGATACTTTCTCCTTTTCGCAATTCCAATGAGAAGAGCGAAGATAAGCTGGCTTCCTCCATGGGTACTAAGATCGTGACCGACGAGGCACATTACGTGTATTCTTTCTCTGTCAATCCATCCAATTATAAGGAGTTCATTGGTCTGGCGGACGGGTTTGAGGGCTATACCGTAGAAGCTTACGAAAAATTCAAAAAAGCCGCAAGGGTTGGCGCCACGGCTTTTAACACCAACTCCAAAAGCGGCTGCGAAAATGAGCTTTCGCTTTTCATTGAGCTAAAGGATAATAGCGAGCTGTTTTTAGCAAATTTGGACAGGTATGTTGATGTGCAGAAAAAGGATGAGCAGGTCTTATATGATCTTAGCAAACTGGCGGAGGTCCTGGCGCCCCATCAGGATGAAATTCAATCCATCGAGCTTTACAGAAACCCCTTCACCGTCGAAGTGGAAATCGAGGCGCTGCCCTGCACGGTCCAGTCTGTTTTTTAAGGAGTGTCGATATATGAAAAGCTTGCGCTTTACACTTTCGGGTCCAGCGGCGTGCTTTAGACAGCCTGATGTTAATACCATGGTGTATTTCACCTACAACAACGTCCACAAGGTCGCCTTGCTGGGGCTGCTGGGCGCGGTGCTCGGCCTGCGCGGTTACTGCAACACGAAACTCTACGGACTGGAGGAGTACGTTTATCCTGAGTTTTACGAGGTGCTTTCCCCATTACTGGTATCGGTCGTTCCCAACGGGCAAAACGGATACTTTGCCAAGAAACTGCAGTATTTCAACAACAGCGTGGGTTACGCATCCAAAGAAGAAGGAGGGAATTTGCAGGTACGGGAGCAGTGGCTGGAAAATCCCAACTGGACGGTTTTTCTTGCCCAGCATGAGCTGGCCGATGATGTTTGGCATAAACTCTGCGATTATTTGCTGCATGGAAAATGCGTTTATATACCTTATTTAGGCCGCAACGACTTTCCGGCCCAAATTGACGAGGTGCAGTTGGTGGAGCTTTCTTCCTCTTGCTTGCCGCGCATTCATTCGCTGTTTTTATATGGCGGCGATCTAAAGGATTTGGATGGCGGCGGGCCCTCACAGTATCTGTTTGTTGAAACGGCGCCGACGGCATTGGCGCCCAAGCACAACTTTTACGAATTCGGACGCTATCTCTTTACCAATTGCACTGTTCCACAAGAGGTGCTGCCAACTCAACTTTACACCGACAGTGAGCGGCAGTACAGTTTTTATTAGGTTTAGCGGCAGGAGTCCGGAAAATTCGGATTCCTGTTTGCTCTGTGGGGGATCCTGATATGAAAAAAAAGCTAATCACTCCTAAACAGATGCAGGACGAGCGCTATCTTGCCCATACCAAGCATGTCAACGGCGTTAGGCAGACTGAAACATTGCTGGCTCATGCCAGGCTTACTCTGTGCTATTACGAACGGTATTGCGCTGCTAAGGGCATTGACAAAATAGTAGAAGAGTTGATTGCAACATGCGGTTTTCACGGTGAAGAGGAGGAAAGGGTCTATCTGTTATTTGTCTATGCTATTTATTTGCACGATTTTGGGAAAATCAATCCGCGCTACCAGTATGATGTGCTGAAAAATGTCGCGTTTCGCGACCTAAGGCGGGATGCGAGGAACGCCAATCACGCCCTTGCCTCTGCTTATTTGTACATAGACTATATGTATCGGCTTTTTTCAGGGGCGCCGGTGCCTGGACTGAAAAAATGCCTTGCCGCCTTTTCTTATTGCATCAGCAAACATCACGGCCAGCTGGGAAATGGGCGTGAGTTTAGCGAATTGGAGAATTTTGATGAACAGTACTGTCAAAGCCAGTCGGTCGGCAGTATTTTCGAGGAAGTGCGCTTTTATATGCAGGAGCAGAAACTCATTGTTCAACCGTTTGCCTTCAATATTTTATGCAGGCTGCTCTATGCATTAATTGTCGGTTGCGATTACTGCGCCACCCAGGAATTCATGACAGGCTGCGTCATGCGGCCGGCTGTCATTGAAAATAGCGGCGAGGAGTTGGCGCGGCGCTATTACGAAAGCGAAATTTACCAGGGCATCCGGCGATATAAAGGTGATCCCATAGCCTTTAGCGGGGATCCTATCAACGTCTTGCGCAATGAGCTGTTCTTGGAGGCGGAGAGGAACTTACAGGCAGAGTCAGATGCACATATCTACTATTTGGAAGCGCCGACGGGCGCCGGCAAAACCAACATGGCCGTCAATCTCACTTTATGTGCCTTGCAGATAGACACCCGCCTCAACAATATTTTTTACGTGTTCCCCTTCAATACCCTGGTAGAGCAAACCAAATCAACGCTGGTTCCCTTTTTCAGAGACAAGATGGCGGTTATCAATTCCATCACCCCCGTTTTGGTAGGGGGTGACGACCAACAGCTAAACTACGATGCCGCATGGCTGGACCATATTTTCAACAATTATCCCATTGTGTTGACATCCCACATTAATTTTTTCAACGCTTTGTTTGGCTGCGGACGCGCCCAATGTTTTCCCCTGTTAAAGATGTGCAACAGTGTTATCGTGCTGGATGAGATCCAAAGCTACAAAAACAGCATTTGGCGGGAGATCATCAGTTTTCTCCAAAGCTACGCCAAACTGCTCCACATCAAGATCATCATCATGTCGGCCACCCTTCCCCAAATGGATAAACTGCTCAAGACGGTGGACGCACAATTTGCCGGGCTTATTAAAAGTCCCGAGCGATACTACTGCCATCCTCTTTTTCAAGGCCGTGTGCGGCTGGATTTTTCCCTGCTGGCAGAGCAAAAGATTACGCTGGAACAACTCAAGGAGGAAGTTTTGCGTTTTGGGGATAAGCGGGTGCTGGTAGAGTTCATCAAGAAAAAGACAGCCAGAGCGTTTTACCAGCTTTGCAAGGATGATTGCAACGCTGTTTTACTTACCGGCGACGACAATGCCGCCAGACGGGAGCAAGTCATCAAGCGGATACGCGGCGGCGAGCGCCTCGTCCTTGTTGCCACCCAGGTCATTGAGGCGGGTATTGACATTGACATGGAAGTCGGCTTCAAGGACATCTCCATCCCAGATGCGGAGGAGCAGTTTATGGGGAGACTCAACCGTTCATGCCGCAATACCGGGGGTGCTGTTGCGTACTTTTTCGACTATGATGATGCGGCGGCTATTTACAGGGGTGATGCCAGATTGCACTACTCTATCCAGGACCCTGCCATACGACAATTTCTCAAGGAAAAACGCTTTTCTGAGATATACGAGCGTGTATTTCAAGAGTTGATTGCCAGAACAAGCAAATCCAACGAGAAAAATCTTGCTAATCTGGATAGGGAATGTGTGCAGCTTAACTTCAAGGAAATTGAGACGCATATGCGCTTGATTATCCCAATTGGCAGCTTTTTATACCCTACACATTAGACGACATTGACGGCTATCAGGTATGGAAAGACTTCAAGGCTCTGGGCATCAACAAGGAAATGTCCTACGCTCAACGCATGGTGGAATACTCCAGGATGGCTCTAAAAATGTCGTACTTTACCTTTCAGGTATTCAGGGATAATATACCTGCCGGCGCCGAGGAATACGGCGGTTATTATTTCATTGACGGCGGCGAGCGCTTCATTGAGGATGGCGTGCTGGACAGAGAGGCATTGGAGAGATATTACGGAGGGATTTTCTTGTGATGTTGACAGGGACGGTGGTTAATTACTATACGCACTGCAAGCGGCAATGCTGGTTGTTTTATCACAAATTAAATTTGGAGGACAATTCCGAGGATGTACGGATCGGTAGAGTATTGCATGACCTGAAAAGATAGGACAAAGAGGAAGTGGCGTTGGACGGCATCAAGCTTGACAAGCTGACCGCGAAATATGTTACGGAAATTAAAAAGTCCGATGCCGATCTGGCAGCTGCCCTGGCCCAACTGGAGTACTACCTGATTGTCCTATATGACAAGGGAATCTTCCGAAATGGGCGGTTGGAATGCCTGGAGAAGAAAAAGCAAAATAAAAGCATCCATATTCTGACATTGACCGAGGAAGAGATAGAGGAGCGCAAGCGACAATATCGGCGCATTGAGGAATTCTTAAGTGCCGATGTTCCACCTGCTCCTGTACCGAAGCCTGCTTGCAAGAAATGCGCCTATTACGAATATTGTTTTATATAGGGGGATTGGTATGAACAACGATGTCAGATATATTTTTTCCACAGGAGAATTGTTTCAAAAAGATTTTTCCATCGTGTTCCGCAAGGAAGACGGTAATTTCTACATTCCCATTAAGGATACGCGGGAGCTTTACTGCTTCAATGAGGTGACATTGAGTACAAAGTTGTTGCAGCTGTTGGCAAAGGCAGGCGTTGTAGTGCATTTTTTCGGCTATTATGAAAACTATATCGGCACCTTTTATCCAAAGGAATACTTGTTAAGCGGGCGGCTTACCGTTGCGCAGGCATTGGCCTACAAGCAGAACAGGCTGGCAATTGCAAGGCCTATCATAAAAGGAATTGCCAAAAATATCTATTTTGTGTTGTACCATTACTATCGGCATGGCAAAAGTAGCCTGAAGGAGTTTTTGGACTGGCTGCGTAAGGACGCTCCAAGATTGAGCGATGCCGCTGCTGATATCAAGCAGTTGTTGCGGGTAGAGGGGGAAATTTGGGCACGTTTTTACCAGGCCTTTCGGGTGATTCTGCCCGAGGATTTTGCGATGCACAAACGAGTAAAGCGTCCGCCTGATAACCCCATCAACGCGCTGATATCCTTTGGCAATACCCTGCTGTATACGAAAACCATTACGGAAATCTACCATACACATTTGAATCAAACCATCTCTTTTTTGCACGAGCCTGCCGAACGGCGCTTTTCGTTAAGCCTCGATCTGTCGGAGATATTTAAACCGATACTGGTCTTCAAGACTATCTTTGATTGTGTGAACAACCGTAAAATTATAGTGGAGAAGCATTTTGATAAAAGCCTAAACTATGCTTTGCTCAACGATGCCGGTCGAAAGGTTTTCATCGAGGCTTTCGTCGAACGACTAAATCAAACTTTTGAACACACTACCCTTAGAAGGAGGACTAGCTTCAAGCAGGCAATCCGATTGGACGGCTATAAACTAATAAAGCATATTCTAGAGGGCAAGGAATTTATCCCATTTTGCATGGAGGACAAGAAATGATCAGCAAACCAAATTATAACTATGCTATCGTCTTTTATGATGTCGGCGAAAAACGAGTGGCAAAGGTGTTTAAAATCTGCAAGCAATATCTCAAGCACTTTCAGAAATCTGTTTTTAGAGGGCATATCACTCCGGCAAATTACCTGGAGCTTAAAGGAAAGCTAAAAAAGACGATTAAGCCTGACTATGACTTTGTTGCTTTCATCCAAACGATCGGCGAGTCGTCCTTCCACGAGGAGAGCATTGGTAACACGGGAATAGATCCGGAAGCGATTATTATTTGATTTTTCCAACCGCTGTTATATAGTAGTTCTTGTAGAATGCTATAGAGAAGAGCTTTAAGAACTAAACTGTCGGTTTTCCAGAGAGCTAGATAAACGCTTGGAAAAGTTGACGCAAAATGTTATTGTAGCGCCTCCAATAGCTGGGTACGGTACAGAAAAAGTGCCCTATTTATTTTGGTGAAACCTTCACATATGATGTATTGAAATCGCTGAAGGATGTCCTGACCAGCGGGGAGCTACGGAGTGAAACCTTCACATATGATGTATTGAAATCGGAGATCATAGACGCCCTGCCCGATAAGCAAAAAAGTGAAACCTTCACATATGATGTATTGAAATTTGAGATACACCGCTGCAAGATCGACGCCTTTCTGGGTGAAACCTTCACATATGATGTATTGAAATATCCCTATGACCGCCGCCAGCTTCCGGGCGATCGGCGTGAAACCTTCACATATGATGTATTGAAATTGCTGCAGCGACAGCCAGTACGTCTACCAATACAGTGTGAAACCTTCACATATGATGTATTGAAATCTTGGTTTCACCTTTTGTTTCCCCTCACTCTCTGATGTGAAACCTTCACATATGATGTATTGAAATACGTTACCGGCTGAAAAAAATAGGGTTTATTTTTAGGTAAAACCTTCACATACGATGTATTGAAATTATATTGGGTCGTCGAGCGAAAAGTAAATAACATGTGAAACTTTCACATTGATGTACGATAGGAATACGAAGTGGCCTATGTTGAGCAGATTAATGCTGGAGAGATGACAGTTCCAGTTACAGAAGCAGTCAATGAGTTGGGCTGTTCCAGGTCGGGCGATTTAATCATGGATAAAGAAGTTATCCGAAGACGGGGAACACGGTCTCCCGGGTAGCGAGCAATGGAATCAGGACTTTATAATAATTACAATAAAGGTATATGTGGCTGTGTCGATTTTTAGTCTGAACGAGACTGAAGACGTGCTACTAGCATACTAAAACATCTTGCAGCTGTTCTCCAGGCGGGTTATCAACAAGCTCTGGTAGAATACCGAGGCTTGATAACGGTTTTTTGCTCGCGTATTAGCTTTTACTTGGACCACAAGGATTTCAATGGAATCGACAACCCTGCGAAATCCGGGTGTTCCACAACTTCATCGTCCATACCGGAGGCAACCAGGGCGTAGAGGCCGTCATGCCAGGCAAAGCACTCCAGGGATTTCGCCTGCGGGTCAAGCAGCCAATAGTGCTGTATCTGGGCCCTCTGGTAGATCCGCATTTTCTGCAGCCGGTCCTTGCGGCTGCTGGAAGGGGATATAACCTCAATCGCCAATGCCGGCGCCCCGTCGATGCGAGCATCTTTCACTATCGGTTCCTGAGCTTCCGATACATAAAACAAGTCCGGCTGGACTACGTTAAATTCAAGCGGGGTAACATCGAGAGGCGCATTAAAGACCTCTCCCTCCGGGTCCGTTTCCTCAAAATAATCCTCCAGAATTCTTTGCAGCTTGCGGGAAGCGCGCTGGTGGATAACGCTGGGAGACGGTTCTTTGATCAGCATGCCGTCAAGGATCTCAAAGCGGTAGCCCGGTTCATCCGGTATTTCCAGATAGTCCTCATATGTGAGCTTCCTGGCGGGTTTGGTTTCATAAGAGGCGGTGTTTTCCCTGACGAGGAGATCGCCGCCGCTGAGCGCTTTGACGACGTCATCGAGCCTATACCGGTACTGCCTGCCGCCCAGTTCCACGCAGGGAATTTTGCGCTCTCTGGTGTACCTCCAAATCGTTTCCACGGACAGATCCAGCGCTTCGGCCAGCGCCTGAGCGGTAATTAATTCTTTGTCCATCAACAGATAACCTCCTTTTCGCCGCCGCTGCCGGCAGCAGTTAGAATATTATTCGCCTCTAGTATATTTGATCTATAAACTATTGTCAACTAAAACCAACTAAAGTAGTCTAACATCAACAGATCCCGAGATGCTGCCTTGAAACTTTATCTGCAAATGATCGAAGAAGGGGGCGCCCCCTGAAAGTATATGATATGGGCTATATCGACGGGGTTTGTATCGGCGCGGTTCATGAGCGGGAAAAGCTGCGGGAATTATTCTGTTCAAAAAAGCTACAATTAGTAGCAGGAATCTGCGTTTTTGTAGCGAAAAGTTATAATTATAATTATAAAATAGTCAGATTCCCCGGGAGAAATGTATCCGCGAAGGATGCCGTTCCAGGGAAAGTAATTTAGGTTGTTAAGTTTCAGTTAGTTTACATAATTTCATAAGATAATTACAAGCCACGAAGGCTTTTCCATGGAGGAAGGGTTATGTGGCTATTTGTATTTTTATGTGAAAAATTTTTCATTAAGATTAAGCAGATTAGGCCGTTCTGTTATCTGCGGCGGCGATCAGTAAGGCCATTTACAGGGACGAAGTGCTCTAAGGCAATAAGGACGGATAGATTTATGAAGATGTCGATACCACGATTAACTGTTCTGTATAGTTATGATTACACTTAAAAAGGAGGAGAACAAAAATGGACGAGAAGTTATGGAGTAAGGCGGTTGCGTTTCATGGGCATGAATGCCCCGGGCTTGCTATCGGGTTTAAGGCGTGCGAAGCGGCTGTTGAGAAATTGGGGATCGGAATTTCGGATGATGAACAGATTGTCTGTGTAACGGAAAACGATGCCTGCGGAGTAGATGCCGTTCAGGCGCTTTTGAGTTGCACAATCGGAAAAGGAAATCTGATTTACCGCGGCACAGGCAAGCAGGCGTTTTCATTTTTTAACCGTGTAAACGGCAAAAAACTGCGGGTGTGTGTCAAACCGTGGAAAAATGAAGACATGGACCGGCAACAGAGGAAGGAGTATCTTTTAAACGCCCCTGTGGATGAAATTTTTTCTTTTTCCGAACCAAGGTTTGATCTTCCGGAAAAGGCCCGGTTGTTTAAAACCGTTATCTGCGATAATTGTGGCGAAGGCGCTCCTGAGCATAAAATGCATTTGCAGGACGGTAAAGCGGTATGTGCCGACTGCTTTGAGAGCTACGGCAGGGGCTGGTAATTGTGAAAGAAGATAGCCCCCACAGGGGCTAACGCGAGAAAGACAGTTGTGTGAAAGTATTAAGAGAGGTTCAAATAAAAAGACAGGAGTTTATAACAACAATGAAAAAATCGACAGTGTTTATCTTGATTTTTGCTCTTTTAATATGCATATTCGCAGGCTGCGGAAACAATGAAACTAATAAACCATCATCCGAGACAAGAACCATAACAGACAGTCTTGGACGTGAGGTTGAGATACCTTCAACCGTAGAGAGGATTGTTCCCCTTGCCAATACACCGCGTATGATCACCTATCTCGGGCTGGCGGATAAAGTGGTAGGAATAAGTGGATTTGACGAGAAAACAGTAAGCCCGCTCCAGGCATATGCTTACGCCAACAAAGACCTGTGGGCAGGCTTGCCTGTCGTTGGTACGGATGCAAGCGGTGCTACCGATTATTATCCGGAAGAAATCATTAATGTTCACCCTGATGTGATATTATGCACATATACAAAGGAACTGGCGGATGAAATACAGACTAAGACGGGTATTCCAGTGGTTGCGGTACCCATGGGCACTTTATTCGAGAAAGACTATGAGGAAGCTCTTCGTCTCCTGGGTGATGTTTGCGGTGTAAAAGACAGGGCTGAGGAAGTTATTAGCTACATAAATGATTGCCTGAAGGACCTCAAAACCAGAACGGCAGATGTTCCTGATGCGGAGAAACCCACTGTTTTAGGTGCCGCCGCAACTTTCAAAGGCGCACACGGCATAGAGGGTGTTTATACGAAGTATGCTGTATTTACAGCGATAGCCGCAAATGATGTTACTGAAGGCATATCCGATAAAGGAGGAGCGTTGCTGATCGACAAAGAAAAAATTATTGGGTGGAATCCTCAATTTATTTTTCTTGACAGCGGCGGTGTAAATCTTGTTAAGAAAGATTATGCGGAAAACCCGGATTTTTATGCACATCTCACAGCCGTTGAGTCGGGAAAAGTTTATCAGTATCCCAGTTCTACTCACTACTATTCAAATGTCGAGATTCCTCTTGTTAATAGTTATTATGTTGCAAGTTTGATCTATCCGGAACAGTTCAAGGATGTAGTATTTAAAGAAAAGGCCGGCGAGATTTTTAAGTTTTTCCTGGGCGACGGTGATTATCTTAGTAAGCTTGAAGCTGCCGGCGCAGGTTACGGCAAAGTGACTATTCGGTGATGATAGATGGCAAACGACGATATAACTAAACTCCAAGCATACAACGATTTTATTAAAAGAAAAAGTCTTGTATTCGCGATAGCCGTTTTCGCAACTATTGTCATAGCGCTTTTCGCTGTCAGTGCCGGCTCCCTGGATATCCCTGTATTAGAAGTAATAAGATCGATACTCGGCAAGGGAGAAGCACAGTTCCATACAGTCGTTATGGGAATAAGACTGCCGCGGGTCATCGCGGCTATCCTTGTGGGCGCTACCCTGGCTGTAGCCGGCGCCGTCATGCAGTGTGTGCTGCAAAACCCTCTGGCGTCAGCCTCGACGCTTGGCGTATCTCAGGGCGCTGCATTCGGCGCGGCATTAGGGATTATAGTGTTCGGCGGCGGAGTTGTGAATTCCGACTCCGCCGCAACAGCGGTTACCATAAATAATCCTTACATAGTGACCTTATGCGCTTTTTTATGCGGCTCATTGTCCACTTTTGTAGTAATTATTTTATCCCAGTTTAAAAAGGAACTGGGACCCGCAGGCCTGATCTTGGCCGGGGTTGCTTTAAGCTCTTTATTTACCGGCGGCAGTACTTTGCTCCAATACTTTGCGGATGAAACAAAAATCAGTTCAGTTGTGTTTTGGACTTTCGGAAATCTAGGTTCGGCAGGCTGGACAGAGCTTTTGATTCTTGCGGTTATATTTTTCATTACGCTGGTGTATTTTTTGCTAAACCGCTGGAATTATAACGCCATGGCTAGCGGAGCGGATACGGCTAAAAGCCTCGGCGTTAACACGAGAGCGGTGATGCTGATCAGTATGGGTATAAGTTCTCTGAACGCGGCGGTAGCGGTATCTTTTGTGGGTATTATCGGTTTTGTGGGTCTTGTGGCTCCGCATATGATGCGCAGGTTCGTCGGGAACGATTACCGCTACCTTGTCCCGTGCTCCGCGGCTGCCGGAGCGTTGCTTCTCATTCTGGCCGACACATTCGGCAGGCTTATAATCGCGCCGGTTATACTTCCGATAGGGGCTATCACTTCATTTTTGGGTGCTCCTATGTTCCTTTACCTTCTGTTTAGGGGGTTCGATAAAAATGGGTGTTGAAATTGATAATATTACCTTCGCCTACAACCCAACCTTTAGAAATATTCTAGAGGATATAAGCTTCGATATACAAAAGAATCAATGTATAGCCATTCTGGGGAATAACGGAGCAGGTAAAACTACATTGTTAAAATGTATTGACCGTATCTGTCCCGCAAATAAAGGCGTCGTTCTCGTTGACAGCAAAAACGTGTATAATATGACTAAAAACGTGATGGCGCAGAATATCGCGTATGTGCAGCAGAATAATTCATTTAATAATATGACCGTGTTTGATTCCGTCCTCCTTGGCCGAAAACCGTATATCAAGTGGGATGCGACATCAGAAGATAGGCAAATCGTTTACGACATGATAGAAAAGATGCACCTGGAGGATTTTGTACTGCGCAATGTATCCGAGCTTTCAGGCGGCGAGGCCCAAAAGGTGATGCTTGCCAGAGCGCTGGCACAGGAACCGAAGCTATTGATGCTTGACGAGCCGACGAGCAGCCTGGACCCGCTCAATCAGCATGAAGTGCTGAGCATAGTAAAACAAATAGCAAAAGAACACAATATTTGCGTGGCTATCATTATTCATGACCTCAATCTTGCTATACGTTATTGTGACCGCTTTGTATTTCTAAAGGATTCACGCGTCTTTTCCTATGGCGGATTGGAAACAATGACCCCCGAAAACATTAAAGAAGTGTATAGCATACACGTAGATATTATCGAACACAGGGGAATCCCGCTTATTGTTCCTTTTCCCGATAAGAGAGTTGCCGTGAATTCATCACTGGGAAAAGTTGGGATTTGAGAAAATAGGCGAAGCTGAATGAAAATAAAAAGGTTGCTCAAAAGGTTTATCCCCTATTACAAAAAATATCGCTGGATCCTGATCTTTGACATGCTCTGCGCCTCGCTGACCACGGTGTGTGAACTTGTTCTGCCGCTTATCGTCCGCGAGATCATTGATATTGGCACGAAGGACCTGGCCGCGCTTACTGTTTCTTTTATCCTGCGCTTGGGATTGCTGTACGTGGTCCTTAGAGTCATTGATGCCGCGGCTACTTATTACATGGCTTCGGTCGGGCATATCATGGGCGCCAAAATCGAGACCGATATGCGCCGTGATCTGTATGAACACCTGCAGGAACTGTCCTTTTCCTTTTATGACAACACCAAGATCGGGCAGATCATGGCCAGAATCACCAACGACCTGTTTGAGGTCACTGAGTTTTCCCATCACTGTCCCGAGGTCTTCTTCATATCCGGTTTTAAGCTTGTGGTTTCTTTCATCATTCTGTCGTCGATGAATATTTGGCTGACACTGATCATCTTTGCCATTCTGCCCTTTATGCTGCTCAGTACCTCATACTTCAACAAGCGGATGCGCAGAGCGTTTATGAAATCGCGGCGTCAGATCGGTGAAATTAATGCTCAGGTCGAGGACAGCTTGCTCGGCGTCAGGATTGTCAAATCCTTTGCCAATGAGTCGATTGAATCTGATAAATTTGAAAGGGGCAACCAGACCTTTCTCGGTATCAAGGAGGAGATGTATCGCTATATGGGGGGGTTCCAGGCTACGACCAGGACCTTTGACGGCCTGATGTACATTCTGGTTGTGGTGGCCGGAGCGCTGTTCATGATCAATGGCCAGATTTCCCCGGCAGAACTGACGGCGTATCTGCTCTATATCAGTACCTTGCTCGTTTCAATAAGACGCGTCATTGATTTTACAGAGCAGTTCCAGCGCGGTATAACAGGGATCGAACGCTTTGTAGAGATCATGGATACCCCTGTTGACCTGAAGGATGCGGAGGATGCTCAGGAACTAGAGGAAGTGGCGGGTGGAATAGAGTTTGAACATGTCAGCTTCCAGTATAATGAGCAGGGGGCGCTTGTTTTGTCCGACATTGACCTGCATGTGGCGCCGGGAGAGAGCATCGCTCTGGTTGGTCCCTCCGGCAGCGGCAAGAGCACCCTGTGCAACCTGATTCCGCGTTTCTATGATGTGACAGGCGGCCGCATCCTGATCGACGGGAAGGATATCAAGACGCTTAAACTGCACTCCCTGCGCTCGAAAATCGGCATTGTCCAGCAGGATGTCTATCTTTTCTCAGGAACCGTGTACGATAACATTTCCTTCGGCCGTCCGGACGCTTCCCGAGAAGAAGTTATACGGGCCGCCGAGCAGGCAGGTGCGGACGAGTTTATCCGCCAACTGCCCCAACAGTATGATACATATGTCGGCGAACGCGGGGTTAAACTGTCCGGCGGACAAAAACAGAGGATCAGCATTGCCCGTGTTTTCCTGAAAAATCCCCGGATCCTGATTCTTGATGAAGCGACCTCCGCCCTGGACAATGAGAGCGAACGTCTGGTTCAGCAATCTCTGGAACGCCTGGCACATGGGCGTACTACCTTTACCATCGCCCATCGCCTGACGACTGTTCGTAATGCCAAGGTCATTCTGGTTTTGACTGCCAACGGCATTGAAGAGCAAGGAAGCCATCAAGAACTGATGGCTAAGAAAGGCGTCTATTATGATTTATATAAAATGTACGATCTTGCATCTGATAGCGGCGTATTTGAGGAAAAAACAGGTTGACATAAATTCGCTCTATCCGCGAGGTATCCTGATGCCTCGCCTTTGTTTTACTTTGACCACAAGGATTTCAATGGAATCGACAACCCCGTGAAATCCGGGTGTTCCACAACTTCTTCGTCCATACCGGAGGCAACCAGGGCGTAGAGGCAGTCATGCAAGGCAAAGCATTCCAGGGATTTCGCCTGCGGGTCAAGCAGCCAATAGTGCTCTATTTGGGCCCTCTGGTAGATTCGCATTTTCTGCAGCCGATCCGGCACTCCGCAAGTCAATAACTGGTTATCAAGAATTAATAAAAATAACTGAATAAAATCAATATTTTGAAACATAGGAGGAA
>DHAA01000006.1 GCA_002397275.1 Thermacetogenium sp. UBA4966 | reverse complement strand
CTCGTCAGCCTCTGCGCAGGAGAGCGAACCGTGGCTGCGCACCGCTTCATGGAGCTGATGTTTGATTATGCGGACGGGGCTGAAGGATGCAATCGGGTTCTGCATAATAAGAGCTATCTCGTTCCCTCTGACCCTTCGCATTTCCTCGCGGGACAGCTTCAGCAATTCAACATCGTTAAAATAGATCTTTCCATTGATGATCGTTCCGCCTTTGCCCAGAATACCCATTGTCGCCAAGATCAATGTGCTCTTGCCGCTCCCTGACTCTCCGACGATACCAAGAATGCGTTTCGGTTGGACCGTCATGGAGACACCCCTGAGAATAGGGGCATCTCCGTAGTTGACGTCAAGATTTTCGATTTTCAGTAAATCGACCTTCATTGCGTCTTTGTGACCTTCCAGAGATCGAAGCTGTTCCCGAGATCCGGCTTCACATTCTTAACGCCCTTCCTGACTACCAGGTGCTGCTTCAAATGGAGGATAAAGATATGTTCGTCAGCTTCAAAAATATATTTTTGTATTTCGATGGAAAGCTCTTTACGCCTTTCTGCATCTGATGTTGCCTTCATCTCGTCAAGGAGAGCATCCACCTTGGGATGAGAGAAATGCGTGAAGTTGGAAAAAGCGTCTGTATAAAACACAGGCTGAAGGAAATTGTAAGAGTCGCCCAAAGACAGCGTGTTGTAGCCATAGGTCGCGATATTCCAGTTGCCTTCCTGCAGTTTACCAACGATACCCTCGGATACCGTTGTTATATCCGAGCCGATGCCGAGAGATTTAAGCTGAGCCTGTATGACTTCGCAGAGTACGGGAAATTCGGCGTTTCCCGCATAGGTGATGATCGTGAGGGAAACTTCCTTGCCGTCTTTCTCCAGATTTCCATCGCCGTTTGTATCCTGATAACCAGCGTCGGCAAGTATTTGCTTTGCCTTTTCAATATTATATTCCTCAGCGGATACTCCGTCGGAGAACCCTGACCACGCGGGGAAGCAGGCTGTCGTTTTGGTTCCGTTGCCATTAAAGATCGATGTGATATAGGAATCTCTATCGATGGAATAGCAGAGGGCGCTTCTCAGAGCGTCGTCTGCAGTAAAGGTATGCTTAGGGTTAAGAAAAAGGAAGTAAGCCCTGTGGCTGTCGTAGCTGATAATCTCATGATCTTCGCTGTTCTTAAAAACAGGCAGATCGGCGGAGGCAATGCTCGCGTAGTCAAGTTCTCCAGACTGGAGCGCCAGCGCTTTTGCGTTGCCGTCTGTTATCCATTTGGTGTGTACGATGTCTGCGGCGGGTTCTCCCTGCCAGTAGTCTTTGTTTTTCACCAGTTCACAGTTTCCGTCCGCGTCCATGCTTTCCAGAAGATAGGGACCGGTTCCGACGATTTGGCGAGTATAATCACTGCCCGCGGTCGTGTCATAGATGAGTGTGGAGCCATCCGTCAAAATGGCGGGCAGAGTCGCGACAAGAGAATTTGTTTTGATTGTCAGCATCTGGCCGTCGGCTTTAATGGAGTTAATGTCAAGCATTGTGGCTACGCGGTCGATACCTGCAAGCGAATACTCCAGGGCGGATTTAACTGCTTCCGCTGTGAGCGGATTTCCGCTTGTGAATTTGACGCCGTCTCTGATGGTAATTTCCCATGTATAATCATCAAGCTGCCGGTAGCCGCTTGCCAGATGGGGTTTAACCTCCAGAGTATCGTTATCCAGTTTGAATAGAGTTTCGCAAACCCCCATAGAAATAGAAAGGCTGGCGCAGTAGTCGGTCTGAGGGTCAAGCGTTACGCCGTGTGAAGCGTTGGCGCTGACTATTGTTAATTCGACCGGTTCAGCGCTTGACTTTTTGGAATTATTGCCGCACCCTGCCAAAGAACTGAACATCAGCGCGGCGCATAAAATACCTAACAAAGCCTTTTTTAACATGAGTATTTTTTTCATTATACTCCCTCCACTATAATTTTTTTAATCGCTGCTGCTTTTCTTTGGGTTCAGCATTTCATTTAATGCTGTCCCCGAACATACCCATGATCATTACCACCAGCAATATGGCTAGGCCAGGGAACATAACAGCCCATGGAGCAATCTGCAGCCTTTGCCGTCCCTCGTTGAGCATGGCGCCCCATTCGGGAAATGGGGGAGCGGTACCCAAGCCTAAAAACGAAAGTCCGGCAAAGCTCAGGATGGCGCTCCCTATATGCATGCTTGCAGATACCACAAGAGGGCTGAGGCTGTTCGGCAGAATTGTCCGTAATAATATCTGCGGCGTCGAGCAGCCTGAAACCCTTGCGGCGCTGACAAAGGTACGCTCCTTGACCGACAATACCTGGCTTCGCGCCAGACGCGCATAGCCTGTCCAGCCTATGACCGTCATGGCTATGATGCAGTTCTTGGTGCCTATTCCGAGCATTCCTGCGACAGCGATGGTAAACACCATGCTTGGGAACGCCTGAAAGCTATCTACCAAACGCATTAAAAGTGTATCAAGTGGACCGCCGAAAAACCCGCTCAGTGTTCCAATAAATGTTCCGATAACAAAGGTCAGGGCAACCACGATAAGCGCTGAATATATCGATCTGGCTGCTCCCCTGATCAGGCGGCACAAAATACAGCGCCCTATGTAATCTGTGCCTAACAGATACTCTCCGCACGGAGGCATGTTTACCTGGGCAAGGTTAACCTCAAGCGGATCATGCCGCATAAACAGCGGCCCTGCGGCGGCAAACACCAAAAGCAATAAAACTACGATACTCCAGAATGCAAATCTCGTTTCAGGTGAATTAAATCGTTTTCTTTTCATGCTTGTGTCCGGCGGCTCCTCCTGTTTTCGATCAGTATTCTTCGTTTAACGAGAGGGTCGGCATGAGCGTGCAACACATCGACAATAAGATTTACGACTACAAAAATCACTGCCATCAGCAGCACATAGCCCTGTACCATTGGATAGTCCCTGTCGGCAATTGCCCTTACCGCCTGGCGCCCAACGCCCGGATAGGTACATACGATTTCAATAATTGCGGTCCCTCCCAAGAGATGCCCGATGTTTATGCCCGCTATTGTGAGTATAGCGGGCATTGTCCGCTTTAGCGCGCTTCCGAGCAGTATACTTTGCTCTCTGATGCCGCGCGCTCGCGCCATGCGTATGTATTCCTCGCCCATTTCCTTGATGATCGCCGCTCTGACCTGTCTCACATAGCTTGCCGACAGGCAAATAGTAAGGGCTAGCGTCGGCAGAATGATACCGCTTGCATTGCCGGTACTGATGGTGGGTAACAGCCGAAGTTTGACGGAAAAGATATATATCAGAATCAACGCTACGAAAAAGCCCGGCATCGCGCTGTTGATGAAAGATACCACTCTGATTAGGTTATCCGTGGCCTTATTTTCTTTCACTGCCGCCAATATCCCTAGCGGAATGGATATAAGCAGTGTGAGCCCTATTGACATAAATGTCAGCCTCAGGGTGTTCGGGAAATACTTGAGTATTTCGGAGAGCACCGGCCGTCCGCTGGTAATGGAGCTACCGAAATCTCCATGCATTATATTGGTGATCCATGTCGTATATTGCTTCCAGATAGGCTCGTTGAGACCCAGCCTTTCTTTCATTGCTTCGACAGCGGCTGGGGCCGGAACATCGCCGCCCTTAGAAAGAAAGATCTCGACAGGATCGCCGGGCGACAGATACATGAGCATAAAAGAAAAAATTGAAACAACAAACATAATAGGAACAAGCCATATTATACGCTTTATCATGTAGTGCTTCACACCTGTCACCCGCCGTTGCAATACTGTGTCGTGTGTTTTTTCGCTACAACCATAAAAGTGCAATAGTAACATGAGCTGGTTTTGTCGCCTCTTTTTAGCTTATCCTCCGGCTTGTCGACCTCCGAATATACGATCTCATATCCGAGACTCGACAAAACTGAAACATCCCATTCCGGTCTGCTGACCATGGAAAGGGGCAGCTTTTGAGCGGCTATTTCCATTTCCTTGAAATCAACGCCGCTGGCGCCGTCGTTTTCGTGTGGATCTCCGCACTCTGCAATAAAGGCTTCACGGGCTTTGCGGTCTCTGTCGTTATACAGGTAATAATAATGGTTGCCGTCAAAATACATGAGTATTCCCCCAGGCTTCAGAACCCTGTGCCACTGAGCAATTACCTCTTTTGGATTTGTCAAGGCCCACAGCACATTGCGGCAAACCATAACATCAAAGGTTTCATTCGCAAATGGAAGTTCACCCGCGTCCGTACACATAAACTGAATTGTAAGGCCAGCCGACTCAGCGTTCCCCTTGGCACGCTCTATCATCTTTGAGCATAGATCAACACCTGTTACATCGTGTCCGAGCATAGCCATGACAGCAGCCATAAATCCAGTGCCGGTACCAGCATCCAAAACCTTTAATTGACCCTCGGGGAGATGCCTTTTTATGCGTGTTTTCCACTCTTCCACAGCTTCATCGTATAGACCGAAGCCAAAAGATGCCGACCTTTTTTGCCAATATTTATAAACTCTCGTCTTGTCTTGGTTCATCGTCTGCTTAACGGCACGAATCTCGAACAGCGGAGATTCGCCGTATAGCTCCTTTTCCCATTCCTCATAGACCTTTCTGCCGATGTCCTCTTCGATTTCGACAATAAAACCTAAACGGCTGAGCGTGTTTACGTCCCATTGAGGGCGGCGGGTATTGGAAAGAGGCAGCTTTTTATAATAATCGCAATCGTTACCCGAAACCGTCTCAATAGAACCGTACTTCGCATAATGTCGTTTTTCACGGGCGTGAACACGTTCCATGATCGCATCGTCAAAGAAGTGCAGATGCCAGTTGGCGTCATAGATCAACAGTTGTCCCTTCGGCTTGAGCATTCTTTTGAATTGAGTGTAAACTTCAAACTTCTTTCTTGGATATAAATAAAAAATGCCAAGCCGACATAAAGCGCTTCTGCGCCTTGAATGCCTTCTTGGCATAATTTTTTTACAGCAATACCATATGAAAAATAGAAATGCTATTCATAGCATATTTGCACTACATTATACCTCTTTTTTCGCAATATGGTCAACGCACGTACTGTCCCGACCGAGAATTTTTGATAATTATACTATATTATACCTTTATCAACGACAGACTTTTTGGCTGTCTGCAAGTTCTAGGTTTATACTTATGTTCCTCGGCGAACAAGCCCCTGTTGGTTTGGTGCGGTTATGCATCCTTTAAGGTTACTAAACAGGGGAGGTAATTAAAACTCCCGGCTGTAAAATTTATTGTTCTATATTTGGTATTAACCGAAAGTAGTGCAGGATTTTATATATTTTTATGGAATATAAAAAAATATTCGGATAACTGAAGTTGTTCGACAATATGTTATGTATAGATGCCTGATACAGCATCATCAGAGAAAAGGCCATGCAGGTCATATCCCTTGCAGAAGCGAGGCGGATCTTCATGGTTTTTTTATTCGGCTTACAAAGAGACGCTTTTAAAAATGATGTTGTTAAGTGGAGGATGCCGGTGCTAATTATTCCTCGGCAGAGGGGGTTTGCTCTGTGGATGAAGAGTATTTAGAAGATAGCGTAGAGAAAGAACCGGAAAAGGAAAGAATGCTGGTCGCCTTGGGGGTGGTTGCGTTTTTGATTTTTGTATTTGTTTAAAGTTGATTCCACTGTAAATAGTTGTCTTTCTTTCATTTCGCGGCAACACTATCCGAAGTAGCTATGCTTTAGCAGAGTTTGGGGTTTTGTGCCGGGGATGTTGCTTCTTCCCCCTCAAAAGAGCATTGGCTGCTTATCGACAAATTCCCCGGCCAACCCCTAACCTTGGCGCCGATAGAATACCAGCGCATGCAGTTGAACAGCGCGCAACGATTCTTATTAGCGAATGAAACACCTGCAGCGCGGTTTGTTCAGCGCGCCATCATCGATGTCCGTATCTTACGTGATAATGTTCTGCAGTTTTGGCACGGGGTCCTGCATTGCCTCAGCACCGTGTTTTTGTTGACATACTTCGACATTATTTGATAGTATGCTATTATAGAAAATTTATAAACCGAGACAAAATCAACACGGATAACTCGCTTAACCTGGATAGATAAAATTTTATATTTATAATTGTTGCCAAGAAGGCTACGTAAAGATGAAAGGATTCATCTCTAGGTAGCTTTTTCTGTCTAGAAGCGGGAGAGGGTTGTGGGTATGGATCAAGAGCAGATAAACAAAAATTGGTCAAGAAGTTCTGAAATGTACAATGAAATTATCCATGATGAACTTGATAGTTTCAGACCGGCAGCATGGATTAAGCGAATACTTGAAAACGCTCCTCAGAAAGATTGCTTGAATATTTTAGACACTGGATGCGGACCGGGATTCTTCTCCATTATCCTTTCTCAAAAGGGACATAGGGTCATCGCTATTGATGGAGCCCAGGGGATGCTTGCAAAAGCGAAGCAAAACGCTGATGCTTATGGGGTTGAGCCTGTCTTTTTGGATATGGACTGCCACAGTTTGCTTTTTGTCGATAATTCGTTTGATCTAATTGTCAGCCGTAATGTGACGCATGCTCTCCGCCGGCATGAAACAGTATACAAAGAGTGGCTGAGAGTATTACGGCCGGGGGGCGTGCTCCTAATTTTTGATGCTAACTGGCATCTCGATAGAGTGGATAAAAAACTTGCGGCTGAAAACAAACGCCGCCGTGAAGAGTGTTTGAGGGTATACGGATCGACTTTCGGCGATCAAAAAAGCTCGCCTGAAGAATATGAAAAAGAACCGCATGTCCTTGGGGGGAATATAAGGCCCGACTGGGATGTCGCGCTGTTAGAGAGAGTTGGTTATCGTAACATTGCTTTTGATAGAAACATAATAGAAGAGCTCTGGGATGACAAGGAAAAATTAATTTATGGCGCCACTCCCATGTTTATGATAAGGGCAGTTAAATAATGATCGAGAATAAAGTGAAAGAAAAAACAAAATTTTTCGGGACTAAATTGTTGTCAGTCTTGATCATAGTATTCGGACTAACTTTTATAGCTTTTTGCCTTTCTTATCTTTGCCCTTCTGATCCTGTGGAATTGCAAATTGAATCAATGGGAATGGTGCCGACAGAAGAATTGGTCAGTGCGACGAAGGAATCTTTGGGTCTTAATCGCCCATTTATTGTCCAATATTTTTCATGGCTTTGGAATTTTATTTGTGGGGATATGGGGAATTCACTGCTTACCGGCAAGCCGGTTTTTCAAGAGATAATGTTATACCTTCCTAATACGCTTATCCTTACTTTAACTTCAATGGTTACGACAATGATTTTTTCAATAATCCTGGGGGTTATTTGCGCTGTAAATGTAAACAGTGTATTTGATTATGCTGTCAGAGTAATAACATATTTTTTCGCTTCTTTTCCAGGATTCTTTCTGGCGTTACTGCTGCTGTATATATTTTCTATTAGGTATAACCTGTTCCCGGTAATCTCTACAGTGGATGCAAAAGGAATGATTTTGCCGGTTTCCTTACTCACTTTTACAATGTCCGCGCATTATATCAGACAGATACGAGCCATTGTTTTAGAACAGCTCAACAGGGATTATGTTACAGGCTGTAAAGCGAGGGGAATTCCGGCCTATGTCATTTTGTTCAGGCATGTTTTAAAGAATTCCTTGGTCCCGATTATTACTCTGATGGGCATATCTTTTGGAGGATTGCTGGGAGGTTCGGCGATTGTCGAAAACATATTTACATGGCCGGGGCTTGGCAAATATGCTTTGAGCGCCATACAAAAATTAGACTATCCGATTATTCAATCTTATGTAGTATGGATGGCCTTGATCTACCTGGCGGTAAACCTGCTGGTTGATGTGTTCTGCGTAATCGTTAATCCCCGTGTGCAAAACGAAACAGAAGGGTCGGTCGTATAAATGGCTTTTTCTGATGGTTTAAGCTTAAAAAAAGCACAGTTTAATATTTTGGGGATTGCAATCATAATTTTAGTTTTAATTGCAGTCTTTGGCAAGTATATAGCTCCCCATGACCCTTACCTTGTGGACATGTCCAACAGCCTTCGTCCGCCTGATCATGAATATTGGCTGGGTTGTGACAACTTAGGAAGATGCATATTAAGCCGCATACTTTATGGGGCCTCCGCTTCCATTTTTTCAGCTTTCATAATAATTGCGGTTATTTCCAGTGTGGGATCGGCCATCGGTATTATTGCGGCAATTAAAGGCGGAACCACTGAAAAGATACTAATGAAAATTAATGTAATCTTTCAGGCCTTCCCTGATTTTATTTTGGCTATGGCAATCGCGGGGATGTTGGGTACAGGCTTAAGAAACGGAATGATTTCCTTGTGTTTTGTGTGCTGGACCAAATACGCGCGCTTGTCCAGAAGCCTGGCGCTGGAAATAAAAGATGCGGATTATTTGCGTTCTGCCGTCATAAGCGGAGCAAACAGCATCCAGATCATGTTTAAGCACATTATACCTAATATTATTTCTCAGCTTTTTATTATGGCGGCGCTGGATGTGAGCGGAATAATCCTGAGCCTGGCGGGCCTTTCTTTTTTAGGGCTGAGCGCGCAGCACCCTGCTGCCGAATGGGGAATGATGATGAGCGACTGCAGACAGTATTTGCAGATAGCGCCTTGGACGGTTATTTTTCCGGGTATCGCCTTGTTTATAGTGGTCATTGTCTTTAATCTTTTTGCAGACACTTTTAGGGATTTGCTGGATGCGAAAGGCACAAAAGCAAAAATATAAAGCTAATTTAGCTTTTTACATATTATATTAAAAAAACTGGCCTAAGGAGGAAAGGAAAAAATGAATAGAAAGATGGTAAGAATAGTTTCAATGCTAGCTGCATTCACAATGCTGTTTCTCGTCGGAGGCTGCGGCAATAATGAAAACGCTGTGCAAACATCGGGAACAAAGGAAGCGGTTTTTGGAACAGTTGCATACTTTGGCGCCAGTAACTTGAATCCGGCAGATTCATATAACGGATGGTACATGTCGTTCTTTGGCGCAGGTGAAACTCTGTTCAAACTGGACAGTAATTATAAGGCTAATCCGTGGCTTGTAGCGAGCTTTAAAACTATTGATGATTACACCTGGGAATTTACCTTGAAAGATGATGTATACTTTCAAAATGGAGAGAAAATGACCGCAGAGAGGGTGAAAGCTTCTCTCGACTATATGATGGGGTTTAATGTGAGGGGTCCCGAGACCTTTACATTTGATGAGATCTCCGCCGATGGGCAGGTTTTAACGATCAAAACCACTGTTCCGACTCCTGCTCTTTGCAATGACCTTTGCGACCCGTTAAGTGTTATTCAGTATATAGATGATAAAATTGACTATGAAACGGCAGCTGTTATGACCGGCCCGTTTATTGTTACTGAATTTACCCCTCAGGAAAAATTAGTTGCCAAAAAATTTGATAAATATTGGGGCGGAGCTGCTAAAATTGATAAAGCTACATTCTTAACCCTTTCGGACCAAGATGCAGTTACCATGGCCTTGCAAAGCGGAGAAGTAGATATGGCCGTAATGCCGGATGCGACAGCTATCGCACTCTTCAAGGATACAAGCAAATACACGGTAAGTTCTGCGGTTTCCACGCGGGGCCGTGCAATCATGTTTAATATGGATAGTGATGCCGCATCTGATTTGGCGGTCAGAGAGGCAATCGCTATGTCCATTGATCGTGACGGCTTTGTTTCGGGCACTAACGGAACGATGGTCACGTGCTATGGCTTATATTCCGACATCGTAAGTTATGGCGGCAGCGATAGACTTGATCTAAAAGTTACGAAATGCGACTTAGAGGGAGCAAAAAAAATCCTTGCTGATGCGGGCTATAAAGACACAGACAACGATGGCGTTGTCGAAAAAAAGGGAAAACCGCTGCAGTTTACGATGGTAACATCTACAGACACATATAATGTTAATTTATGCCAGGCGCTGCAGTCTCAGCTTAAAAAGGTCGGTATAGACTTTGTCATCGGCGAATATGACAGCACAAGTGATGTTGTTGCCGCAGGTAAATTTGATGGTTTGATTGTCAGCAACGGTATGGCGCCTACAGGCAACTTCCAATATTACTTGAATACAAGATTTGTGAGTAATGCCAGCGGTAACAGCGGCCATTACGGTAATGCGGAAGTTGATGCGCTTGCAGCGAAGCTGGAGTCAACTTTTGATGCTGATGAAAGAGATAAAATAGCTGTCCAGATCACACAGATCTTGATGGATGATATGTACTACTGCGTATTTGCAAATCAGAAATTCTATTGTATTCACAGCAATAGCATCACAGGTTTTGAGGCACAGCCTTCCGAGTATTATTTGCTTGATAATCAACTTGATATCAACAAGAAATAATGGAAACTTTATTAAATGTTGAAAATTTATGTGTGGGCTGCGCTGAGTTTACCATCGTAAAAAATGTCAGCTTTCAAGTTCAAAAAGGCCAGGTCGTGGGAATAGTCGGCGAATCCGGATGTGGTAAATCTACAATGCTGAAAAGCATTGTAGATTTATCCGATAATAATGTGTTCGTCCAAGGGGGTCAAATACAGTTTAATGATTTAGAACTGACAAAATTAAATGAAAAAAAACTGCGTGCCCTGCGCGGTGCGGAGATATGCATGATCTTTCAAAAACCGGAGACTGCATTGGACCCTTTAATCAAAGTCAGGGACCAGTTTTTTGAGTGCGTAAAATATCATAGCAAAAGTCGTGTAAGTAAAGATGAATGCTACAAAAAAAGCAAGAGATTATTAGAAAAGCTGCATTTTGATAATACAGACAGGGTTTTAAATTCATATTCATTCGAGCTGTCAGGGGGTATGAACCAACGTGTGGCATTGGCCATGGCGATGATCAACGAGCCTCAGTTGATTTTGGCAGACGAACCTACCAGCGCTTTGGATGTCAGCGTCCAATCTCAGGTTGTGAGAACTATGGTTGAACTGCGCGAAAATTACGGCACTTCAATACTTATGGTTACACACAACATGAACATCGTGGCACAGATGGTTGATGTAATTGGAGTTATGTATGGCGGGCGTTTGGTTGAATTAGGAAGCAAAGATGAAGTTCTAAACTATCCAATGCATCCTTATACCAGAGCATTAATAGATGCTATTCCTCAGATGGACGGCAGCAGACCGGTGGGAATAGATGGTGTTCCACCTTCCTTCAGCAAGTCCATTGCCGGATGCCCGTTTAGTTCAAGATGCGGTTTTTTAAAAAACAAATGCGATAATTCACTCCCCCCAATGGCTTTTATAACAGATAGACACTGGGTGTTGTGTCATAACGAGGTAGCAAAATGATTATGCAGGTTTCCAATCTCACAAAGACTTTTACAGTATCCGGTAAGAAACAGATAGCAGTGGATAAAGTGAACCTGTCGATCAAAAGAGGGGAATGTCTGGGACTGATAGGTGAAAGCGGCAGTGGAAAGAGCACTACCGCCAATCTTATAGCAGGGCTTCTTAAACCTGATTGGGGTTCGATTGTTTTTAATTCTAGCGAATTTGTTAAGGCATCGGCGAAAGATTTGCGAATTGCAAGAAAAGAGATGCAAATGGTTTTCCAAAATCCCCAAGAGTCCTTTAATCCTAGAATGAAATTAATAGGTGCAATTTCTGAGCCCCTTATTTATCAGAAAAAATACAAAAAAAGCGAAATCGAGCAACTGGTTTACGGCACATTGGAAAGAGTAGGGCTGAAAGGAGAATATGCTGCAAAATATGCCTGGGAAATAAGTGGGGGTGAGTGCCAGCGTGCCGCCATTGCCAGGGCTATCATCGGGAATCCCAAGCTCATTCTCTGTGATGAAATTACAAGTGCACTGGATGTTTCAGTTCAGGCTCAGATTATATCTTTGCTGTATCAGCTCAAAGAAGAAACCGATATGTCCTTTCTGTTCATTTCACATGACCTGGCGATAGTCAGCAGTATATGTGATAAAGTTGCCGTGATGTATAAGGGACAAATTATGGAATCAGGTGATACGCTGTCTTTAATAAATAACCCCCTTCATCCGTACACTCGAGATCTGATCTTTAATGCTGCTAAACCTGGAGAAAAGAGGATTGAAAAAGTCAGTGACTGTAACGGAATGATAAATGGCTGTAAATACTATGAGTTCTGCAATATCTCAGAGAAACAATGCAGAGAAAACCCTCCGGAAGAGGTAAATATGAACGGCCATATTATATGCTGCAGTAAATGCAGCCATTCCAATCTTCCTCTTGCTCTTTCATAGTAAGGCATGCGAGGAAGAGTTTGCCGGGCGCCCCGGTCACTTTTTCAGACAGCTGAAGGGTAGTTTTTCCCCAATCCGCCATTACTATGGATGTTTTTGTCGGCGGCCTTGATCTATGTGACTAAAGGTTATGCGTCAGCGCTGCGTTGCTCTCGAAGTATTGCTTCTT
>DHAA01000019.1 GCA_002397275.1 Thermacetogenium sp. UBA4966 | reverse complement strand
CCAATAATAAATATCTACACCCCTGACCGGCTCCCAATATTACTCCATGATGAAAAACATCCGCGAAACACTGGCCGGCAGGATCGGCATTCCGGAACTGTACAGCCTCTCGAAGAATGAGAAGGACGGCACGGAGTTTGAGAATGATCTGGATTTTTCGTTGCCGTGCTTGCTTGAAAGGCAGGCGCAAGCCGCCAAAAACGATGTGGTCAGCGTGTTTGAACACATCTGGAGGGGCGGTATGCCGCAGGTTGTCCATGCCGACGCCGAGCAGCGGCAGGAGTATTACAACGCATATATCGACACCTATCTGATGCGCGATGTCGCGGCGCTTGGCGGCATTACGGATTCCCAGCGTTTCGGAAGGTTCCTGACTGCTTGCGCGGCGCTTGTTTCCGAACAATTGAATTACAAAACGCTTGCGGACGCGGCGGATATTTCACAGCCTACCGCAAAAGAATGGCTGCGGCTGCTGGAAGGCCTGGGGATCGTCTGTCTTCTCAGGCCATACGCCAACAATGAGTTGAGGCGGCTGACCAAAACGCCGAAGCTGTATTTCTGCGATACGGGGCTCTGCGCACACCTTTCCAGATGGCTTACCCCTGAAACGCTGATGAACGGAGCCGCAAGCGGCCGCTACTTTGAAAACTTTGTGGTGATCGAGATGCTCAAAAGCTACGCATATTCCAAAGTAAAGGTGAACATGAGCTATTTCCGCGATTCAAACGCGAAAGAGATCGATGTTTTTGTGGAGGAAGGGAGCCTCATTCATCCGTTTGAAATCAAGAAGTCGGCAAATCCCGACCGCAGAGAAGTCAAAAAGTTCAGCGTACTGGATAAAACGACTATTGAAAGAGGCTGGGGCGGTATCATCTGCCTGTGCGAGGAAGTCATTCCGATTGATTCCCAAAACTGCTTCATCCCCTGCAACCTGCTGTAATCCGGAAATGACTTAAAAATCGCTGCCTCGATCACTGGAGTAGCGATTTTTATGCTCAAATTATATCACGCCATGCTTTACAATGCCGCGGAATCTGCTTAAATACTGGGTTTTTGAACAATCTGCCTGCTCTGCATACATAGACTATCGTTCTCATGGACCAGTCTCTCGTAAGTATTATGGACCTCAAACATATCCCGTTGTTCCCACAGGAGCAACGGAAATTTTATCGCCGCCCCCCGCCTACACATTCTGCTTAAGCTTCGTATTCGCCGAAAGCCTTTTTAATCGCCGACTTTTCTTCGTCGCTCAACAGATAAGAAGACTTCCCTTCGACTACGCTTTTCGCATAAACGCGGCAGTCGTCGCGCCCTACCAGATAGCAGAGGACGACCCCGCTCCCCCGGCTGTCGAGCAAGGCGAGCGCAAAGCTTAAATCGCCTCCCATATCCGGGAATGCGTTGAATCTAAAAAGCCCTATCTTCTGCAGAGACTTAGCCGTGATCCTCTGCAGTTTTTCACAAAAACGATCCAGCTCTGTCAGATGTTTTTCCGCGGCTTGATTAGACTGAACTGCCTCCAGCAAAACAGCCTCCAGATTCTTTCCGCCCGCGCCCTTTAATAAACTTCTAAAACGCCGCTCCACAAGGAAAAAACGTATACTGAAAAGCAGGGAGAGGATACAGATAACAGCCAGTATGCCGATAACGACGAAAAGTTCTTGATTTTCGTGAACAAGTTCAGCTAAGCCCATTGTTTGCCTTGAACCTCTTTTCATAAATCAAAGATCAAACAAATCAACAACCATCGGCCGGCGGCTAAGATCGCCGGGAGAGATGGCGATTAACAATAGTAAATTCCACAAAACATGCTATTTTCCTCTAACGGATTCCCATGATCTCTCCAGAGAAGCCGGATCTCTTTCCGGGCCCGGCGGCGGACAGTTAATAGGCGCGGCCTTAGCCTTCTTTTTCCGGCTTTTGATAGATCATGATATATTCATGGATCTTGTTGACGCGAAACACATAAGGGTAGCCCAGAGGGCGCAAATTGTTGTATTCCTGCCTTCTGTCCCAGATAATAATGTCATCCAGCAAAAACCCCAATTTCTCCATCACTGCCGTGAGATCCATGTGCAGGGGGTAAAAACGAGGCCCTTTTCTGATATCCATAACAATAACAAGGCAAAAGGCTCTAGGAGAGAGGATCTGATAGACCTGCCCGAAGACAGCTGCCAGAGAATCCAAGTACTCGCCATAGTTCTCCATATTGCCCAGATCAGACGCATCATCGCCATAATAACGGAGCGGTTTTCCATCGGCGCTACGGCGGCGGCGCAGGATATCCCAATAGGGAGGGGAGGTAAGACAGAGCCCCGCGCTCCCAGGAGACAGATAACCGCCCATCGTGCGGGCGTCTTCAGCTATCAGCCGCGGGTAATATGCCCGCTCCCCCGCAATCCGATCCAGGCGCTTTTTTGTCAGATCAAGATACTCCGGAACAATCTCAAAACCCACAGAGGGGATGCTATAGCGATATGCAGAGCAGAGCGTGCTCCCGCTCCCCAGGAAAGGGTCCAGTATCAGCCCTTTTTGCCGGCGATAGAAAATCTCGACCAGACGGTCGGTGAGTGCCCGCGGGAAGATCGCGGGGTGGCCGAAGCTCCGTTCCTCCGCAGTTTTGGCTAAATCATCCCAGACGCTGATCGAATAGCGCAGCCACGTCCTGCCGTCCAGTTCCGGCAAGGCCTCTGCAGCGGTATTTTTCTGTTTAGTCCTGTCAGGGGGTGACAATGAGCGATTCCCCTTTCCAATAACCATTATTCCAAATAATGTCAATAATTATCAGGGCTCTCTCCCCGCGGCGGAGGCCTCTTCCGGCACTGGGCAAACTTGACGGGGAAATTCCGTCACGAACCCTTTTGGCCATATTCTTCTCCAAACAGATCGACATGCAGGCTGCCGCCTGAAGACCAGTTTTCACGCTCATATTCATCGAGCAAAACAGTCACCCACTCTTGTTTCACATCAAGAGTATCTGTGATCACCTTTGTGATCTCAGCCACAAGCCTTCTTTTCACTTCGAGGCTGCGGCCTTTAGCCATTTTCACTGCGACAACCGGCATTTCAAAACCTCCCGGCCGCAAGCGGCCGCGGCATCATATAACTTCTAATTTCAGCATCTAACCACCGCAGTAGAGGAGCAATTCCGGTGTATCGCGGATTTGCAGTCCGCTGCGTTATCTAGCCCTCGCGGTAGAGGAGCAATTCCAGCAGGCGGTCCAGTTCATCCCTGCTGTAAAAATCGATTTCAATCCTTCCGCCCTTGCTCCCCTTCTTGATTTTCACCTTCGTACCGAGCAGCCGGCGCAGGCGATCCTCGGTGTCGGCCATTTCTAAATCATTCTTCTTTTTTTTCGGCTGCGGCCTGTCTTCTTTTTCCTGCAGCAAATGCTGAGCGGCTCTTTCAGCATCCCTCACGGTAAGCCCTTTTTCCGCCGCCAGCAAAGCCAACTGCTCCTGCTGCCGGCGGTCGGGGAGCCCCAGCAGCACCTTCCCGTGGCCAATGCTCAGCTTCCTCTGAGCCAATAGCTTCTGCACCTTTTCAGGGAGCTGCAGAAGCCGCAGGCTGTTGGCGACAGCCGGCCTGCTCTTGCCGACGCGCGCTGATATTTCCTCCTGGGTAAGGCGGAACTCATCCTTCAAGCGGCTGTAAGCAACCGCTTCTTCTATGGGATTGAAATCCTCTCGCTGAATGTTCTCTACCAGCATCATTTCACTGGAGACACGGTCGTCCACATCGCGAATGACACAGGGAATTGCTGTCAAGCCCGCTATTTGACTGGCTCGCCAGCGCCGCTCCCCGATAATCAATTCATAGGAATTCTCCCCTGAAGGCCGCACGACCACCGGCTGCATCACACCATGTTCTTTAATAGATAGAGACAGCTCATCCAGCGCTTGCTGATCGAAGTCCTTGCGCGCCTGGAAAGCTCCCGGTTTAATCCGATCCAGAGGAAGTTCTACGATCTCCGCGCCCTCGCCCGCTCCCTCTGGTTCTGTGGGAATCAAGGCCCGCAGCCCTCTGCCTAATCCCTTATTTTTCATGCTCCATCACTTCCTGTGCTAATTCCTGATAAAGCAAGGCCCCGCGGGAGCGCGGGTCATAGGCGATGACCGGCTTCCCATGACTCGGGGCTTCGCTCAGCCTCACATTGCGGGGTATAACAGTCTGAAAAACTTTGTTGCCAAAGTAGTTTTTTACCTCATCCACTACCTGAATCGCCAGATTTGTGCGCGCGTCAAACATAGTGAGCAGTACTCCCTCCAGCTCGAGATGCGGGTTGAGGCGGCGCTGCACCAGGTTGACGGTTTGCAGCAGTTGCCCCACACCTTCCAGGGCATAATACTCGCACTGAATAGGAATAAGAACTCTCTCCGCCGCGCTTAAAGCGTTAATGGTGAGCAGCCCCAGTGACGGCGGGCAGTCTATAAAGATATAATGATAGTCGCTTCTGATATCTTTTAATGATTCTCGTAGCCGGAATTCCCTGTTTTCCATACCCACCATCTCGATTTCCGCCCCGGCCAAACTGATATTGGCAGGTATCAAATCCAGGTTCTCTATCTCCGATTTAACGACAACCTGATCCGCTTTTATTTCGCCCAAAAGCAGATCATAGATGGAATTCTCCAGATGATCCCGATCGACACCCAGGCCGCTCGTCGCATTACCCTGAGGATCGATATCCACCAATAATACCCTTCTGCCTGTCGTCGCCAGGCAGGCGCTCAGGTTAATAGCGGTAGTCGTTTTGGCTACGCCACCCTTCTGATTGGCGACGGCGATCATGCGGTTAATCTGAGGAACGGCCTGCTTATTTGCTTTCTCACTGCTGCTTGATGATTGTTCCACGTGGAACATTCCTTTTTTTCTTTTTGTTGTTCTATCCTTTTTTTTATTCCACAGCAAATCATCAACCTCCTGCCCAATGTTATTTCCGCTGCCATATTTTTAATATTTAATAAAGGATCCAAGAATTTCCCCTCATCGATCAGAGATGTTCGTCATCAAAGGCCTCAATATATTAACGGGCCGCAAGGAACATGCCCCCCCCCACGTCCTTAGGCAGTCTCTACGCCATGCATTGATCAAGCTGCAGGCGGCTAAACCCAGCAGGCGCTTCTTCTGAGTATAAGGCTTTTAAAACATATGGCTCAATAAGCGCCGGGGTCAATAACCGGCATCCCCTGGCGGCAGCGGAAGAATTGAAAGCACATTATTGCTGCGAGAGGCACAAATCCACGGCGCGCGGCATCGCCCTGATCACGTCTACCCTTCGGCGTCTTCCTGAAGAGGCGCCAATCCCCAGTTGATGGGCATTAACGATGCTAATATTTCTCCCTTCCCGTCATCATAATTGAATAATCTTCTTCAGCAGAATAGAATTTGGATTTTATTGCCGTCACATCTACCTTGGAAGATAACGCTCTGCCATTTTCGTCCTTCTGATGGCCCCCCGAATCGCGGGGGCATGGGTGTCTAACCTGAAAGTAACATTCTGCTATTTTCAGCGGATGTCTACCATGCCGATGAATTCCGCTCGCTCCCTATTACGTTCCGGACAGCCAGCTTGGCTTGCCAACAGGTCCGGTTATGACTGGATATGAGATATTATGGCCGCTTCGCCGGACTCCAACCGGCATCCATTTTCCGATTTCCAACTAACCACCAACGCCCAACCACTAACCCCGGCCGCCGACATCCATCCGCACCATATAATTTATTCGCCTTGCCAGGCGGTAAAATTGATAGAGAATAAAACGCGCTGATAAATGTTCCACGTGGAACATAACATCTTATTCAACATCGTCACATCCTCCTCCTGCCGTCAAACAAATACGATTGGCCTTTTCCCAAAATCGTCATAAATGAAGATGACAGTAAAAAGGATATATCTATTTTTTACAATACAAATTTTTTCGGGGGAACTAAACAAAGAGCTTCCATCGAGGATGCACAATTTAACAGGCTTTTTTTATTTAGAGGTTTAAAACACTGCCGGTTGAAATATATTCGATATTCTTTCCCATAACAGTTTTGAGGATGTTGTAAGGTTCTAAACCTGTACAGTGGCAGGTATAAAACTTCGCCTTTGTATCGAGGAGGCTTTTACCTATATGCTGTATAATCTTGGTCTCTTCTTTTTCTTTGTCATTCCAGTTATATAGATGAAATCCACCAATTACAATGTTCGGCAGCGAACCCTTATTTTCCTTAAAATGATAAAGGATATTAACAATCCCGGCATGAGCACATCCCGCCAACAGAAGCGTTTTTCCATCCTCTTCAATAATCAGGTTTTGCTCGTGGGCGAATTGATCAAGCACAAAGCCATCCCCCTGATTGACGAGCAAAATCTTATTGCCTGTAGGAATAAAGGCGCGGCCCCTCACACCTGAAAAGAGGGTCAGACCCTGGTCAATTACAAAACAATCCTCGCAGAATACCATCCTCTCATTCTCTGCCAGGGTTTTGTCCAGACCGATATATGATTTCACATCACCATCCCTTTTTACGTAATGTGGATCAAAAGCCTGTCGCCGCAGATAAATCCGCGCCTTGCTATTGGCTTTTAAAAAAGCCTTAAGCCCTCCTCCATGATCGTAGTGCCCATGAGAGATGACTGCCAGATCAACAAGGGAGAGATCAACCCCCATTTTTTTCGCATTTTCCGCAAAGAGATCGCTTGCACCTGTATCAAAGAGAATCCTGTGCCTTTTCGTTTCGATATGCAGACTAAGCCCATGCTCGCTTCCCAGGCTATCGGAAAGAGAAGTGTTTTCCGAAAGGGTCTTTATGATCATCATTCGCCACCATTCCTTCCTTCTTCAATCGGTCCCTTCCTCCCGCCAACTTTATTCTCCGGCTGAAAACTCTTTATTCCTTATTCATCATCAATTAACACTTAAAAATAACTTCCACATAAGAAGATTAGATCCTGCAGAGGCGGCGCCTGTCGCCTGAACCTCTCCCCACTCCCGGGATGGTTTTGTCCAACCCCCTGCTCTCTGCATCAAGAAAATCGATATGCTTAAATTGGACGGCTCGTTGCTTCGCTAGAATCCGCCGGCCGGAAAATAGAAGTATGAGGCCGGAGGTCTGAGGTCAGAAGTTGAATAGTGGCCGGCCGGATCCAGCGTATCAGCGAGTTCCGCAGCAACCCAAAAGCGGCCCTGTGGCAAGGCCAAGCTGTCCGGGACGTAATCAGGGAGCAAGCGCAAAGACTGGTGGTTGGTGGTTGGTCGTTAGGAAAATAGCTAAATGCCCGCTGTATTCCAGCAAAGCGAGGCGATGGTAGCCGTCTGGGATAACATTGGGTGCAGTTAGTGTATATCTAACCATATTTTAGAATTTATATCCATTTTAAAATTGAAGGGAGATAAAACAACGACACAGCTAAATAAGGAAATGCTGCGCTTGGAGAAAGTATCCGGGGCAAAACGAGCGAGCGTCTGTGTTATGGAAAGAACGGCGCCCCGGTCAGGGTGTCCAGCGACAGCGATAAGGAGTACGCTGAACCGACATGGGGCTATCGGATGATCGCCGCAATTTTGAGGCGGGGCTATGGTCTGCCGGCCAACAGGAAGAGAAGGCGATGGATATACGGTAGACGGGTATCAAGTGCCCGGAGTAGATAACGAGTTGTCCAGCACTTAGATAAAGCGTTTGTGCTCAGTTGACTGACGAGGGGATTTAATATATGGTAATTATATCCATATTAAATAAAAGGGGTATAAAACTATGGCGCCGAGACACCATTATCCGCTATCTCGATGATAATCCGCGATAATCCGCAGCCCGCTGTCATGCTGCTCATGGAGCAGCTGCACATCAAACCCGGCCTCCTGCAATACGCTGACTCCCTTCTGCAGAGAGTTGATAAATAAACGCAGGTCTTTAACAACAGGCTTAATCTTTTGTCTTTTCTTGCGCTTTTTTATTTCCCGGGAAATAATATTGTCGTCTTTTTGGGTATTCCCGGTCTTGATCAACGTCTCCCAGTCCCGTACGTTTATCTCATTCTCCTCTGCATATTGCAGCGCGGCCATCCGGGAATCAGCGTTATCAAGCTCAAGCAGCGCCCGAGCATGCCGCTCCGATAATTTCAACTGATAGATCCTCTCCCGTACCTGCGGCTCCAGCTTTAATAGCCTGAGCTTATTGGCGACTGTGCTCTGTCCGAGACCCATCTTGCGCGCCACCTCGGACTGGGTTAAATGAAAATGATCGATCAGTTTCTGGAAGCCTTCGGCCTCTTCTAAAAAGTGCAGATTACGGCGCTGTATGTTTTCCACTAGAGCTGCTTCCGCGGCTTCCCGATCATTCAAGTTGCAGACCACAGCGTTAATTTCTTTCAGCCCTGCCATGGTGGCGGCACGCACCCTGCGTTCGCCGGCGATCAGTTCATAACAGTCGTCCCCCGGCCTGACGACAACCGGCTGCAATACTCCGACTTCCTTGATTGAATCTACTAGTTCTTGCAGTTGAAGATCATCGATAGCAAAGCGGGGCTGAAACTTGCCATATTTAATTTTATTTATGGGGATGACGGCTGTTCTCCGTTGTGACGCCTGGCCCTTAAAAAATTTTTCCAGCAACTCTCCATAACCTCCCGCGCTTTTGTTCTTTTCTGATTGACAATATTCGTCATATTGAATAATTTTCCTGCAATACTATAACGGTCTTTTTGCCGGCGCCCCCGGCCTGCGGGGAAACTTGTCGGGGGTCTCTCCGTCCTTAGCTATGACAATCACATGCCTTCCCCTTTCGCCTGGAAAAGAATAGGGAATCACCCCTTCCACCCTGCCTCTCAACACCCGCAGCGCTTTATCCGCCGCATCTATTTCCTTTTGCGCCTCATACCCCTTTAAGGCGACCAGCTTCCCCTTTTTGCATCTCAGGAAGGGCAGACCTAATTCCAGCAGCACCCTGAGGGGGGCAAGAGCTCTGGCCACGGCGCAATCGAAAACAGCCCTGTATTCCTTGCGGCTGGCGATATTCTCCAGCCTTTCGCTGATCACCAGACAATCCTTTAGATCCAGTTCGGCAACAACAGTCCGCAAAAAAAGAGAGCGCTTCTTCCGCGACTCAACCAGACAAAACCGCAAGTTCGGAAAACATATTTTCAAAGGAAGCGCCGGAAACCCGGCGCCGCTCCCCAGATCAATTACTCTCCGCGGAGCGTTCATGTCGTATCCCAAACTGCACATCAGGGAGTCAAGAAAATGAAGCCTGTACAGCTCCTCTTCACTGCCGCAGCTGACAAGATTCATTTTTCTATTCCAATAATGAATTAATTCTCCATATAAGTGGAACTTCTTTTTTTCCTCATCCCGCAAGTAAATTCCTATTTGTCCGGCGCCCTCGGTTAAAAGATCTATGCCCGAATCCATATTCGACCGCCTCTATCTATCCTGATATTCTCCTTCTGCCGGCTACAGCACCCGCTCCGGCTGTCCGACGGCAACGCTTCTCCCCCGTCCGGCGTCCAGGCAAGCTGGCCATTATTTTCCCACGCAAAACTCACTGAATATAGATCCGATCACATCCTCAGCCGCGGTTTCGCCGGTGATCTCTCCTAGAGCGGAACGCGCATCCCACAGGTCTGCGGCGACAAACTCCAGCGGGAGGTCAACGTTTACGGCAAGGTAGGCCGCATCAAGGTTCTCTTTCACTTTTTCCAGGGCGGCCTGATGCCTCCTTCTTGTGATCAGTACAGACTCGCCGCTCAAGTGTCCGGCGCCAACTATATTCAATATCGCCTCCGCCAGCTCTTTTCGCCCCGATCCGAGTTTAGCTGAAATCTCGATCAGGCGCGGCCTTCCGTGCAGACAGCCTTCGATATTCTGCAAATCAACTTCTTTATGCTGTAGGTCGCTCTTGTTTAATAAAAAGATCGCATTTTTTCCCTTGATCAAATCAAGCACCAGCAGATCGTCATCTGTGATCCCGGTAGTTGCATCAAACATGGCCAGCGCCAAATCAGCTTCTTCTATCTCCTTCTTCGCTTTATCTATCCCCAGCGATTCTACCAGGCCCACGCTCTCTCTTATTCCCGCGGTGTCTACAATGCGCAGAGGGATACCCTCGATCACCACCGCCTCCTCGATGATGTCTCTGGTGGTTCCCGGTATCTCGGTCACCAGCGCTCTCTCTTCACCCAACAGCATATTCAACAGAGTCGATTTCCCCACATTGGGCTTTCCCACCAGGACTGTTTTCAGCCCCTCGCGGTACACACGCCCCAAGCAGATCCCTTTCAGCAAAGCTGCTACCCTTTCCCCAAGCGAGCTGATCTCTGCCAGGCGCTCCTCCCGGGAAAGCGCTTCCACATCTTCTGGAAAATCTATTTCCGCCTCTATCTGAATCAGCATCTTTTTGAGATCGCCTTTTAGCCGACCGATACCCGCGGCCAATCTCCCGGTCAGCTGCCTGCAGGCTAGGTCTGCCCCCTTATCGCTACGAGCCCGGATCAGATCCAGGACCGCTTCCGCCTGTGTCAGATCAATCCTGCCATGGAGAAAAGCTCTTCTGGTGAACTCACCCGGCTCAGCGATGCGCGCCCCCTTTTTTAACACCAGATCCAAAACGCGCCGCGCACAGAGCACGCCCCCGTGACAGTTAATCTCTACGACATCCTCCCGTGTATACGTTTTCGGCGCCCTCATCACACAAAGAAGCACTTCGTCAACTATCCGCTCGTGCTGCTCATAGATGTAGCCCAGGTGCATAGTGTGAGAATGGACACGCAGAAGATCAACTTTCTTTGTGCGCGGTTTAAAAATAGATGCCGCCAACTGTATGGCGCCATCCCCGCTCAAACGTATCATACTGACCGCGGCATCCCCCAGGGCGCTGCCCGGGGCTGCAATCAGATCGTTTTCCAGCATAACGGCATCCTTCCCCCGCCGTCAACGGCAGTAAAATAATAAGGCTCCCGCTGATACAAAATAAGGGGGAATCAGATTCCCCCCATCTATCACCGCATTAATTATTGTAACTAAATCCTCTGCCCCTGGTTATTATAGCAGATCACTACCTTGCGGTAGGGATCGTCCCCCCGGCTCATGGTGGAAACCTGATCGTTTTCCTGAAGCTCTAAATGTATAATGCGCCGTTCCTGCGGTGTCATAGGCTCTAAAGCGACACTGGATTTCGTCCGGCAAACACGCTCCGCTGTCTTACGCGCCAACCGCCGCAGCGACTGCTCCCTTCTGCGGCGATACCCTTCGGCATCGACTATAATCCTTATTCTATTTTCCAGTTTATTATTGACCGCCATATTAACCAGCATCTGCAATGAATTAAGTGTTTTACCGCGCCTGCCGATGATAAACCTTACATCCTCCCCGTCAAACTCAACGCACCAGTAACCGTCCTCCGTAAAAACCCTGTACTCCACATTTAAATCCATGGCGTCGACCACATCGTCCAAAAAAGTCCTGATCACCTGTTCAGGCGTTATTTTCAACGCCACTCGCACCTTCGCCTGTTTTCCGCCGATAATTCCAAATAAGCCGCGAGACCCTGCTTCCAGTATATCTATATCAACCTCTTCCCGGGTCACGCCTAATTCCTGAAGAGCTTCATGTATGGCTTCCTCTATACTGCCGCTCTCGACTTCAACAGATTTCATGCCTGTGATCCTGCTCCCTTCACAGCCTTAGCCGATCTCCTGATCACCAACATCTCCACAGCGCTGGCCAAGCTGAACATAACCCAATATATCGCCAGTCCCGCAGGCAGCGTGCGCGCAATCCACCCCACGAACAAAGGCATAACGATGAGCATTGTTCTTTGGGTCTGATCTACCTTCCCGGCGGAGGCCATACTGGAAAAATACTGCTGCCCAAATGTGGCTACAGCCGTCAATATTGGCAAAATAATAGGATCCGGCATCCCCAGGTTACCTACCCATAGAAAATTTGCTTTGCTGAGGTTGACAAAAGAAGGGTGGTTTACCGGATCAAAAAAAGTGCGCAAGGACGTGAACAAGGCAAAAATGATCGGCATCTGAACGAGAAGAGGGAGACATCCGGCAAAGGGGTTAACACCCTTTTCTTTATACAAATTCATCACCATTTGCTGGGCCTTTTCCGGTTTGTCCTTATATTTATCCTGCAGTGCCTTTATTTTAGGTTGTATTTCCTGCATAGCGCTCATAGACCTCGTCTGCATCCTTGTCAGCGGAAAAAGAACCATTTTGACGGCAATGGTAAAGAAAATAATCGCCAGACCATAACTCGGTATATTCAGCCATTCCGTGGCCAAATAAAAATATTGAATTATCAGACTAACTCCCTGGACAATATCTTGCCACAAATTGATCCCGCCACGCCAGTTACTGCCGGGCAGGCGTCACCTCCCGCATAGTTATTTTTAAACTTCGCCCAGTCATGGCGCCGGGTCATAACCACCGTCGCAAAAGGGGTGGCACCTAGCAAGACGATATACAATCAATATGCCCGCCTGGAGAATATTGTGCTTTTCCAGCACTTGCACAGCATATTCAGAACAAGACGGATAAAACCGGCACACCGGCATGTGCCATGAAGACCAAAGTTTCTGATAAAGCCTGATTAACAAAATTATCAATTTCCTGACCATCATTATGCCCCGTCTCCAATATTATATATGGCTTACATCGCTATACCGCGTCAAGCATGAGAGCCTCCGGTCAATGATTAATCAGCCGGCTTACACGACTTTTCTTCAATAGATATGCAAAATCCTTCTTTAAATCATAAAAACTCGCCGCGAGCGCCTCCGCTTTGATATTGACCACTAAATCCAAGCCATTATTAATCAGATATTGATGCCGGCGAAAAATTTCTCTGACTCGTCTCTTTATTTTATTGCGGTGCACAGCCTTCTTGATTTTTCGGGAGGGAGCGATGCCAATTCTCGTCCGGTCATTATCCGTTCTTTCTAAGCAGTGAAGAATAAAATAGCGCGACCAAAATACCTGTCCCCGGCTATAGACAATCCTGAATTCATTGTTTTTTCGCAGGCGGTTTTTTTTGTAATCTGCAGCTGACGCTCTTACGCCGTTAATTTTTGACGACCTCTGCCGCGGCGCCTTTTAATAACCCTGCGTCCTGCGCTTGTCCTCATCCTTCTCAAAAAACCATGCACTCTTTTTCTTTTTCTTTTCTTCGGCTGATATGTTCTCTTCATCTCCAACAATCCTTTCTATAAGTTGTTCACCTGAAATTTCCTCATACTTTCTTTATTTATTATAGACAACTGCTTTGCTATGTCAAGCAAAGCGAAGCGCAAGATTCTTTCGCTTGTACAGACCGCGGATCTTTGTTATATTTATTATTGTATCGTAGTTATCAACAAGTTATTAACATGTTGTGAATATCTTTATAGGAGTGTATTCCTGTTGCATAAAACAAAGCTCAACGATATCTGGAACGACGTCCTGGAAATATTAAAACAAGAGCTCGACGAGCACAGTTTTTCTACCTGGGTCAACACCACGAATCCCCTGGCTTATCACGACGGAACGCTGGTCATCCTGACTTTAAATGAATTTTCCCGTGATTGGCTGGAAACGCGCTTCAGCGCTTTGATCCGCTCCTATTTAGAATATAAATACAGTAAAAATTTCACTCTGCGCTTCGTAACCCCCAACAGCAAAGAAAATATTTTCTTTCCCAAAGTGGACGCAACGCCTTCTCTCAATCCGAAATATACTTTTGATTCCTTTGTCATCGGCAACAACAACAGGCTGGCTCATGCAGCCGCCCTGGCGGTAGCGGATTCTCCAAGCAAAGCCTATAATCCTCTTTTTATTTATGGAGGGGTGGGCCTCGGCAAGACTCACCTTCTGCACGCCATCGGCAACCATGTCATAGAAAGCGATCAGGACTACAAAGTCGTTTATGTCTCCTCGGAAACATTTACCAACGAACTGATCAACGCCATCAAAGACGATCAGACCGTCGAGTTCCGCAATAAATACCGCAGGGTCGATGTTCTCTTGATCGACGATATTCAGTTTCTAGGCGGCAAAGAGAGGACTCAGGAGGAGTTTTTCCACACATTTAACGCCCTTCATGACGCCGATAAGCAGATAATCATCTCCAGCGACCGTACGCCCAAGGAAATTCCGAACCTTGAGGACAGGATGCGTTCACGATTTGAGTGGGGCCTTATTGCGGACATTCAAAAGCCCGATCTGGAAACAAGAGAAGCGATCTTAAGGAAAAAAGCGCAGCTGGAGAATATAGATCTTTACGATAACGACGTCATTCAATTTATCGCGGCCAATATCAAGTCCAATATTCGAGAGTTGGAGGGAGCTCTCCTGCGGGTAGTCGCCTACGGTAACCTCAATCAAAAAGTGATTAATATGGATCTGGCAAAAGAGGCGTTAAAAAATATTTTATCAGGGAACCG
>DHAA01000010.1:20016-21087 GCA_002397275.1 Thermacetogenium sp. UBA4966 | reverse complement strand
GGTCCCAAGCCGATACGATCAGCCGGCTTAACGGCCCCGCCTCGCTGGGCAACTTTGGCGGCTATGTCACCTACTACTACGAGGACCCCGTCATGGACGATCCGGACAACCCTTACGGCGTGGACTTCATCATACAGGGCAATTCGGTGTCCGGCGCTGACAGCTTCGCCGAACCGGGCGCGGTTTGGGTTTCCGAGAATGGCGAGGACTGGTATATTCTCGCCGGTTCCAACTACTATGACGACGTCGCCCTGTGGAACTACGCCCTGACTTATTCCAAGACGGCGGACGGGAAGACAAGCTACGTGTCCGCCGCGGACCAGAACCACACCGGCAGCAGCAACAATCCTTTCCCCACCAAGTATTATTATCCCCTCTACGGACCCCGTTCCCGGAGAAGTGAACAAAATAGCCGGAGACGACCGCTACGATACCTCCGCCCGGACAGCGCTGCAAGCCTATCCGGATGGAACAGAGACAGTGATCATCGCCCGCGGCGACGATCAGGGAGATTTCGTCGACGCCTTAGCGGCAAGCTACCTGGCAGGGCTTAGAAACGCGCCGATCCTGCTCGCCAGCCCAGACAGACTGTCCGCTGCGGTAAAGAGCGCCATTCAAACGCTCGGTGCGGAAAACGCCATAGTACTGGGATGCACATTAGCAGTTTCCGCAAACCTAGAATCAGAACTAGAATCATTAGGCCTTACGGTGAAACGCCTCAGCGGAAACAACCGCTTCGAGACCGCGGCAAAGATCGCGGCTGAGGGCGACGCAGCCGAGACCGCGATCATAGTCGGCGGCTCAGCGCCGGCCGACGCCCTGGCAGCCGGCCCTGTGGCTTTCGGCAGAAACTATCCCATACTGCTGGCAGGCAAAAACAGCGTTCCTGCAGAAACGAAGAAAGCCATCGCGGACCTGGGCATCGAGAACATCATCGTCATCGGCGGTGAAAACGCAGTGAGCAAGGGAGTCTACAACGAACTGCAGGCCAAAGAGCGCTATTCCGGAAACAGCCGTATCGAGACCAGCTTTGATGTGGCTGAAAAGCTCTTTGAGACGCCGCATGACTTC
>DHAA01000010.1:19152-19758 GCA_002397275.1 Thermacetogenium sp. UBA4966 | reverse complement strand
GATAACATTTCAGATGTCGAGGACTATCTGACAGAGGTAAAGGCTGCCGATACCAACTTTACCATCTTCGGCGGAACCCTGGCTGTAAACAATACGGTGGAAGATAAGCTGAAAGAACTGCTGCAGTAAAGCAGAAGTAAGGGTAGACACCTCCGGCGGGAGACATTTAAATTTATCGCTCTCTTTGCCGGAGGTTATACCTTATTAACTATATATGTCTGATATTGTCGAAAAATTTTATTGTTAATCCTTGCTAAAATTTGCTAAAATCTATTGACAAATAAAAGGCAATAAGCTAATATTTTAGGCAAAACAGTAAAAACAGTAAGATCTAACAACGAAATCGTTGCATTAATAACTCTTTTTTCAACCCCTTAATACCAGCAATAATCCGCCCTATCACCTCTGTTTATCACCAGCAATTTTCAGGCAGGAGTCAAACGCCGATTGAGAGGCCTGAATCAAAAACCGAATAAAATCTTTTTGTGACCCTGCGACGCCTGACAGGCCCGCAGGGGTGAACAAGGGAACCGGGTGCGAATCCCGGACGGAACCGCCGCTGTGAGCGCCGATAATCAAGGTTCGTCGACGAAAGTCGGTCACTGG
>DHAA01000010.1:9352-18973 GCA_002397275.1 Thermacetogenium sp. UBA4966 | reverse complement strand
GTCACTGGGAAACCGGGAAGGCAGAACCTGATTGGCAGAAGCAATATCTGCCGAAGCGCAAGTCAGAAGACCTACAAAGAGAATTTGCTTGCCACCCTTGTGGTGAAGGGGACAAGCGTTGATGAGCAGGAAAACGGCTGCGACGATCATATTTGATTGCCGCAGCCTTATTTTATATTTCAGAAAAGAAGGGGGTGAAGAAAGGCATTAACCGGTTGCTCCTGATTGCCCCAGGATTCGGAATATGGGGAGAGACACACTGTTAACGCTGCAGGAAAGCCGGTGGAAGGCCGAGGAGTTCACGAGATAGGCAGCTATCGTCGCCAACCGAACAAACAGTGATAATTTGCCAGTAAGGGATGACGCTTCGTCCTTGGCTGTGTGGATATCGATGAAAGGTATTGCCCCGCTGCAAGAAAGCAGGCGTCTCAGTGGCGGGCGCGGAAAGGCGCCGAGAATCCACAGGAAAATCAAGGAAAATATTTAAACGAAAGAGGTAAGGAAGATGAGTATGAAGAAAAGACGTTTTCCCAGACTTCTGGCGGCAGTTCTGGCGGTGGCGATGGCCGTCACACTGTTGCCGATGACAGCGTCGGCAGACACCTACAGCACGGTCACGGTTGACGGCCTGGATATTTCGGTCTCCTCCGAAGTTGAGGGCCTTTCGCTGGTACAAGTATCCGGAAACAACTACAATGTGGTCTCCAGCACCGGGGACTTTCCCTTCAGCTTTTCGCTGATTCTGTCGCCCTACAGCGCTGTTTCCGGCACGCCCACGGTCTCCAACGGCGGAAGCTTTCATCGCTATAGCGGCGACTACTGCCTGGTGACCCCACCCGAGGGGTCCGCTTCGGTCGTCACAATCATCACCGCTGCCAACGGTGTTGAGGTCAAGCTGAACTGCCCGGCTCCCAGCGGCAGCGGCTCGGTTGGGCCCGGAGTATCGGCCTACCTGCCCGCGGGCGGGCAGTTTGTCAATGAAGGAGTTACCAGCGGCGGCTGGGGGGATGCATTTAACAAAAACGGCACGCTCAAGGGCCTTATCAACACCACGAGCGCGATGGGCATCTCCCTCGGTTCTTTCGGCGGCTACGCGGTGTTTGATTTCGGCGTTCCAGCGAAAAACGGCAGCACCGTCGTGAGCGGCATTTACAACGACAGCGGGAACAAATACGGCGCGGACTTTATCGTCTACGGCAACGCCTTTGGAGGCTGGGCTGAGCCCGGCTGCGTCCAGGTCTCCCCCGACGGCGACAAATGGTACGACATGGCCGGCTCACTGCACTACAACAGTAACACGATGTGGCGTTATACCTCGACCTACACGAACCCCACCCCGGGTGACGACGCTACGACATACGCTCCCGGTTTCGCAGGCACGGTCGCAACCGGCGGCGTCCCGTATACCTATTCCTACTCATACAAGGGGGGAAGTTCGAGCGCGGCCGGTTCCGGTTCGGGAAATGTAGATTACAATGCCTACCACGCGCATGGCTGGTTCCCGCTGTGGTGCAACTACTTCACCAACAGGAACGGCTTCGGCGCCGGCGGCCTGGCGCAGGTGAATTCCCCGTTTTTCGACACATCATATGTTACGTATACCGGGTATGTACCCAGCCCCTTGACCGCGGCCACCGCCGCCTTTACGGGCGTGAACATCAACAACGCCTCCACGCAGAACGACGACTATCTCTTCGGCTACTGCGATGCCCATGCCAACGGCACGCCGTCAGCGACGCAGGTCAACCCCTATACCACGGGGCGCACCTCCGGCGGCGATCCGATCGACATCTCCTGGGCGGTCTATCCGGCGGGAACCATAGTCGGCGGCGCTGATGTTTCCGGCCAGCCGGTCAGCCTCGACAGCATCCGCTACGTCCGCGTCTACACCGGAGTGCAGAAGATGCAGGGCATCCTCGGCGAGAGTTCCACAGAGGTCTTAGGCGTCTACAGGGCGACCGCCACGGGCGTCAACTCAGGCACATTTGCGACCGTCACGGTCGATGGGGTGTCACCGACAAATACCCCAGTATCGCCTACACAACGCCTTTCCACCAAAACTGTCAGCGCGGGGTCGCACATCATCAATATCAGCAACCCGGCTGCATATCTGCTTGTTAACGGGGTACCGGTGACGTCGCCATACAGCTCAACAATCACAACAACATCCGGCAGTACGACCTATCTGCAGATCATTACGCAGACAGGTACTTCGCAGCCGCGGGTCACCGTTCTTAAGATCACCTCTTGATTAATTGCCACGTCCGGGGCGCGGATTATTCCGCGCCCCGGCTTATGGTTATCCAACGAGGGCATTGTTTTGTCCATCGATATAAAAAAAATTGACTTGTAGTGGGGGTTATTACGCTCATGAGCAGGAACCGCAGTTTTCGCCGTCTTGTTTCTATCTTATTGTGTTTATTATTATGCTTTTCATATGTGCCTGCCGCCCGTTCGGCGGAGGTCGATCTTGTTGTAAAATCAAGCGAAAGCGCCTTGGATCCTTATGAATTGACACAGATCACCGGCAGCGCCTATGAGGCGCCGGTCTATCAGGTCTCTGTCGACACGGCAGCGACATCGCTTGTAATTCAACCGGGGTCAAATCAGTTTTTGAGTAGAATAAGTCAGTTGGATGTACGAGGCGGACTGATCCACGAATCGATCGTACCGGATTGGGTAAAAAAGGCCTGGTGGCTCGCTTATGGCTGCCTCACACTGGAATCGTTTCTGTCATATAATGGCTATACCAGTCTTGATGACATGATGAGCGATTATGGTGATTCGACACTTGAAGAATTTTTGCTCAATAATGTACTCGGCTTTCCGCTTGCTGATTTACCGCAGTACGGCTTTAACTTTACCATCGTGCCTGACGCAGATCATTACAACGTTACTTTGTCCGACTACATGGTACAGAATTGGCCGGCGCAAATGGACGGCGCGGGAGAGCATTACGATAGTACCGCGCAGTATGCTTTTATTTATATCCGGCATTTTTCTAATGATCTCAGTTCCATGATCGAAGAAACTCCGACATTGGACGCGGTGCTGGTGGTCAAGATCGGTGGGACTTCCACTCCGGTCGGCGCGGATAAGACAACCCTTCAAACGGCAATAAACAACGCTCCGACAACAGGTTATTACACCACCGGCGACCGCTACAACGGCAAGGGGGTCAGCATAGGCGGATTTTGGGCAGATTTTCAAACCGCTTTGACAACAGCCCAAGCGGTCAGCGACAGCACCGCCGCAACTCAGGCTCAGGTGGATCAAGCCACCGCCAACCTCACCGCAGCCATCGCCAAACTGATTCCCAAAACGAACGTCAATGCCACGCTTTTATACGAGGCGGTGCAAAGCGCCAAGCTGAAGAAGGAAACCGATTATTCGACATCCTCCTGGGCAAACATGCAGGCTGAACTCACCACCTCCGAGGAGATGCTCGGCGCCCTGTACGACGACGGCGGCCCGACCGAGCTGAATACAGCGGGCTATCAGGATGAGGTGGATGGTCAGACCGCCGCTCTTACCGCTGCTGCCAACGATCTGGACAAAGTGGCGGGCAGCTACAAACTGCTGGACGCGCAGCTGGCCTACGACGGCATTCCCGCGCTGACGAATAAGCTGTTCAACCCGGGGTCGATGACGGCGTCCGACTACACACCGGAGAGCTACGGCGCCTTTGCAAGCGCCAGAACCGCTGCTCTGGAATTTCGCGGGAGCCATCAGGCGCCTGCCGAGGGCATCGGCAATAAAGCGGCGCAGGAATACATCGACGCCTACGCCGCTCTTTGGAACGCCTGCTACAAAGGCCTTACCTCCGCGGGAGGTGTCGCGGTTTCCCTGTCCATCGTGGACAACTATGCGGTGTACAAGGATGAGCCGGCGTTCGAACCTGCCGGAACCTACGGCGAGCTGTCCCTGGAAGCGGGCGCCGCCACCCTGGACGGAGCTCTGACCGAGGCGCTGGGCGCGGGCTACAGCACTGCCTTGCCGCCGGGGCGCTCCGGAGCCGATTGCTTCTGGGGCGTTTACGTCAACGGCATATTCATGCAGGATCCGCAGTTATCATGTGCGAATCCGCCCCACAGTGCAATACAGCAGGCCACAGATATCCAGCTTCATGACGGGGACGATGTTGTGCTGGTGTTGATGGCCGTGCCCACTTATACGAACCTCAGCGGTTCCCTCACGACGTACAGCCTGATGCAGCTGGGCGCCGCCAGCGTAAAGCATCACCGGCTCCTGCAAGGAGGCAAGGCGGTCAGCGCGCTGAGTACGGAGGCAGGCAAGGCCTTCAACCTCACAGCAATGACCCAGGCCGCTCTGCCCTCCAACTATATCGGCAGAGAATCCCCGCTTAGCGGCACCGCGGTCTATCTCAGCGAGCGCTTTGCCACAGAGGCGGAGGCGCGCTCCGCGGCGCCGGCCGCGGACACAGGCGTTGTCACCGGTACGGACGGCAGCTTTACCTATACCCTGTACGCGGAGGGATGGTATGCCCTCTGCGTCTTCGATAAGAGCGAATACGGGGCGCTTTCCAACGGATCGCCCATCGTCGTCCATGTGACCGAGTCCTCAGACCCGGCCACGGTCAAGGCCGCCCTGAAAGCGGAACTGGAGGCGGTTTACAACGCCTACGACCAGGAGTACTACACCCCTGAGAGCTGGACGAGCATCCAGGACTACTACCAGGCGGGCCTTGCCGGCATTAAGGAAGCGAAAACCCTGGGCGAGGCAGGCCAGGCCCAAAGGACCGCCATCAGCGAGATCAAGAAGATCCAGGACGCCGCCACAGACGACAACACAACCAAGCTCTCCGCCTTTCGCAACGTCTTAGACCGCTTGCCGGACGACCTGTCGCTGCTGGGGAGCAGCCTGGAGCACCTGATCACCGGTTATTCATGGACAGTGACCACTGTACAACCCGATGGTCAAACCACTGTTACCGAGTACCACAACGACGGTCTGCTCGAGCAATACGCAGCGCTGACCAAATGGCAGAAGAACCAGCTGACAGGGGCTGAGCAGGCCAAGTATGACAGCGTGGTCGAAGCCCACGACAAAGGGCTGCCCGAGCTTGACCCCTATCAACTGAACCTGCGTGTCGAGGCCGGCAGCGAAGAGGCGGAGGCAGCCCTGGCGGATATGATCGCCTATCTGCAAGAGCACGGCTGCTTGGGCGTGTCCGATGAGAACGCGCTCAACACCTTCTCCACACAGCTGCGCCGCCCGGACGCGGTTAATCTCATCGGCAGCCTGGAGAAGGAGGCGCTCACCTCCTATCCCGACCGCTGGGTAACGCTGATGTTCGACCCCGGCTACGCGGCCTACGAGCTGCTCGACCCGGACGGGATCAACGGAGGCCCGCACACCATTTCCCATAGCGGAGAGGGCTGGACATGGTCGCTCGACGGCTCCAAGATGTCCCACAGCGACTACACCAACTATTACGAGCTTCTGGAAAACGCGACAATTACCGTCAACAGCGAGGAATACGAGATCAAGAGCGTGAAATTGGAAGGGGTGGACGACTATTCCCTCTCCTATGCCCGTATGCTTACAAAATTTTCCGCTGACGGAACTACAGTCGACAGAACACTCCGCGTACCGGAGGCTCTCTACAGCTTCGTCATGCCCTACAACGACGTGAAGGTTACCGTCACCTGGGGCCCGGTCGCGGGGTCCGAGGAAGTGCAGGCGGCCAAGGATGCGGCGCGCACAGTCGTGGAGACCGCCTATAGCGGCTACAGCCAAAGCGACTACAGCGCGGCCAACTGGATGGCTCTGACCGCGGCCAAAGATGCGGGTCTGGCCGCCATTGACGCGGCCGCGGACTTCGACGGGATCGCCGCGGAGCGCAAGGCGGCCCTGGCCGCCATGGCCGCGGTGAAGACCATCGCCCAGGAAGAAGACGACTCCGAAGAAACAGGAGGCGTCTCCGGCGTACCCCTTCCCGACTACGGCGATGTGGTGGGCAGAGTGCACATCATCGTGGAAAACCAGACATTTACTTCCGCGGCCTCGCACGGCGGCCTGCCCGGCTGGTACGGCACGCTCGTCGACGGCTGGTATAACCTCCGCGAGAGAGACACCATGATGACCGCGGTGCTCAAAACGCTGCAACTCAAAGGCTGCAGATGGACTGCGGGCAGCTACGGCGACGCCTGGGACAACTACGATATCAGCTACCTGGCCACGATCAATGCTCCGGCAAGCGTAGAGGGAGACGGCGACGATTTCTATGTCGCTCCCGGAGGCGGCAAGCTGGGCGAATTCTCCGGCGAACAGGGCTCCGGCTGGATGGGTACCCTCAACGACTGGTTTACAAACTTAGGCTTTACCGAATTCTCCTACCGGAACGGCGGGCTGAGCAACGGGGACACCATCCATGTTCAGTTCACCCAGGATTACGGCGAGGACCTCAGCGGCACCTGGGGCAACTCCGACACCAGCCTCAAGGATCTGGAGGTCAGCGCGGGCACGATAACGCCCGCTCTTGTCCCCGGAGCAGCCCCCGGCGGCAGCTACGAGTATGCTTTAGTGATCCCCGGCGACAGCGCCAGCGTGAAGATCACGCCCACCGCTGCCAACAAGAACTACCTGGTCAAGACCTTCCTAAACAAAAAGGTCACAGACAACAAAGAAGACAGTTCCTTCTACAAGCGCACGGAGACCATCCCCGTACAGGTGGGAGACACCGTCTACATCGGCGTGGGCGAATACGCCTGGCCCTCCATGAACAACCAGGAGACCGAGACGCGGGACTACACCGGCACCTGGTACGAGCTGCACGTGATCAGCGCCAGCAACGGAGCGGGCTATGTCAACGACCTCTTTACACGCCTCCCTGCGGCAGAGAAGATCACGAGCGGCAACTTCGAGAGCCACCGCGGCTCCATCGAATACGCCAGAGCGGTCTACGAAGCGCTCGACCCCTCCGAGCAAGAGAAGGTGGATACCGCAAAGCTGACCGCGGCGGAGGAAAAGATCGCCTTCTTCGATCAGATCGGGGAGGTCAAGACACTGATGGAGGCTATTCCCAGGGCCTCAACGATCACAGAGGAGAACATGAAGGCCATAGCCGACCAGGTTCTTGAGGCGGAGGCGGCCTATAAGGAGCTCTCCAGCGAACAGAAGCTCTACATCACGGTGGGACTTGTCGCCAATTACAACGCGACCATCGAAAGGCTGAACGAACTGGGTGCCTTCGACCCCGGAGACGAGCCTACGCCCATTGAAAAGAACGAGCTGGAGACCCTGCTCGCGGAAGCGCTGCAGATCGAAAACGTAGGCTACAGCGAAGAGAGCTGGGCCAACTTCACAGCGGCGCTGCAGGCCGCCCAAGCGGTCAACGCCAAAGAGAACGCCACCCAGGAAGAGATAGACGCCGCTTGCGAGGCGCTGACCAACGCCAAAGCGCAGTTGGTGCTCATCGACCCAGCGGTGAAGAAAGTAGACGACCTGATCGCCAAGATCAGCGACCCCATCACCCTGGCGGACAAAGAAGCGATCGAGGAGGCCAGAGCCGCGTACAACGCTCTGACCGAGGAGCAGAAGAAACTGGTGACAAAACTCGATCAACTGAAGGCCGCGGAGGCAAAGCTGGCCGAACTGCAGGCAGCGGACAAACCGGCCCCCTCGCCGGAAGACGACAAAAATAAGCCTGCGGCTGACGGCAAACAGATAAAAGCAGGTCAGACAGGGACAGGTTCGGCAACAGGGGATCCCAGCACCGCGACGACGACGGCGGCGTTCCTGCTGATTGCCTTATGCGCCGGCGGCTATCTCTATAGCAAAAAAAGAAGGGAAGAAAGTAGAGTGTAGGGTTTAACCTACAGGCAGGATTTAATCAGTAACAATTACAATCGTCCTGCTCTCTCATTATCACACGCACGCCGGGTCTTAGTCGGACCTGGCGTGCGTGATCTTTTTGTGATCATTAAATGGATCTTCAGTGGATCTTCCGCTTGAATCCAACGCCGGCTCATTATATACTAAAAACAGGAATTGCGATGAGAATAGAGACTTCAAGCTAAGCGGCGAAGAGGAAATATGTGCCTGCGGCTATCACTACAACAAAAAGAAGGGAAAGAAATAGGTATTTTTCGTAATCATCATTCGAGGTCTTGATAATTGTACATTATAATGCTATTATTATGTACGCGAAAGGAGGTGTCTTTTGTGCCGCAGATCAGGCCGATTACTGATTTGAGAAATACCAACGAGATCTCCGACATTTGCCATGCTAAAAAGGAACCGATTTTTATTACGAAAAATGGCTATGGCGATCTGGTCATTATGAGTATTGAAACCTATGAAGCGATGATAGATGAACTTAAGCTCGACAGCGCGATTTCAGAAGCCGAAGCCGAACATTTATCTAACGGTCGGATGATGGATGCGAGGGAAGTTCTCCCCACATTGAGGAGGCGGCATTTTGGATAGATACAGCTCACAATTCGGGACGGCTGCTCGCAGCCGATAGAGAAGCCGGCAGGTTCCGGGCTGAACAAGGATAACAAAAAAGGAGCGAATCGATGTGTCACAAGAATGTCTGCGATTAGTTGACGAGGACTTGAGCAGGATCGGGAAGGAGCGCATTGAGTGGGCCTGGCGGAAGATGCCGGTTCTGCATCAGATTCAAAAGGAATGGGAGGCCTCTCTTCCTCTCCAGGGTATTAAAATTGCCGCCTGTCTCCATATATCGGCGAAGACCGCCAACCTTGCCCGGGTGCTTAAATCCGGGGGGGCGGAACTGATGCTCTGCGCATCGAACCCTTTAAGCACTCAGGATGATATCGCCGCGGCCCTCAATGTCGTTTATAATGTTCCCACATTTGCCCGCAGGGGTGTGGACAATGATTCTTATTACAGTCAGATCAACGCTGTTCTCGACATGAAACCTGATCTGACTATTGACGACGGCGCGGACCTGGTGACGACTCTTCATCAGGAACGGCCGCAAGATGCGCAGCGGGTGATCGGGGGCACGGAGGAGACCACCACCGGTGTCGTCAGATTGAGAGCTATGGCGCGGGACGGCGCCATCCACTATCCGCTCATAGCCGTCAATGATGCTTTGACAAAGCACCTTTTTGACAACAGATATGGGACCGGACAATCTGCCTTAGACGGGATTCTGCGAGCGACCAACTACCTGATAGCCGGCTCGATGTTTGTGGTCGTCGGCTACGGCTGGTGTGGAAGGGGGCTTGCCGCCCGGGCCAAGGGCCTGGGGGCGAGGGTGGCGGTTGTTGAGGTTGATCCCTTCAAAGCCCTGGAAGCGATCATGGATGGGCATGAGGTGATGACCATGAAAGAAGCGGCAAAAAGAGCTGATTTCATCGTCACGGTCACCGGAGATATTCACGTTTTAGGGGAGAGTCATATTCCTTATTTAAAGGACGGGGTAATTCTGGCCAATGCCGGTCACTTTAATGTGGAGATCGATATCCCCTATCTGGCCAAACTGGCTGCTGAACGCCGTGTGGTGAAGAAAGATATTGAAGAATTCACCCTCGATGACGGACGACGCGTTTACCTGCTTGCAGAAGGCAGGTTGGTCAATCTCTCCTGCGGGGAGGGACATCCGGTCGAGGTGATGGATCTGAGCTT
>DHAA01000010.1:6468-9099 GCA_002397275.1 Thermacetogenium sp. UBA4966 | reverse complement strand
AGGCCGGCGTCTATCAGGTGCCGCGGGAAATCGATGAACGTGTAGCCAGGCTTAAACTGGCTGCTTATGGGGTGGAGATCGAGGAACTGACCGAAGAGCAGAAAAGGTATCTCACTTCCTGGGAGACAGGCACCATCTGAGTTACTATTCAGCCATCCAAAGGCCGGCTGGATTCCAGTGAAGCGACCGTATGGAGTTTACCCATCTAAAAAATATTCGTCGCTATCTGTGATATAATAATATGTGTTTTTTTAAACTGCGGAGAATGGTGGGGGTATAATTGCCTGAACTGGATGTGCTGATTGCTGAGGAAGAGCTGCAGTCGAAAGTCGATCAACTGGCCGGAAGGATCAACCAGGATTATGAGGGAAAAGAACTTCTGGTGATAGGCATCCTGCGGGGTGCTTTCGTCTTTATGGCTGATCTGGTACGCAAGCTGAAGATGCCGGTGATTATTGATTTTGTCGCTGTCTCCAGCTATGGGGATCACACCGACAGCTCGGGAGTCGTCAGAATTCTTAAGGATCTGGATGAGAATATTACCGGCAGGGATGTCCTCCTGATAGAGGATATTATCGATACGGGTCTGACGCTTAAATATCTGTATAAAAATCTGAAGGAACGCCGGCCCGCAAGCTTGAAGATCTGCACTCTGCTGGACAAACCGGAGAGGCGCAAAGTGGAGTTGACCCCTGATTATAACGGCTTTGCCATACCCGATTATTTTGTCGTGGGATATGGTCTAGACTGCGGCCAGCGCTTCCGCAATCTTCCCGAAATCTGCATTCTGCGCCGGGAATGCCGCCGGGATTCTGAGAATGAAGGATAAAGCTGGGGAGTGATAGAAGATGGAAGGGTTGGATGTAGGGATTGTGGTGGGGAGCGATTCGGACCTGCCGGTTATGGAGGAAGCAACACGTATCTTACATGATTTTGGCGTACCTCATGAATTAAAGATCGCTTCCGCTCACCGCAGCCCGGATCTGGCTGTTCGGTATGCCCAAACTGCGGAAGAGCGAGGGATTGCGGTGATTATCGCCGCGGCGGGAATGGCTGCTCATCTGCCCGGCGTTCTGGCGGCATATACCTGCCTTCCGGTGATCGGGGTGCCTTTGCAGGGAAGTGTTCTGCAGGGGATGGACGCTCTCTTTTCCATAGTGCAGATGCCGCCGGGGGTGCCTGTAGCCTCGGTTGCCGTCAACGGGGCGCGCAATGCCGCTCTTTTGGCCGTTCAGATGCTGGGCATCAAAGACCCCGACCTGCGGAAAAAACTAAGGGCTTATAAAGATGCACTGGCAATAGGGGTGCTCAGGAAATCTGAAAAGCTGAACAGTTACCGCGGCTGAGGGGAACGAATATTCTGTATTATTGAGGAGATGGGAAGGGATGGCGAGGGAGCATAGCGGATTACTGCTGCCTGATGACAAGCCGAAGGAGGCCTGCGGGCTGTTCGGTATTTATGCTCCGGGGCAGGATGTGGCAAGATTGACTTACTATGGGCTTTATGCTCTTCAGCACCGCGGCCAGGAGAGCGCGGGGATCGCTGTCGGCGACGGGCAGAGGATCGCCTGCCATAAAGGGATGGGACTGGTCGGCGAGGTTTTTACAGACGATATAGTGGACCGCTTTGCCGGTCATGTCGCCCTGGGGCATGTCCGCTACTCCCCCGGAGGGGAGAGCGGGATTGAAAATGCACAGCCCCTTAACTTCTATTATCAGCAGGGGATGATCGCCATAGGGCACAGCGGCAGTCTGACCAACTGTTCTCAGCTCCGCGTGAGATTGGCGGAACAAGGGGCGGTTTTCCAGACCACGGCTGATTGTGAGTTGATCGTCAACCTGATTGCACGGGAGGGGAGCAAAGACCTGCAGTCCGGCATTTTGCAGACGATGGAGCAGCTGAGTGGTTCTTATTCTCTTATTCTGATGACCGAAAAGAGGCTGTTTGGGATACGCGACCCCTTTGGGATGCGCCCCTTGTGTCTGGGACGCCTGGGGGACGGCTATGTTCTTGCTTCAGAGTCCTGTGCTCTGGATACCGTGGGCGCAGAGTTGATCAGGGATATCGAGCCGGGAGAGGTTGTGATCATCGATCAGAATGGAATTACCTCTCTCGTTCTTCACAGAGCCGAGAAAAGGGCTTTATGTGTCTTCGAATTCGTCTACTTCGCCAGACCGGACAGTGTTATCGACGGACTCGGTGTGCAGCAGGCGCGCTATGCGTTAGGAAGAAAGTTAGCGGAGGAGTCCCCTGTGGACGGCGACCTGGTGATTCCGGTGCCTGATTCAGGGATCGCCTCCGCCATGGCTTATGCCTCGGAGCGCGGACTGCCTTTCAGCGAAGGGCTGATGAAGAACCGTTATGTAGGCCGAACCTTCATCCGTCCCGCGCAGAAGGCCCGCTCTTTAGGGGTGCGGCTCAAGCTTAACCCGATCCGGGAAGCTGTCGCCGGGAAAAGGGTGATCATGATCGACGATTCCATTGTGCGGGGGACCACCTCCGGGAAGATAGTGCAGATGATCCGTGACGCCGGCGCCCGGGAGGTACACCTGCTGATCAGCTCGCCGCCTGTTACCCACTGCTGTTATTATGGGATCGATACCTCGCAAAGAGGAGAGTTGATCGCCGCC
>DHAA01000010.1:1094-6183 GCA_002397275.1 Thermacetogenium sp. UBA4966 | reverse complement strand
TTCCTGTCGGCGGATTTCTGCGACGCATGTTTCTGCGGCAATTATCCAATTCAAAAGTGACAGGGGAAGCGGCAGACGCTTCTTTTTCAAGCTTGTTCAGCTGATAAAAAAGGCGGGTTATAAATGGAGAGAGACCAATCATCATATAGAGAAGCCGGGGTGGATATCGACGCCGGAGAGCGGGCTGTAGCCCTGATCAAAAATCATGTCGCCTCTACAGTTCGCCCCGGGGTGCTGGGAAGCCTAGGGGGGTTTTCCGGGATGTTTGCCCTTGATCCCAGCCGCTATCGGAACCCGGTGCTTGTCTCCGGAACCGATGGCGTGGGCACCAAGCTGAAAATCGCCCAGATGCTGCAAAAACACGATACCGTAGGGATTGATCTGGTAGCGATGTGCGTTAACGACGTTCTGGTAACCGGGGCCGAACCCCTGTTCTTCCTTGATTACCTGGCCTGCGGGAAATTGGATCCAAGACAGGCGGAGCAAGTCGTTTCAGGTGTGGCCGCCGGCTGCCGGGAGGCGAACTGCGCCCTGATCGGGGGGGAGACCGCGGAAATGCCTGATTTCTACCCGGCGGGGGAATACGACCTGGCGGGGTTTTCCGTCGGCGCAGTGGACAGAGAAGAGATCTGGGACGGCGCCCGCATCGGCGAGGGGGACATTCTGATCGGGTTGCCTTCGGCAGGGGTGCACAGCAACGGTTTTTCACTGGTGCGCCATGTTCTCTTTAAAAAAAGCGGATTATCTGTTTCCGATCAATTTTTGTCCTCCGGGAACTCCCTCGGCGAGGAGCTTCTCACCGCCACCAGGATCTATGTCCAGCCTGTTCTCCGTTTAAAGGAGTTGCTGGGCTGCCGGGTGATCAAGGGAGCGGCGCACATCACAGGGGGCGGGATGACGGAAAACATACCCCGGGTGCTTCCTCAGGGTCTGGGCGCTGTTATTGACCGCGGAGGGTGGCCGGTTCCTTCGATCTTCTCTTTTCTGCAGCAAAGGGGCGATATAGCCACAGAAGAGATGTATCGCGTCTTCAATATGGGGATCGGTTTTGTGCTCATTGCCGAACAACAGGATGCGCAGAGGGTAAGGGGAGCGCTCAGGGAGATGGGCGAGCAATCTTATATTATCGGCAAGGTTATCAAGGGCTGCGGGGTCGGTTACCGGTAAACGGGGCCAGGCGCCGAAGTCCTTAAATTGCAGCGATGCAGAGTTGAGAATTGAGGGGTCGCTTACCGGGGAAAATGGGGGCCTGTATTATCAATGAAGAAGGTGAAGAAGTGTGAAACATCGCCTTGCTGTTCTGGTGTCCGGACGGGGCACAAATTTACAGGCGATCATCGATGCTGTCGCCAGGGGTTCACTGGAGATGGAGATCGTTGGGGTTTTCAGCGATCGGCCAGAGCCATACGCCTTTCGGCGAGCCAGAGAACGAAGTATTCCCGTTGTGTTTGTGGACCCGGCCGGCTGCCCTGATCGCCAAGAGTATGACGCGGCTCTTGCGCGGGAGGTCTCTTCTTTCCAGGCTGATACAATAGCTCTGGCCGGCTTTATGAGGGTTCTGACTCCAGTATTTTTGAATGCTTTTCAGGGGAAAATTGTCAATATACATCCCGCTCTGCTCCCTGCTTTCCCCGGGCTGGAGGGACAGCGCCAGGCTATTGACCGCGGGGTGCATTACAGCGGCTGTACCGTACATTTTGTCGATGCGGGTGTGGATGCGGGGCCGATCATCCTGCAGTCGGTGGTTCCGGTCTACCAGAGCGATACGCCGGAAGCGCTGGCCAAACGAATTCTGGCCAAAGAGCACCTTACTTACCCGGCGGCATTACAGCTTCTCGCTGAGGGAAGGCTGAGCCTCGAGGGGAGGCGGGTGATCATCAATTGGGAAGGAAGGATCCCGCTGCAGCCCGGGGACTGTGTTTTGGAATGGCTGAAGATCAAAGATATTATTAAGGGGGTACCTGTCTGTGACTGAAACGGGTAGCATGAGACAAGCAAGTAAAAGAGCATTAATCAGTGTTTCTGATAAACAAGGGATTGCAGAATTCGCCTCAGCTCTCGTTGAACTGGGCTACCATTTGATTTCTACAGGCGGAACGGCGCGCGCCCTGGAGGAAGCCGGTGTTGCGGTAGAGCGTGTGGAAAAGGTAACCGGTTTTCCGGAGATTCTGGGAGGCCGTGTTAAATCTCTTCATCCGAAAATACACGCCGGGATCCTGGCAAGAGACATTCCGGAGGACAAGGCACAGCTTAAAGAGCTGGGGATCGAACAGGTCGATATGGTCGTTGTCAATCTTTATCCCTTTCAGGAGACTGTTTCACATCAGGGAGCGCCTGTGAGCAAGGCCCTGGAGCAGATCGACATCGGGGGGCCGGCTATGCTGCGCGCCGCAGCAAAAAATTTCCCCAGAGTAACGGTTGTGGTGAACCCTAACCGCTATGAGCAAATTATACAGGAACTCCGCCGGCGGGGGGGGGTTAGCCTTGCCACCAGGCTGATGCTGGCGCAGGAAGCCTTCCGGCATACGGCTCAGTATGACGCCGCTGTCTTTAACTACCTTTCCGGTGTAATTATCCGGCAGGAGGAAACAATCCCCCCTACAGAGGCGAGGTTTCCCGCACACCTCTTTTTGCCTCTGGCTAAAATTAAAGACCTGCGTTATGGCGAAAACCCGCACCAGGGCGCCGCTTTCTACAGGGATGATTCCGTACCGCCCTGTGGGGTAGCCGGAGCGAGGCAGTTCTATGGCAAAGAACTCTCGTTCAACAATATTCTCGACCTGAATGCGGCTCTGTCCATAGCAGCCGAGTTTGAGGCGCCTGCCGCGGTGGTGATCAAGCACAATACGCCGTCGGGGGTATCTATGGCCGGCGGCCTTGCGGAGGCATACAGAAGGGCGTACGAGGCGGATTCTGTAGCTGCCTACGGAGGGGTCGTCGGGTTAAACCGCACAGTGGACAAGGAAACTGCGGCGGCCATGGCGGAAACCTTCCTGGAGGCGGTTATTGCCCCGGCGTTCAGTGAGGAAGCTCTGACAATTTTAAGAAGCAAGAAAAATTTGCGTATTCTGTGTACAGGCGAGCTCGCCGAACTAAAGCAAACAGTTGATGTCAAGCGCGTCGGCGGCGGTTTTCTGCTGCAGGATGCCGATAGTTTGGGTGATGTAGGATCCTTGCGGCAGACGTTTAATACGGCTACCAAGAGATCGCCCTCCGCAGATGAGTGGGACGACCTGCTTTTCTCCTGGATCGTGGTCAGACACGTCTTCTCCAATGGAATTGTTGTGGCCAGAGAAAGGCAGACCCTGGGGATCGGCGGCGGACAGGTGAGCCGTGTGGCGGCCGCCAGAATTGCCCTGACCAAGGCCGGGGAAAGGGCCAGGGGAGCGGTCATGGCCTCCGATGGGTTTTTGCCCTTCCCGGACACCATCGAATACGCAGCTCAAAACGGGATAACAGCTTTGATCCAGCCCGGCGGTTCCATCAGAGATGAAGAGGTGATCGCCGCTGCCGATGCCGCGGGGATGGCCATGGTGTTCACCGGGAGACGCCACTTCAAGCACTGAAGGCGGAAGCTGTGGATGTCGCGGTTTCCGACCTCCGACATCCGGCTTCCGACCTCTATTTTTAGGGAGGTACGAGATGAAGGTTCTGGTTGTGGGCAGCGGCGGGCGGGAGCACACCCTTGTTTGGAAGCTGAGCAAAAGCCCGCGGGTGGATAAGATCTATTGCGCCCCCGGCAACGGGGGGATTGCTAACGAGGCAGAGTGCATTCCCATCGCCGCAGAGGATATCGATGGTTTGGCAGAATTCGCAGAGAAGGAAGGGATCGGCTTGACCGTGGTGGGGCCGGAAATTCCCCTTGTGGCCGGTATCGGTGATCTATTTGCTTCCCGCGGCCTCAGGCTGTTCGGCCCTCGCGGCAAGGCGGCGCTTTTGGAAGGGAGCAAGGTTTTTGCTAAAGAAATGATGGCTAAATACGGCGTCCCTACAGCTGCCTCCGCTGTTTTCCAGGACACTGCCCAAGCGCTCGCCTATGTGAGGGGGCTGGGCGGTCCCTGTGTGGTCAAGGCCGACGGCCTCGCTGCGGGAAAAGGGGTAATCGTCGCTAATAACACCGAAGAAGCGGAAGCAGCCGTCAGGCTGGTCATGGAGAAGCGAGCGTTTGGAGAAGCGGGCGCCTCGGTGTTGGTTGAAGAATTCTTACAAGGCGAGGAAGTAAGCGTGCTCGCCTTTACGGATGGCCAAGCGATCAGGCCTTTGGCCGCTTCCCAGGATCATAAACGAATCCATGACGGTGATCAGGGGCCTAATACCGGAGGTATGGGCGCTTATTCTCCGGCGCCTGTTTATACCGGGGAACTCCAGGCCCGCGTCTTGCATGATATTTTGGCGCCGGTCATTTACGGTTTGCGCGACGATGGGATTAAGTACAAGGGGGTTATCTACGCCGGTTTGATGCTCACGGCGAAAGGCGTTTATGTGCTGGAATTCAACTGCCGTTTTGGCGACCCGGAAACGCAGGCGGTTTTGCCTCGCTTGAAAACGGATCTCCTGGAGGTGATGGAGGCAGTGGTGGATGAGCGCCTGGAAGGCGTTCAATTGGAGTGGGATCCCCGGGCCGCTGTGTGTGTAGTTCTGGCATCGGGCGGCTATCCCGGACCCTATGTGAAAGGGAAGGAAATTACAGGGCTGGAGCAATTGCCCCCTGATGTTCTCGCTTTCCATGCCGGGACAACAGTCGTGGATGGGCGCTTGCTGACCGACGGGGGCAGGGTGCTCGGCGTTACCGGCTTGGGGGCCACAATTGAAGAAGCGGTGCAGAGCGCTTATGCCGGTGCGGAAAAGGTTTGCTTCGACGGTCTTCATTATCGAAAGGACATCGCCCACAGGGCGCTGAAAAAGGGGGTTGAGAATTGGTGATCAGGCTTGAGGATGTCCAGCAGAACCGGGAAGTAGAGGTACTCATGAAAAAAGTGCACGAATACCTGGCGACCATGCTGGCCATTACCCATGATGAGGAACACGCCCGTCATGTGGCTAATCTAAGCTACCGCATCCTGAAGGTCCTCGACTACCCGGAGCGGGA
>DHAA01000010.1:0-783 GCA_002397275.1 Thermacetogenium sp. UBA4966 | reverse complement strand
GAGGAGATTGCCGTTGTGATCGCAGCCATCGGCAATCATGAAGAAACGTCCGGGATCGCGGTCAGCAATGTGGCGGCTGCCGTTATCCTGGCGGATAAATCCAATGTTCATTACAGCAGAGTGCGCAAAGAGGATGAGGCTACCTTTACCACCCGCGACCGGGTGAATTACGCCGCCCGGGAATCATTTCTCACCGCTGACCCCCAAAAGCAGGAGATTATCATGCATTTGGAAATTGACACGTCGATCTGCTCAGTGATGGAGTATTTCGAGATATTTATGACTAAAATGCTGCTTTGCCGGAGAGCGGCCAACTTCCTCAAATGCCGTTTCGGCTTGGTGATCAATGGGAATCACATGCTGTAGATAAAATATCTGAAGCCGAGCAACGAGTGACATAAAAAAGTCGAGCATGGATCATCCTATAGATGAGGAAGGATGTGAAGCGCTCGATGCATCGCCCGCTGAAAAAACCCTTGAAACCTTCGCAGGTTAAGCAACGCAGAATACAGTCCAGGCTGCAGGAGATTCAGCCGTCTGAAGATATACTCAAACAGCGCGTCGGTTCCGATCTTGATTACAACGTAGAACTGTTTAAAAAACTGTTTGCCGAAAGCAGCGATTTTGTCGTGCGCCGCTTCCATTTCGGCCCCGACAAGGAAATCAGGGTTGCCCTGGTTTTTATCGACGGGCTTGTTGATAAAGATTCCATCAGCGAATCGATTTTTAAACCCTTTGGGCTGCGCACTTTGGAGCACACCAACCCCGAAGCGCTCCCCCAAA
>DHAA01000153.1 GCA_002397275.1 Thermacetogenium sp. UBA4966 | reverse complement strand
TATTGACTTGCGGAGTGCCAGATTTAACATGACTCCACGGGAAATGGCAAAACGGAGAGTCATTGATCAAACTATCAAAAAAGTTGCTATTCAGCACGCAAAGGCCGGCCGGATTCCAGTGAAGCAAACATATGGGTCACTCTATAAGATTTCTTTGGGATTTTGGGCTTCTATATTTTATTTTCTACAATGTGGATAGATTGCCTTTTTGATAGCGCCACCAAAACAGCCCCAATAAGAATACCGAGGCCGCCTACCAACTGTAATGCGGTCATCTTCTCTGAAAGCAGTAACGCAGAAAATACTACCGCAGTAACCGGTTCGGCTGTAGATAAAACAGATGCTGTTGTAGCTCCCACTATCTTCATGCCTGCCATCAAAGCAACCAGTGCAATTGACGTGAAGATACCCGTAGCAACACAGGCTAGCCACGCCTCCGTTGATATATGCAATTTCAAGGTACCTGTTATACTACCAAACAAGAAAAGTGTGACTGCAGTAACGAAACAAATAAAGGCGGACGCAATAATAGGCTCTAAGCTTTTTACGGCTCTCTCACTTGCCATTATAAAGCCTGATAAAGTCAAAGCCGCCAAAAGTCCAGTGAAAAAGCCAATTACACTTATCTTGCCCCATGATACCCCGACCACCATAACCAGGCCAATTAAAGCCAAGGCAATTCCGGTAATACCAAAAATCTTGAGCCGCTCCTTATAAAAAAGGAACCCCCAAATTGCTACCCAGACAATATAAGTATAGAAAAGAATTGCGGCGAGCCCTGCCGATGTAAACTGAACGGCAGCCATATACAGATAAGACGCAATAGCTTGTGATATGCCTGCCGCTAATAGTAACACTAAAGTTGATTTCCAAGGTATAATCAGCATGTTTCGTTTGTAAATAGCAATATATACGATATAGAACACAGAAGCAAGGACATAGCGCAGAAAAACATACTCAGAAACAGAGGCCCCCCCCTGATAGGCGTAAACAGCTAATATAGGAGCAAAACCATAACAAATACCCGATAAAACAACAAGGGAAACGCCAACAATAAAATGTTTCAAAGGGATCTTGCCCCCTTAGCTTTTCAATACTGCAACTTTATTCGTCAAACAAGACATCAAAATTGTTTGGTCACATTCTGCAATCTCAGACATCAACCGCAACCAACCGTTAACTGAGGGTTTCAATTGAATGCAATCACATTCAGTTAATTAATTCACTGAGTACTTCAAATAGTAAAGATGCGCACATTTCTCTGCGGTACTCAGCCGACGCCCTGATATCGGAAATTGGGCTGCAGAACTCTCTCGCTCTGGCGGCAATCTCTTGTATACCCCGGTCGTCGAGTTTGCTCGCCGCGAGCAGCCTTTCCAGTTCACTGCTCCTTTTGACCACCGGCGACACCGAGCCGAAGGCAACGCGGGGATTGCTGCATCTGCCTGCCGCGGGATCATACTCCATCTTAACGGCGCAGCCGGCGATGGAAATAGCCAGCGCCTTGCGCTGCCCCAGCTTCTTATACTTAAATCTCTCCCCGGGCCGCATCTTTTTCACAACAACTTCTGTAAGCAGCTCACCGGGCAATATCTGTGTTCTGCCCGGGCCTGTAATAAAATCATCCAGAACCATTTCCCTCTTCTGCGCCGCAGAGTTAAGAATAACTCTCGCTCCCAGCGCCACCAGCGGCGGTATGGAGTCCGCGGCCGGAGAAGCGTTCATGATATTGCCGCCGAGCGTGCCCGCGTTTCTTATTTGGGGCGAGCCTACGGTAGCGCACCCCTGCGCCAAAAGCGGCAAATATTTGCTGGTTATTGGGGATTCCACAACCTGTTGATGGGTGGCCATCGCTCCCATAACAATATAATCCCCCGCTTCTTCAATTGCAGCCAACTCATTTATACCCGACAAATCGACGATCTTTTCCGGGGACAACAGTTTGTTTTTAATTCTTACCAACAAATCTGTCCCACCCGCCAGAGGAACTCCACTGCTGTCCTCTATCGCCAGCAGAGCTTGATCGAGATTCCCGGGTCTTATTATTTCAAAGTTCTGCATGCGCATGCCCCGCCTTTCGCCATTCTCTGAATTGGTCTTTGTTTCCATCCTCTGCCGGCGCTGTCCGGACAGCATTAATGCCTATCCGTTAAGCCGCTGAAATTCCCCTCTTCAATCTCTTTTATCTCCGGCAAGCCGATCAGGGTATTAAATTTATTAAAAGAAATCATCTTATTTATTAAATTTTTTGTCGTGCCTGTTTTTTTAAGTTCATCCATCAGCTCCCGCACAGCTTGCGCCGTAATATAGGTGGATGCCGTCGGAAAGATCACCAAATTATAGCCGATTTGCTGCAGCTCAGAGGCGCTTAACAGCGGAGAGCGGCCGCCCTCGACCATATTGGCCAAAACGGGCACGCCGAAGCTTGAAGTGATCAATTTCATTTCTTCCGTGGATTCCGGCGATTCCACAAAGATAACATCCGCACCGGCCTTCTCATACGCCTTGCCCCGTTTAATTGCTTCTTCAATCCCGAAAACTGTTCTGGCATCGGTTCTGGCGATGATCACCATCTCTTGATCGGTGCGAGCCGCCACCGCCGCCCTAATTTTGTCAACCATTTCTTCAGCGGAGATCACCTGTCTCCCGGTCATATGACCGCATTTTTTGGGGATTACCTGATCCTCCAATTGGATCGCCGCCGCACCGGCTTTTTCATATTCTCTTACTGTTCTGACGACATTTACCAGGTTGCCGAAACCTGTGTCTCCATCGCAAATAACCGGTATCCCCACACAGTTGACCATATTGTTGGCCCGAGAAAGCATTTCGGTCATAGACAGCAAACCGACATCCGGCTGTCCCAGATGGCTGGCGGCCTGGCCATACCCGGTCATATACACCGCCCCAAAACCTTCATGTTCGATAATTTTTGCTGTGAGCGCATCGTGGGCGCCCGGCGCCACCAGGATCTCGGGGTCTTCCAACAGCTTTCGCAGTTTCACCCTCGTCTTCATATCGATTTTCTCCTTCCCTGTTCAGCATGCAATGTAATGTTTTTTTAAATAGCTTATGGCAAAATTCAAAACCTCTTCCGGATATTTCTGGCCAATTGTTCCTATGGCATACATCAAATATTCCTGGTCTATGATAAATAAGGGCTTGCGAGGCAATAGTGAAAGGCCCGGGTTTTCAAAAGCCTTCGTTAAAACGGCGCCGGCTTTTTCCTCAGAGGAATGAGCAAAAATACCCCCGATAGCGACCACATATTCGACTTTTCTTAAATCCCTGCCCACGGGAGTCCCCGGAACAATACCAAGGACAGGATTGTACTCCTGAGCGAAATAACCGGCGTGTCGTTTTAAGGCTATTTCTAATGCAGTAACCGCTATCCCCTCGTCAAACAGCCGTTCCTCCTCAGTGGAGGCGACATATTCCGGATTCTTTTCCAGGAATGCCGTATACTGCACCAGCTTCTGTTCATACTCCTCTCCGGAAAGACCCACCCTGTTCAGTATGGCGGCGGATCCGGCAGTTTCCAGGACACCGCCGGCGCTGCTCCTCATCCCCAGATTGCCCTCGACAGTACGGTAGGAAAGCTGCTTTTCATTATTAACGACCAGCCCCTTCTCTTCATCAGGGATCTTGCCCAGCGAAGGGAGCGCAGAGTGCACATCTGTCGTAGCGCCGCCGATATCCACCGCCAGTAAATCCCCCAGCCCTTCAGACCTGTAAACCCCCGCCGCCAGGAGCTCCGTCCCCATTAAAACAGCGCCGGGGGTCGGCATCACCCTGTTATCGGTGACTGTTTCCATCAATTTGCTCATCCCCCTCGCCCGGGTCAGCTGGGAAATAAACTGTGTATGAATGGCCTGACGGGCAGGCTTGACATTAAGCTGATGGATCGTCGGCATTACATTAGGAACCCTCACCGTCTTGATATTGCTGCTGTTCAACACGCCTTCCACTTTAGCTTGGGCCCCCGCGTTTCCGGCTATAACCACCACAGCGTCGATCTTGCTGTTGATGATCACAGAGGCATTCTCCAGCATAGACTCCTCATCGCCCCCATCTGTGCCTCCCGCCAGCAAGATAATATCGGGACTGATCTCCCTCAGCACCTCTACCTTAAAGCCAGGCTCATCCTCATAAGAAACAATCTCCAAAACCCTTGCTCCGGCGCTCATAGCCACTTCTTTGGCCGCTTTTGCCGTGACGCGAGGCATATAGCCCATAGCCACCATGCGCAGACCCCCTGCGGCGCTGCTGGTTGCATATACTTCTTCGATAGGGACCTCGGGCATATCCAATTCGTTGAATAAATTGTATTTTGCATTTTGCAAGCCCACGGCAATATTCTCTATGGTAGTAGGGGCCTGGGAACGCCCGATATAAAACAGTTTACGCCCTTCCCTGGTAAATGCCGCGGCCTTTGTATATGTACTGCCGATATCGTAGACGATAAGGCCGTCTTTTTTACCGATCACTCTACTCATCTTGACACCCCAAGTCTATTGATCACCTGATATAAACGTGCCCGCTCATAATCCGGCGCGCTGTTCGCCCGAATGCAGCTCTCTTCAGCACGATCTGATCTCCCTGTTTTTCCGACGCCACTTCAATTTCGATCACTCCCGCCGGATGGCCGATCCTGACCAGGTGTCCGGCCTTACACGCCGCTTCATTGACGATGGTCCCCGGAATTTTGGCGGCGGCTCCTGTACAGGTAGTTCCTGTCCCGGCATAGGTCTTGTGCATCACCTGCATGAACATCAAGCGCGCTACCAGATCCACATCCTCCCCCCGGATCACCCTGCCGCTGATATAATCCCTATAATCCTGCGCCGGGCCGACAAAGGCGAGCATGGGGAATGCAGGCGACTTTTGAGTAGCCTCTTCCTCTGTTTCGGCCATTCCGATCCTGACTGCAGCCTTGGCGCGAATACTCTCCAGCAGGTCGAGGTTCTTTCGGCTGCCGTCGATCTCCGCCGGTGTTTCCAGCCCGGTCAACCCCAGATCCGACGCCCGCACAAAGACCATCGGGTTGGCCACATCAACGATGGAAACCTCAATTTTGCCCAACCCTTCTATATTAAAAACATCTTTCACATTTCCCGTGGGGAGCATCTTGCCGGTCACAGCGCCGGCAGTACCGGCAAAATCCATCATTATTTTAGCGCCGGCGCCGGGAACGCCGGCAATGCTGTACTCACCATCCACCGCGGCTTTGCCGTCCTTGACCTGAACTTCAGCGACCAGGATCTTGCCTGTGTTTGTGTTGTAGATCCTTACCGTGGTAACAGGCGCCACCGCCTTGACCAGCCCCTCATCGATGGCAAAGGGGCCGACTCCGGAAGAGATATTGCCGCAGTTTCCGGAAAAATCGACCAGCGGCTGAGTGATGCCCACCTGCCCGAAAGTATAGTTTACATCAACATCTGGAGATGCAGGCGGTGCGATAATCGCCACCTTGCTCGTCAAGGGATCCGCGCCCCCCAACCCGTCAATCTGCCTGACGTCCGGACTGCCGAAGATCTTAAGCAGCGTCTGCTCCCTTGCCTCCCCTTCAGCCGGCAGATCGTTTTCATGCAGAAAAATACCTTTGCTGGTCCCGGCACGCATAACGGTGCAGCGAATCATCTTTTGTTCCATCTAATTTCTCTCCCTCACTTTAGTCTCCACCCAGTCGACGGCATCCGCGGGATCTGTCCCCGGCCCAAAAAATCCGTCGACCCCCAAAAGTCCGGCGCCCTCTTTCTTGATCTTCTCTTCATAATAAGCGTGTTCTTCCTCTTTCTCCGCAATGCGGCCACCGGCCATCACGATTGTCCTGTCGGCCAGACCCAACTCGGCAAGGCGCTGCCGAACCCTGGGAAACAGGTTAATTCCCAACCCCAGCAAGTTGCTGACACCGATCACATCCGCTTTGACTTCGGCGGCTACCTCGGCAACGGTCTCCGGCAGATTCATCCCCCTCAGATAAACGACCTCATAACCCGCTCTTTCAAAGGCCTCTCTGATCATGTTGATCCCCATTACATGCGCGTCGGCGCCGACGGTAGCCAGCAGAACCTTGGTTTTTTTGGTGACCCTTAGTTCCTGCGGCGCTTCCACCGGCTCGCTGGTAAAGGCCAGCTTGCTTTGATCCACCTTGACCGGGGCAAAACCCGCAAGATAGCGGCGGATACCGTCCTGATCACGATGCGTTCTGACGCCCCGCTTTAGATCCCAGCCGGCGGCGCGGGGGCAGTCAAAGACCCCGGTTTTGCCGGCTGAAACGATGAGATCGATCAGCTCCTCAGGTTCATAGCGCAGCCAGAAGGCAGGGTTTATATCCTGCGGAGCAAACTCCCTCTCTATTCTCAGAGCGGAGGCCAGCACCGCCATAGCCTCGCTGATGATTTCATCCTGGCGCCGGTCAATAGCGTGATCCTGAATATCGATGTTCGCCATATTCTCAAAGATGTTCTGGCTCGCCCAGAGCGCCTTGGACATCGACTTTCCGGTAGGAATCCCCACCGATTCCGCGGCCTTGGGTCTATAGAAATTCGCTTGGCCAAGCTTAGCGCTGACAGCCATTCTGGCGAAATGTCCCTGTTCCGCAATCAGGTCGGTAGGCGGCTGCTGGAAGGTCTCAGGAACAGCGATCAAATGCTCGCTCCACATACATTCCCTGAACGCCCTCATCGCGGCCAGATCCGCCTGCAAGTTGATGCCGGCCACATTCATCTGCAGAGCGCTCAACTCTCGGGGAAGCCCGGCCAGGACCGCCAGCCCCTCCGCGGCCAGGCACATAGCCAGGGCCATGCCGTCCGTGCCTTCGATGTTGTTCAGGTGTTTATGAGATTCTGTCTGTACGAAAATATTATTTTCCGCGCAGATCTGCAGGGCCTTAAAGCCGTTTAAGACTTTGGTGCGGTAATCATGAATGCCCCTGCCGCCAAAGTGAACATGAATGACCGGACCGATATCGGTCCCGTCAAATCCGGCGATCAAGGCGTTGATAATCGACAGGTGCGGGGTATCCCCGGTGGCGTTGATCCGGATCGGATGCACCGCTCCGCCGCCCAGAGCCACAAACCGGCGCTCCCCCTCCGGCGTAATCCCCCCCTTGCCTCGGGACTGAATGATCAACTCTTCCCCATCCAAGGGATCGATATGACGCGTTGCCTCGGAATGAATAAAATGAAAGAGCGTGATCCCCAACTGCTCGGCCATTTCGTACAGCGCCTGGCTCTCCCGGAAGGTCTCTTCTCCGCTGTTCCTTCCCAAAATGGGATTCAAGACCGGGATTCCCCTCTCCCGGGCTCGCCTCCCTAGTTCCGCGATACGGTATCCGCTACGCACAACTCCGTGTACCTCCCGCGGATAGGGCTGAGGCAGCCCGCTCACCGAACCGTCCTTTTGCACAACAGGCATCTCCACCCCAAACACGCGCGCATAAGCCTGTACACGGTCATAATCTTCTTTAATGATCTCAATGGTCTTCTCTTGCACCGTATTTCCCTCCTAAATGCCTAAACCCAGCTGTCTGCGCACCTTATTGATCAAGCCGCCGCACTCCAGGGTTTCCAAAACGCTCGCCGACAGTTTCTTTGCCTGAATCAGGGAACCGCTGCCGGCGATACAGATGGTTCCTTCCTTTATATCCGCGCTGATTTCCTCGCCCTGCTGAACATAAGGCAGGAGATCGGCCGCCAGTACAGGCAATCCAATATTGATACAATTCCTGCGAAATATTCTGGCAAAAGAGCGGGCTACCACCAGGCCGGCCCCCGCTTCATGCAAAGCGGCCGGCGCCTGCTCTCTGCTCGACCCGCAGCCGAAGTTTTCACCTGCTACAATCACATCCCCAAGTTTTGCCGTTTTGGCAAAATCCGGCTGCTCGCTCCCGGCCAGGGCATACTCCCTCAACTTTTCACGGGGAGCAGACATCGCATATCCGGGCAGAATCTGGTCGGTGTCGACGTTGTTTCCGAAAAGCCATACCCTGCCGCTTAGCTTCCACCAATCGTCCATCTCTTCAGCAACCCCCATCCAGCGGCGCCACCGTTCCAGGCGCCACAATTTCTCCGGCAACCGCGCTTTCCGCCGCCGTTCTGGGAGAGGACAGATAAACCCTGGCTTCTCTGGCGCCCATCCGCCCCGGAAAATTGCGGTTGGTAGTGGAAACCGCCACATCATCCGCGGTAAGCAGCCCCATGTGCGCCCCAAAGCAAGGCCCGCACCCCGGGCCGGTCACCATCGCCCCCGATCCGCGCAGCACCTTTGTCAATCCCCTGTCCTCCATCGCCTGGGCGATTTCCTGTGAGGCGGGAACAATGATCAGCGTTACCCCAGGATGCACTTTCTTGCCATGCAGGACTTCTGCGGCTACCTCCATATCACTGAGACGGCCGTTGGTGCAGCTTCCGATAACCACCTGGGTGATCGCCGTACCCACCGCCTCCCGCGCAGGAACGACATTGCCCGGAGAATAAGGACAGGCTACTGACGGAGGAATCGCCGCTAGATCAAACGTAAACGTTTCCCGCACAGGACCCACCATGTCCAGATCGGAAAAATAGGTGATCATAGCGCCCATCTCGATACCCATATTGGCTATCGTCATTTTTTCATGAAGGGACATCCCTGCCGTTCCGCTGCCTGCAAAAATGACAGCCTGATCGGTAAATCCTCCGGTTCCAAACTTCCCAATCAAATGCAGAATAACATCCTTGGCATAAACGCCGGGGCTCATTTTCCCTTCCAAACGGATTTCATAAGTCTCGGGAACCTCTAAATCAATGACTCCCGTAGCCATGGCGGCGGCCAGTTCTGTCGCCCCTACGCCTATGGCAATCAACCCTCGCGCCCCGGCTGTACAGGTATGCGAGTCGGCGCCGACGATGATCGCGCCTCTCGGTAAATTATGCTTTTCCGCTACCACCTGGTGGATAACACCCTGCCCCTGATCATAAAGAACAGTGTTAAAGCGGCGGCTGAACTTGCGCAAGGAATTGTGCAATGCCCTGGCTTCTACAGTGGCAGCCGGAATGATATGGTCCAGCACAAAGACGACCTTTTGCTGTTCAAAGACATGATCCACCCCGATCCTCTGAAATTGCTCCACCGCCATGGGTCCTGTCACATCATGGGCGATCACCAAATCCACTGCGGCAGTGATCTCCTCTCCTGCCTCAACAGTTGTTTTTCCGGCCGCCCTGGCCAGATGCCGCTCTATTTCGTTCATCAGTGCCTCACCTGCTCCCCCTCAATCAACTACAACTATTCCTAATTCCTTTGCTGCAAAAATTGCCGCATCCCTTGACGGCAGCGCATCCCTGATCACCAGGCGCCCGCCGCCGCGGTTCAGAGAATCAACCATAGAACTGTTACCTGTCGTCTCAACGGTAATTCTTTGCAGTTGAGGCTCTTCCACCTCCGCTATCTCCACTGCGATCTCCCCGGCCAACACCCTTCCCATAACCTCACTGTACATCCGGCTGTCCCCGGTTGAGGAACCGAAAACCGCTCCCATCAAAATACCGGGCACATTGATCCCTCTGCGGGCAAAAAGCTCCGGGTATAACTCAATCTTGACCCTTTTTATCTCCCCGCCGGCCAGCCGATGGGCAATGCGCGCCGCGTTGGTGGGCGAACCCACCGCCTGGCTGCTTCCGCCCACCACCGCCTCTCCAAAGGGTTTGGTAATGCAGTTGGCGCCCGCGGCCATCTGCCTGGCTTCCAGCAGAGCATCCCTCACCTTGCGGTTAACGGCTGCTCTCTCTCCTTCTCTCACCCCGGTGGCCACATAATGCTCGACCTCCGGATTCTTCTTAAAGAAGGGCTGTAAATAGTCGATCACGGTCGGCACAATATATTTCGCCGATAGCGGGTGGACCGCCCCGGCCAAAGCAATCATCACGTCAACCGGCACGTGGACAGGGATACCGGTCAGCAAAGCCAGTCTGGCTGCCAAAGCGCCGTTCAAAATTGCAGTGCCGATATGTGTGGCGCAGAGGCCGGCAACCATCACCCTGGGCGTACAGGGAACCGCAATTGTCGGCGAGAGCGCAAGCACCACGGCCCTCCCCGCCTCGGCTGGGCTGCCGCCCCACAGCTCCGCCAGAGCAGCCGCCGCAGCCGCCGACCCGGCGCCAAACCCCTCCATATTACAGCCTGTAGTCGTTTTACCCGACCGGAAAATCGTACCGACCTTAAGCATTACCGCCGCAGCCCGCAATGCCCTTTCCCTCTCCGCGGTTTCGGTCATGATCCTGAACAGTCCTGTATAGGGGCAGGCGTCCCCTGTACCGGCGCAGGGTTCCAAGCCCACAGTGTGATTTCCGATCTGAGCGGCCAGCGTATAGACAACCGCCTTGTTGATGAATTGGTCGTCAAAGAGTTTTCTGGCAAAATCATTTTCAGCCAGTTCTGCGGCACAGCGGTCGAAGAGAAAACTGCCGCCGTTAGTCAGACCGATTTCCAGCGCTCTCAGGTTATGTTGAAAAGCCCCTTCTACGGCATCAAGGGCCTCATCCATACTCAAGCCGCTTCTATAGCGGGCCTCCTCCAGCGCAACATCGCCGACAGAGACACCCAGTTCCTCCGCCAAATCTATGGTTTCGCCTAGTGTTAAAGCTTTCGGGTTAAATCCATTCGCCTTGGCCGCTTCCAAAAACTTTTTCAAGATAAGAGCCCTCCCGTAATCACAGATGACAACTGCTAACCCCTGACTTCAACCCCGGCAAGCTTTTCCCATACCTTGATCACAGCGGAAATATCTTCTCCGCCTAATCCGGCTGCGCGCGCCTGCTCAAAGATCTGCTGCGCCAGATTGGTCAAGAATAAGGGAACGCCCAGTTCTTTACCGGTTTGGGTCGCCAGCTCCAGGTCTTTAAACTGCAGATCGATAGCAAATCCCGGTTCGAAATTACCTTTCATGATAAACCTGGGCATCTTCGCCTCTAAGGCGTAACTGTTCCCGGAACTGCCGCCGATGATCTCCAAAAGGATCTGTGGCTCAAGCCCGGCTTTGACGCCGACCACCAGCGCCTCTGCCAGAGCGGCCATGTTAACGCCCAAAAGCAGGTTATTGACCAGCTTGATGGCGTCTCCGGCGCCGACACCTCCAACCCGGTAGATCTTTTTACCCAAAGCATTGAATACAGCCATCACTTGATCCACTACCGCCGCGGGCCCTCCAACCATAATCGTCAAGGCGCCCTTGGCGGCCCCGCCCACGCCGCCGCTCACCGGAGCGTCAAGGTAACTGATCTCCTTCTTTTTAGCCAAAGCCGCCATGCTGCGCGTCTGATCCGGGGCTACAGTGCTCATATCAATAATCACAGCGCCCTCTCGCGCTCCGGCCAGCACACCCTCCGCGCCATCCAGCACAGAGCGGACAACATCAAAATTAGGCAGCATGGTGATAACCACATCCGCACCCGCGGCCAGCTCCTTGGGGGTGGCCGCGGAGCGAGCGCCTGTCTCAACCATTTGCCGGACGGCATCCCTGTTCAGATCATAAACAGTGAGCTGAAAACCGGCATTGAGCAGATTGATAGCCATCGGCTTGCCCATGGCGCCGATTCCGATAAAACCGATCTTCATTACGCATTCCCCCTGGAACTATGTCAACTGCTCTTAACGCAAGCCGTCTTCTCCCTTGGCTTCATCAACGGTCAGGCCGCCGACCCTTGCCCATGGCCTGCCTGATTCGGTCACCGCGACGATGAGCACCAGTTCATTCGCCCGGGGAGCATCAGGCACCCGCACCTCTATGGCATCAAAGTGAGAGCGAACGAACGCCGCGTTTTTAAAATGAAGGGGAACATCAATGCTCGCCCCCGGATAACCTAATTTTTTGGCAGAGGGAATAATCGCCTTGCCGCCGCCTACGTTGGCGCGCATCGGTTTGCCGAGAGCAGGATGCATTAACGCCGCGCAGTGCTCCAGTTCGCCGTTTTCGCCGACAATAGCCGCCTTGCCGTAGCTCTCCACCTTTTCCGGGCCAATTCCCAGCGCAGCCACAGCCCTTTGCGTTAAAACCACGCCCAGTTCTTCGCTCCAACGATAAAGAAGGCTGAGGTCCTCCTGGTATTTACCGGCGAAAGGGTTTTTGAAGACAGCCGCGGCCGCGGCTTTGCGGTGGTGTTTATCCAGAACACGCTCTCCATCTGCACATGTTTCCTCAACCACAGTGTACATCTTCCGAACTTCCAGCTTGGCTTCAGACATCTTTTAAACCTCCTGTTGTTAATTAGTTGTTATTATTTACCTGCAAAATCCTATCGAACAATCCTTCCGGGACAGCCGCCATCAGCCCGCCGGCGAAAATGACCGCCCCGCAGATAGTACCCTGTTCCACAAATTCCCGGGCCTTGGCCAGTCCGTTAGCCAGCGCCTGTCTCCAAGTTTCCGGTTTTAACCTGCCTACGGCGGCAGTTACTAAGTGCCCCTGAAGATCGGTATCCGGGTCCAGTGCCTCGGCCCTGATCAGTTTTATTTCCGGATCAGGGCTGAAGGTGTGATTAGCTACCAAAGTAACGGCGGCATCAGCCAGCCGGCAGTTCATACCTAGAGCGACCGCCGCCGAAGCGATCCCTTTGGTGAAGCTCCTCCCTCCCAAACCGCTGGTAGCGATACCCCCGAGCCGAGCTGCGCAATCAACCTCAATAATGTGGGACACCGCCCTGCTGTTCAAATCGGATTTGATCCCCACTTTGGCGGATTCCCCCTCCGCCAGCCGCAAGGCGATATCCCCGCCGTTGTTGACGATGGCTTTGGTGGCGCCGCGCTCAAACAAAAAGTCCGCCACCCTGTCCGCTATAGATCCGGCCACCGCGGCCATCGGAGTAAGGGAAGGATCCGCGCATCTCTTCACAGCATCGATCATCATGGCCAGAACCGCCGGGCTTGCAGGGCTGTGTTTTATTTCCTCTATAGGAAGCTTCGCCACATTCAGGCAGGCAGCCAACTCTGCCAGCAAATCCTTGGCATACTCTGCCGCCTCCAGAATTTCCCGGCGGAGCGGCCGCTTTCCGCAAGAGGCGCTGATCGCCATCTGCATCGGCCCGTAGTCAAGAAAATAAAGCCCCGGTTGCAGCCATAACGACATCCTTTACTCATCCTTCCGCAGATAGGAAATATCCACGATCTCATCCATGTGCCCATCTATTTCGGCGTATTTTTCCTTTGTCATGGTGTACTCCACAGGCGCCACCGTGGCCGGGGTCGGCGCCCAGGTAAAGGCCTTCGGTACCACCTGCTCGACATCGACCATGAAATTGATGCCGCCGCCGGGCAGCACAAAGGTCTCCGCCCCGCCGATGGTCAGTTTAGCATCGCCGCTGTGCACCGCCCTGGTCAGTTTAATGGGGCAGCGGGTAACCCCCGCCCTGGCGCTTCCGCCGGTTCCTCCCACATATACTGCAGAAACACGGGACTCCTCGCAGTTTTTGCTGATCAGATCGACCACAGCCTGTACCTCGGGAAGCATCGGTATATTTTTCACTTCCCCCTGCTCGCTTACTGTGAACAGAGCGGCCCTTTGCCCTGTGGTCTCTGTTACCAGGATTTTGATGCCGGGTCCGGCAACGCCCATATCCACCCTGGCAATGGCCTGACGCGGGTCGCTGATATCCGTGCCCCCCCAGCCGTCGCCCTGTTCGCCGAAATACCTGCCGCGGGTGCTCTTCCTGGCATTGGGGGTCACGCCGCTCCACTGGAGGCCTACTTCCTCACCGGCCAGGTGTTCCGACAACAGACCGACCACATGATGGTCGAGAATGATGGCCTCGTCAACCACCTCTGCCAGTTGCCTGGCAAACATCCCGATAGTGGCGCTTCCGCAGCCCACCCTCATCTTTTTATCTTCCTGGCCGTCGATCACCGGATGCCGGCCGACCTGAAGCTCCAGGACAGCGCCGTGTTCAACCTTCAGCTTCACCGGTTGGCCGTTGCATATATCGGCAATCGTGCGGGCTGCGGTAAAGCCGTCCTTCCCGGTGAGCAGATTGGCGCCGCCGATGGAAAGCATCTTGGCGCCGTATTCTTCGGTATCCACCATGCCCACGATACGCCCGTCCCTTCTCACAACGGCGCCTTCTTCGCCAATGGGCCAGTTGGTGTCGATCTTCACTTTTACCCCGCTGTAGCTCAGGGGCGCCTCAGTGACCACCGTGATTACATCCACTCCATCCCGCAGATCCTGGACAATATGCGGCGCCGGGCGGCAACAGGGATACTCTGTTCCCGCGCCCACCGCGGTGATCAGGGGGTAGGAGGAAGAAACATCCGTAACCAGTTCCCGGTTTCTCTTCAGCTTATCCCCGGTATGGAGATAACGCTTACAGGCGCCCGTAAAACCAGGCTTGATCTCACACTGAACCGGGCAGGAGCCGCACTTAATCACTCCCGGAGCGCTGCTCTCCTCACGGATTACGGCGCCGCGCGGACAAACCTTGGCACAAACCCCGCAACCAACACACTTATCGCTGATCACTGCTTTTTTATCGGCGATAGTTATTGCTTCCAGCGGGCATTCCTTGGCGCAGCGCCCGCAGCCTTTACACAAATCGGGTTCAATTCTCACCATCACGAACACATACCCCCCTGCGGCTTCAGCATACCTCAACTTTTCTCGTCGGCGGCGGTGTGTTTCTGCTTTTGGTGATCCGGATCTCTCCATCGGTCATCACCAGCGCAACCGCAGGCAGGTCGCCCGCTTCTATAGCCTCCAGTGCGCCGGCGCCCACAGAACCCATCGGATTATCGATAACCACCAGATCAGCCTCCCTGCCGGCGGCTATCTGAGACGTATTCAGCCCATAAACCCTGGCCGTATTACCGCTCGCTAAAGCGATGGCTTTTTCTGCCGGTATACCGCTCACCGACGACAGCTGTACGATCGTCCTTAAAATCCCCAGCGGAATTATTCCCGTACCTGACGGGGAATCGTTGCCGATAATGATCCTCTCCAACTGATCCTTCTCCGCCACTTTTCTCGCCACATAGCCCATCACTTTGGGGTTGCCGCATTGGACAATTTCCAGCGTCAGCTCAGTTGCATCGATCAGCTTATCGATCTCAGCCGGCGAAACAGCGGTCGGCCCGCCATTGACATGGGAAACCACTGTGGGGTCTGTCTGAATAACCATATCCGCGGTCACAGTGGAACTCCCCGGTATCGATGTCCCACCGGTATGCATGGCTACCTTCATCCCCCTCTTCTTCGCCCATTTAACCATCGGCGCCGCCAGATCAGGGGTTTTAACACTCCCCAGCCCGACCTCACCAACGAGCCAGACTCCTTCCGCGGCCAGATCATCAAAGTCTTTTTCCTGTAAACCCTTTTCTAGAATCAAAGCGCCTCCGTGAACCTTGAGACCGTTCGGCCTGAAATTCTGAAAGGACTTATGAGCCAAAACAGCCAGAGCTTTTACTCCGGCAGGGTCCTTCGGCCTCCCCGGAGTATGGCACTCGCCGGCCGAAATCATGGTGGTTACTCCGCCGTGCAGGCCGCCCTCTAGATACCCGAGTGTATTCTGTCGGGGTGTAAAATCACCGAGCACAGGATGCACATGGGAATCAATGAGACCCGGTATAACCGTAGCGCCCTTCGCGTCAACAACACGATCGATTTCGTATTTCCCCAAAATTCCCGCATTGCCGATCTCAGAGATCTTTCCCTCGCTAACAACGATAGTATCCCCTTCTAATACAGGCTTCTTCACATCTCCGCTGACGATGGTTCCAATGTTCTTAATCGCTGTTGCCATTTCGTGCACTCCCTTCATTTTTTTCTTTTAAAGCAGCAACTATTTTTTCCGCGGTGATCGGTAAACTGGTAAACCTGATACCGATGGCGTCATAGATGGCGTTGGCAATGGCCGCCGCGGTCGGAATCAGCGCCGGCTCGCCCACTCCCTTCGCTCCAAAGGGCCCTGTCTCTTCCAAACTCTCCACAATCGTTACATCAATCTCCGGCATATCCAGGGTCGTTGGGATGATATACCCTGACAAATGCGGATTTTTGATGACCCCCTCTTCGACCTTGACTTCTTCCATCAAGGCATAGCCGATACCCATGGCGCAGCCGCCCTGAACCTGTCCGATCACATTCTGCGGATTGATGGCTTTGCCTACATCATGCGCCGCATAAATTTTAAGCAACTCAACTTCTCCAGTTATTGTATCTACTTCAACTTCAGCTGCCTGGGTGGCAAAGGCATATGTAGCATAAGGGACGCCCTGCCCGGTATCGGAATCAAGTTGAGTCGTTTCCGGATTAAAGCGGCCGCTGCCCAGGGTCAGCTTACCCTGCGCGCGGCAGCGCCGTATTAATTCCTTCACCGAACGCTCGGTCGGCGCCCCAGCCAGCCAGACTCTTCCCTCTTTTAGTTCCAATTCCTCAACAGGTTTATGGAAAATCGCAGCCGCCTCGCGCAGCAGTTCCTGCTTGGCCTCTTCAGCCGCCAAGCGCACCGCATTACCGGAAATATAGGTCTGCCTCGACGCGGAGGTCGCTCCGGCGTCCGGGCTGATTGCGGTGTCCGCGGAGGCGACGCGCACATCCTCATATTTGATTCCCAGTTCCTGCGCCGCAATCTGGGCCAGGGTCGTGTCTGATCCCTGGCCGATATCAGCGCACCCGGTCAGCACAATGGCCGTACCGTCATCCAAGAGTTCGACAAAAGCGCCGGCAGGATTGGGGAGAGCTGTATTGCCGATTCCGTACCACATGCTTCCGACACCGATTCCGCGCTTCTTCATCCTACTCGCCTCCCTTTCCGGCCAACGCCAGGCGAACTTTTTCCTGAACCCTCTCCATGGTTTCCACCAGGCCGACGCTCTCGCTCAGCACCTGTCCCGTCGCTGTCACGGAACCCCGGCGCAATGCGTTTTTCAATCTGATCTCAAAGGGAGAGATACCGAGTTCCGCTGCCAGCGCATCCATTTGAGACTCATGGGCGAAAGCCATCTGTGGCGCCCCGAAACCGCGCATCGCTCCGGCCCGGGGATTGTTCGTATAGACGCAATAACCGTCCACGCTGACATGAGGTACTTCATAGGGGCCGGTGGCATTAACCAGCGCCCTCTTCATAGTAGCCGGGCCATAAGAGGCATAAGCCCCCGTATCACAGACAAAATACACCTTCACCGCTTTCAGCAGCCCGTCTTTGGCAGCTCCGCTGGTATATTTAATGAAAAAGGGATGCCTTTTGGAAGAAGCCCGGAACGACTCTTCCCGATCGTAAACCATACGCACAGGCCTCCCGGTTTTCCGGGTAAGCAGGGCTAAATACACCTGGGTAGAAATGTCCAGCTTCCCGCCGAATCCGCCGCCTGTAGTCGCCTGCACAACGCGCACCTTGTTTAAGGGAACCGCCAGGTTGGCGGCGACATCCTTGCGGTCATAATGCGGGTTTTGAGTGCAGGCCCTGATTATGACAATATCTCCATCCATGTAGGCGATCCCCGCTTCCGGCTCGATGTAGCAGTGCTCCACCGGCTGAGTGCGGTAATTGTTGGTGATCACAACATCACAGCAATCAAGCGCCTTTTCCGCGTCGCCCTTGCGAATCCGGTCTGCAGCCAGAACATTACTCTCCCCGTGAACTTTAGGGGCGCCATCCCGCATCGCATCTTCTGCTGAATAAACCGCGGGAATCTCTTCATAGTCTACCTCGATCAATTCCAGCGCTTGCGCGGCTATAGCCTCGCTCTCAGCCGCCACTATAGCCAGGGCATCTCCTCTGCAGCGCACCTTGTCAGCCACCAAAACCGGTTCGTCTTTAACAATAATGCCGAAGGCATTCCTGCCGGGGACCTCTTCATGGGTCATTACCGCCATAACCCCCGGCAGCCGGCGCGCCTTGTCCACATCAATTTTCCTCACCCAGGCATGGGTCCGCGAGCTGCGCAGCACCTTGGCATGAAGCATACCCTGTAATTTGATATCCGCGGCAAAAACGCTCTTTCCCGCAACCTTTGCCGCGGCGTCACGCTTTGCTACCGACTTCCCCACGACATCACCCGGCGCCGCAGGCTGCTCCGGCGAACAGGTCTGCTCTCCGCCCAGTTCCGGGCGCGACCTTTTACAGGCGGCAGCGGCTACGGCATCAATGATCTTCTCATAACCGGTACACCGGCAGACATTACCTGAGAGAGCCTCCGCGATCTCCTGCCTTGTCGGTTCGGGGTTTTTATCGAGTAAAGACTTAGCCGCTAAGACCATACCCGGGGTACAGTACCCACACTGGACAGCCCCCTGCTCGATAAAAGACTGCCGGATGATCTGATCGGCGCCGTTTTGGCCGACACCCTCAATTGTCAGAATCTCTTTCCCCTGTGCCTGAACCGCCAGCATCAAACAAGAATTGATCACTTTGCCGTTCACAAGCACGGTGCAGGCCCCGCATTCGCCCTCCCCGCATCCCTCTTTGGTTCCGGTAAGGCCCAAAACGTCTCTGAGAAGATCGATCAGCCTCAGATGAGGAGGGATCTCTGCTGTTATATTATTTCCATTGACAATTGCGCTGAATTGAACCGTATTCATCCCAGACCCTCTTTCTATTATCTATCCGGCGCCGCCGCCTGCTCTCTCCTGCAAAGATTTTTAGCCTCTGTACAAGCCATTGCGGTGAGCGGCAAGATATTTCATGCAAAACTCATCCTGCCCCAGAGTCGCGCGGGAAGCGTATAGAAATCCCATCATCGTCTTATCTAAGGGGTCGAGAATATAGCCGTCCATACCCATGGTCATGGTTTGAATCATAAAGACCTGATTTAAAGTCTTCCTGTTGGGCAAACCGTAAGAAATATTGCTCAACCCGCATATGCCGTGGACAGAGGGATGTTCATCCTTGATTGCAGCGATGGTTTCCAGTACTTCCATCCCCGCCCGGTCCCCTGTGCTGACAGGCTTGACCAGGGGATCGAGATAAATATCATCCTCAGGAATCCCGGCGGCGGTTAGGTCCTGAATCAGCTTGCGGGCGATCCGCAGCCGGTCATCAGCCGTTTCCGGCATACCGGAGTCATCCATGCACAACCCGACAATTTTTGTTTTGTACTTGACGACAAGCGGCAGCAGATCCGCAAAGCGCTGTTTTTCCGCCGTAATGGAATTTAGCATCGGCTGGCCGTGCTTGGCCAGAGACAGTCCCACATCCACCGCCTGGGGATTAGGGCTGTCGATACATAACGGCGCCTGCACCTTAGCCTGAATTGTTTCCACCAGCCAGGCCATTGTTTCCGGCTCATTAAAAACCATGGTCCCACAGTTGACATCTACATAATCAGCGCCGGCATCTACCTGCTTTTGCGCCAGATCCTGAATAAAAGCGGCGTCACGCTTTTCTACAGCCGGTTTGATCGCCTTCCTGCTGGTGTTGATCAGTTCGCCTACAATCAGCATCGCTGTTCCTCCTCTTTTGCAAGCCGTTGACTTTATCTGTTCATTGTCATTTGTTGGCTTTAAAGAGACCTGCCAAAGCAGTTTCATTTCTTCCACTGCTTTGGCTGCTCCCTTGCTCATCTCCACTTATGATTACTGCTGGTAATCGGCTAATTCAATTGCAACAAACGATAGTACACTACTTGTCAGATTAATCGACAAAGAATTTATGCTCCGCCTTCTCCAGGCTGCCGTAAAAAGCGTCCAGGGTCTCTTTGTCCGTCTCTTTAGTGCAATAGCTGATCACAATTACGAGAACCGTGGAGATCAACATACCGAATAACCCATACCAGGCGTCGCCGTAGCCGAGCTTATAGGTCAGCAGCACGGTAAGCACTCCCACTATAGAGGCGACTACAGCTGCCGGCGCCGTTGCCCTTCTCCAGTAGAGAGCGGCTACCAAAACCGGGAAAATGGGCATAACCAGGGCAATAGCAAACATGATCAGCGTCCAGATCAACGTAGGCGGATTGAGAGCGATAAGCATCGACGCTACCCCTAAGAGGAAAACAGCCACTCTGGCGATTACGACATGAACTCGAGGAGAAACGTTCAGCTTCAGTAAATGTGTGAGAATATCTTCAGAAATAATCGAGCCGGCCACCAAAAGGTGTGAAGTAGCGGCGGACAACCCCTTGGCCAAAGTACCCAAGACAAATAGCGCCATTAATACGGCGGCAAAGGTAAGCGTATTGGGGCTGATGATTTTATCAACCAATAAGGGGATAATTAACTCCGTATCGCCGCCCGTTAATCCAGGTATCAAGGCGATGGCCAGGAGACCGATCAGCATAACGCCTGTCCAGACGATAAACTGCAAAACCGGCTGTATGAACATAAGCCGTTTCTGCGCGCCCAGGTCTTTCCCAAAATATCCGGCCCGAATAAAAACATCCGGCAGCATGATCGTCCAACCTATGGCGCAGGCGAGCGGGTACCCCAGCCTGGCGGAATAGGGAACCCAATTTGCCGGCCCGGGGTATGAAAACCAGCTGTTGGTATTCTGCCAGACACTGCTGATCGCCTGTGTAAGAGAACCGTCAAAACCGTAATGCAAAGCGCTCATCGCGATCAGCCATAAGGCGCCGATAAATATCCAGGCTTGGACTGTAGACGCCCAAGCCACGGAACGCACACCGCCGAAAGGCACAAACAGTAATGTTGTCAGCCCGACAAAAATGATGACCGCGGTAGGGGAAATCCGGCCTCCGCTGGCGATATTGGCTGCTTTGCCGCAAGCATCATAGATAGCGGCGGCGTACGGCAAGGAAACGCTGAAAAAAACAACCGCCAGAACCAGTCTCAGCGCCGGGCTTTTAAAGCGATCATCATAAATGTCCGCCGGCGTCGTATAATTTCTTTCTGTGTTGAGCAGCCAAACCTTGTTCATTACGAAATAAGTCAGTACCGGAAACAAGGGCATATAGCTTAATTCCGATATCCAGTATGTCAAACCGCCGCGGTAGTAACCGCCCGGACCTGAAAAGAACACCCAGGTGCTCATCAGCGCGGCTATGTATGTCATACAGAGGACAAACCAGTTGACTGTATTGCCCGCAGTATAAAACTGCCGTGCATTTTTTCTCCGATCAAGCCACCAGACAAATACTCCAAAGGCAATCAGGGCAGCCATATATATGATATAAAGCAACCAGGTCGTGTTGACAGATAGCACTTATACATCCCCCTCTTCGCTGTCCTTCATTTTCTGCAGGGTCTCCGCGTCAACTTCTTTCAGCCTTCTTTGCTTGTTTAAAATTATCAATCCCGCATAACAAACGATCCAAATAGGCAGAACGGTCAGCACCCCATGCAATATTGCGGCATGGGGATCCCCGTATTTGGGGACGCCGGGCAAGTTATACAGAACATAGAACAGAACGATCAACCCTAGCCACCATTTTTCGGTCTTTTTATAATCTGGTTTTTTGGGCATTTTTTACCTCCATCTCCGTTGAAACATATATACACAAAGCGAAAACTACTATTTGAAACAATTTGGCCTTCTCTCCCCCCAGGAGGGGAAGAAAAACTGGGGGGACAAAAGCCATCTAAACAGTTTACCTTCCGAGTTCCCGATCAGCGCGCTGGAGAATGCTGTCCAGTTCCTTTAAGACATCTTTCGACAGGTTAACGGGTTTGTAATTCTCTTTGATCTTATAGTAGAGCTCAGTGGTTCTGGCGACGATATCTTTACTCCCTTTTGCTACCCAGCCGGATTTGGAATCATGAGTAAATGTCTGGGCACGGTATCCATCCCGGAAATGTTTAAAGGTATGATCCATATCGACAAAACTCTCTCTGCCGGTCAGGCCCATAATTTCGTTAAAGGCTGTTGTTTCTTCATTAACCTCAAAGCCGGCTACCAACTGCTTGACCATACCGAAAATATCATTGTCAATAATTAACTGCTGGGGGTTTATGGTTTTCGCGGTCTCAATTTGGCCTGCTCCGCCGAGTACCGAAGCTCCTGACAAAGCAACCATATGGGCCAGAGAAGAAGCCTCGATTCCCGCCTGAGCGTCCACAAGCAAGCTGTCTGTACCTGTGCCGTATGTGTGAGCGGGGATGCCATAGCCATCCTCAAACAGCTGCATGGCCGCCATCCGTCCCATTGTCGTCGACATCGCCGACTGTCCGGCATTAGTAGTCTTCATATCCATCTCGAAGAGTAAAGGAGTCGCCACACATGCTGTTCCCGGGGCAAATATTTGCGCCATAATCACCTGAGCCAAAACTTCAGCGCAGGAGAGAAGAACAATGCCCTGAGGGGTTATGGGAGCATTCGCTCCTGCAGTCGGCAGGGAGCAGGGCTGCAGAGGAATTCCATATAAAGCGCTTTGCAGGATCACTTCGACATCCATTGGTTTGAAGGTCAACGGGGGTGCAGAGCAAGAAATAAAGCTGACTATCGGCCTCTGACGAAGCTGTTTTTCCCCCCCGGATACAGCTATCGCCTGCTCAATTAAATACTTGATATTCTTTAATTCATAGGGCTGCAGCCAGCCATGCTTGGTCGTGTTCCGCAATACCGCGTCAAAAGTATGAATATCAATTGTTTCCGCAGGGAAACCCACCGGCTTGGTAGAGGGGAGCGACCAAAAATCGACATGCTCCATGGCGTCGGTAAGCCTTGTCCACTCCGCCACTTCCTCGATGGTAATATGGTGGTATGCAAATGTTTCCGATAAGTAATACATGCCCCCGGTGCATGTTCTCGTATAGAACGACCCTTCGGGGTGCGGATAAACCATATCCCATTTGGGGTCCGGCGCCGCCAGCGTAAACTTCTTAGGAACCTGCTTTAGACTTTCCTCGATCAGGGATTTAGGGAACTTCACCCAAATACCGGATACTTCTGCTCCCGCTTTTTGCAGCAATTCCAAGCCTTTGGGGTGGTTTTCAATCATAACCCCTTTTTCTGACAAAATTGAGGCGATTTTTTCTTTGTAAAACTCGATCTCATTGGAAGTGAGTATTTTTGCAGTCAAGTTCTTAGCCATTTATTAATTGCCTCCTTAAGGCTGCTAGCCGTTAATCTGATTTTTTAAACAAACCTGTTACGCAATTAGTTCTTTACAGAGGTCCGCGGCAGACGCCGCATCCGGGGCAAAACCGTCGGCGCCGATATTATCGGCAAATTCCTGAGAGATCGGCGCTCCTCCGATAATCACCTTGACTTTGTTTCTCAGACCCTGCTCTTTTAAGAGGTCTATGGTGTCTTTCATATGCATCATAGTTGTTGTCAACAAGGCTGACATAGCTAAAATATCCGGATTCTCTTTCTTGATGGCAGCTGCGAACTTGTCAGGTTCAATATCAATACCGATATCAATTACACTAAAGCCGGCGCTCTCCAGCATCATCCCTACCAGATTTTTGCCGATGTCATGCATGTCTCCCTGCACAGTACCCAGCAGGACTTTCCCGCTGGTAGGCATACCCTGATCAGCAATGAGAGGCTTAACCAATTCCATACCTAATCCCATTGTTTTTGCAGACATCAACACTTCCGGCACAAACATTTCATCGTTCTTGAAACGGGCGCCGACAACCGCCATTCCACCGATTAAGCCCCTATTGATAATTTCCAACGGGTCTTTACCCTCATCGATTAAAGTAGTTGTAATTCCCTTTACCTTATCCCGATCACCGCTAATTACACACTGCGCTAAGTCCTCGTAACTTGCCATCAAATAAACCTCCTCATGATTTGCTAGATTGATATTTGCGGAATAACCAGATATAACGAGGCAACAACTAGATACCAGACCTCCTTTTTTTTATATAATGCCCACTTACCGGTTGTCCTTTTATAATATGCAATACTCATGCCAGTTTAAATAACCGCTCCCGGACAATGTTTTCCTTCAGCAGATCTCGGACTGTCCGGCAGCGAAAAACCGCGGCGCTAAGGCTTTTTCGCAATATAAAATACCCATCTATGATCCTAGATGGGTTACTATTCGATGGCATAAAAAGGGATTACCGCGAGGAGAATCAGCCGCCCATTATTTCATCTTTGCAATTAAAACTAAATAACTTCTTAATATCCCTGTAGGCAAGGCATAGCTATTTCCCCGAAAACATTTCATAATTGAAATCAGTATTTCAAAACTGCAAATTATACCGCTGCATCTTTCGCCACAAAGTCGTCGTGCTGATCCCTAATATCCTGGCAGCATCTTTTTTCCTATTGTTGACCCTTGATAGAGCCTGCCTGATCGCTCTTTCTTCTGTTTTATCTAGTATCTGTTCTAATGTCGGAGCGCCTTGTTTATCGTATCCGCCGGGAAAAGAGGCATCCGCTGTTATAGAATCCCCTATAGAATCCGCTTTCTGTCTGATCTGAGCAGGCCAGTGGTGCGGCATGATGATTCTTTCGTCCTTTTTCACCATGTTAATTGCATGTTCGACACAGTTCTGCAATTCACGGACATTTCCCGGCCAGTCGTAGCTTTGCAGTACGTCCAGAGCATCTTTGCTGGTCTCCAAAATATACTTCCCCAGCAGCACATTATATTTCAGAATAAAATGGTTAACCAGCAAGGCGATGTCCGACATTCTTTCCCGCAGCGGAGGAACCGTAATCTGAACAACGTTCAGCCTGTAATAGAGGTCGCTGCGAAAGACTTCCTCCGCTACCATTTGCGTAAGATCCTTATTGGTCGATGCCAGCACCCGCACATCGATGCGCACTGGTTTCCGGCCACCGATGCGGGTGACCTCCCGTTCCTGCAAAACCCTTAAGATTTTGACTTGGGTATCCATATCCATTTCGCTGATTTCATCTAAAAAAATAGTGCCCCCATCAGCCTGCTCAAAGGCTCCCGGAGCGCCGCCCTTTTTTGCTCCGGTGAAGGCGCCGTCGACATAGCCAAACAAGCAGCTCTCCACCAGTGAAGAGGGCAGGGCGCCGCTGTTGACGGCAACGAACGGCTTGTCTCTTCTCTCGCTGGCATTATGGATGGCTTGAGCAAACAATTCCTTACCCGTACCTGTCTCACCGCAGATAAGAATAGTCGATCTGCCGCCGGAGACCTGTTTTGCCCGTGATATTGTTGTACGCAGAGTATCGCTGTTTCCCACGATATCGCTGAAGTTATAACGGGCGGATTGGAACTTTTTAACTTCCTCAAACAGCTTATTCTGTTTTTTTGCGGTCAGTTCATTATTGAACCCGAGACCGTAGCTTTGAGTGATCGGTATGCGCACGGCCATGGCGCCGGTATAAGAGAAAGAATCGCCGATAACGGGTTCATTGGTGCGCATAGCGCGCTCTGCATAACGGCTGACTTTATTTAAAAAGTCAGCGTTGACAGTTCCATCGGGATTATAGCTGGAGAGGCGCTTACCTTCATGGTCAAAAATAACCGCTTCTCCCCCGGCGACCCTGGCAATAAGGGGCAAGGCTTTTTCCAGCGCCCTCTGCAGCCTCTGTTCGCGTCTAACTCTTTCCACATTACTGCAGCTGACTACATACGGGCCAACGGGAACCGCCCAGGCATCAGCCCCTTCAACGATCTGCGACGGACCGATCATCGCTCTTTGTTCTTGAGCGCATCTGTTGGCCATCTCATAGACAGCCCCTCGAAAACTTTGCATATCTTCGCCACAAGAATTGACGGTTTTAATTCTGCGCCCGTGAAAATCGGTCACCGTAGCGAAACCGCCTGTCACCGCAGCAACAAGAGGAAGAGCGTCAAGCAGCAGAGTGAGTAAAAGCTTATTGTCCATCTGCATTCCTCCTAAACCGGATCGATATGTTAGAATAAGGAAAAGCCATTATCCTGCTATTATGGACATGTTGTTTTTACAACTTCTATAATACCAGAAAAATGGCTGTTACAGAAAATCAATTTCGCAAACCGCTACCCGCTGATCTCTTCCAGAGATTTGCCCATCGTTTCTTTCCCCAAGATCGCCACTACCAGAGCCACCAGGGCGAATACCGCGGTTAACATGACAAACACATAAGCATATCCGACCTCTTTACCATAAAAATTATAGATAACCGGCACGATAAAGGGGGCGGTGAAAGCCCCGATACGTCCGAAAGCAGCAGCCCAGCCGGAACCGGTACCCCTGGCGGCGGTAGGATAGACTTCCGGAGTATAGGCATAAACACAGCCCCAGGCGCCCAAACTGAAAAAATATAAAAGGCAGCCATAGGCGAGGACATAACCCGGACTAGCCGCATGTCCAAATAACCAGGCCGCCGCAGCAGTACCCAGAAAATAAACGGAGAGAACCCTTTTACGCCCAATGCGTTCCACTAAATAAGCGGCGCTGAAATATCCGGGCAGCTGAGCCAAACACATAATCAGAGTGAATTTAAAACTGTTTACCAATGCAAAACCCTTGTCCACCAAAAGTGTAGGAGTCCATAAGACAAAACCGTAATAGCCGAAATTAATCCCGAACCAGATAACCCATAAAACCACTGTGCTTCTGATATATTTTTTTGACCACAAATCCAGGAAAGATACGCGTATTTTACTTCCCAGGCTTTGTTCCCCCATAGATCCGTGATCATGCTTTTCTGCGATCCCCGCTTCTTTCTCCATCATACCGACCAAAGCGTCCGCTTGTTCGATTTTGCCAACAGATTCTAAATATCGCGGGGATTCCGGCACGGATTTTCTCAGATAAGCGGCGAAAAATGCGGGTATAGCTCCTACCCAGAAAGCTACTCGCCAGCCATAAACCGGGATAAGCAAATAAGCGACAAGGGCGGCGGCAATCCAGCCGAAAGCCCAAAAGCTCTCCAGGAGTATCACATTGCGGCCGCGCGTTTTAACGGGAGAAAATTCACTGACTAACGTGGACGCCGCCGGCAATTCTCCTCCCAAACCAAACCCTGTCAAAAACCGCAGCACCAGGAGCATGGGATAATTAACGGCAAAACCGGCCAGGCCGCTTGCGATCCCAAAGATAATCAATGTCCACATAATGACCGTTCTTCGGCCCCATCGATCGGCAGCCATCCCGGACAAAGCGGCGCCCAAAGCCATTCCCACCATCCCGGCGCTGCCTAAGAGACCCAACTGAGCGGTTGTCAAAGCCCAGTCTTTACCGATTGACGCCATCACCCCCGCTACCATACCCTGATCCATCGCATCAAAGGCCCAGCCAATACCGATCAATAATAATATCTTCCAAAGCATCCTGGTATTGGGCAATCTGTCGATGCGAGAAGCGATGTTCAGCATTCTACCACCCCCCTTTTTCCCAACAAAAAACCACTTTTTCGCTTCCTTATATAATATAAAATACCCATCTATATTTTAGATGGGTATGGGCATAAAAGCTTATTCCAAGATCATCCGGCCGCAGTCTCCTATCTAAAATTCATACAGAACTATAGAACCTGTTTTAATATCCAGGATGGAAAGCGGTCTTTGGTTAAGACTCCCGCAGACGCATCGTCGGAAAGAGAATCACATCCCTGATCGATATCGAGTTGGTCAGGATCATGACCAGCCTGTCGATGCCGATGCCCAGTCCGCCCGCAGGCGGCATCCCGTACTCTAGCGCTGTGATGTAATCCTCATCCATAGCATGAGCCTCTTCATCCCCCCGCTCCCGCTCCGCCATCTGCTGCTCAAAGCGTTTCCTCTGATCAAGAGGGTCATTGAGCTCAGTGAATGCGTTGGCCAACTCCCAGCTATTGATAAACAGCTCAAAGCGATCTGTCAGCCGCGGATTATGAGGGTTGCGTTTGGCCAGCGGAGAAACTTCCACCGGATGGCCTGTGATAAAGGTAGGCTGGATCAGTTTATCCTCAACATACGCCTCAAACACCGCATTCAAAATCTGCCCCCAAGCCGCATCCTGAGGAACCTCAACATCCAATTCCGCCGACTGCCTGAGCGCCCGCTCCGCATCAAAGTGACCGAAATCCTTTCCGGTATAGCGCTGCACAGCATCAAGCATAGTAAGCCTTGTCCAGGGAAGCGTAAAATCGATTTCCCGTCCGGCATAGGTGATCTTCATGGCGCCGAGCACCTGCCGCGCTACAGTGCTGATTACGCCTTCAGTAATATCCATCATATCCTGGCAATCGCCATAAGCCTGATAGAGTTCCAGCATGGTGAACTCCGGATTGTGTTTTGTGGAAATCCCTTCGTTCCTGAAGTTGCGGTTAATTTCAAATACCTTCTCAAACCCGCCGATCAATAGCCTCTTAAGATATAGTTCCGGAGCGATGCGCAGATAAAGCTCCATATCCAAAGCATTGTGGTGGGTAATAAAAGGACGCGCCGCGGCGCCCCCGGCCACCGGCTGCATCATCGGCGTTTCCACCTCGAGGAACCCGCGCTCTTCCAGATAGTGACGGATGAGGCGAATAATCTTTATCCTTTTCAGGAACACCTCCCTAACCTCCGGGTTAACCATCAGATCCAGGTAGCGCTGCCGGTAACGCAGGTCTACATCTTTCAGCCCGTGCCATTTTTCCGGGAGCGGCCGCAATGATTTTGACAAAATCTCAAAGCTTTTGACAGCTACCGTGATCTCCTGCCTTTTGGTACGGAATACCGTCCCCCTGACGCCGATGATATCTCCGATATCCAGCTTTTTATACAATTCATAGGGATCGCTGCCCAGATCATCCAGCCGGGCATAGATCTGAATTCTGCCCGAAAAGTCCTGCAGATCCCCAAAACTTGCCTTGCCATGCCCCCGTTTGGCGAGCAAGCGCCCGGCTATGACGACTTCTTTTCCTTCAAAAGCAGGAAAATCAGCCGCGATTTCAGCCGCGCTCTGTTCAACCGGAAATTTTTTGCCAAAAGGATCGATGCCGCAGGACCGCAGTTCTTTAATTTTTTCTAAACGTACTCCGAGCAGATCCGTATCTTCCCTGTTGCCGTCAGGCATAACAAAACTCCTCCTAATTTTTCTGTTTCTTCTATTCGAGGATGAAATTTCTGCTCCATTAAGATTTGGCGCGTATATCGACGATGCGGTACTTTAAAATTCCGGCAGGAACTTTAATCTCCACCACCGTATCTACCTTTTTCCCTAAAATGGCTTTCCCCACAGGAGATTCATTGGAAATCTTATTATCTGCGGGATCGGCCTCCGCGCTCCCCACAATGGTGTACTCAATGTCGTCACCGGTGTCCTGGTCTTTTAATAAAACTGTAGAGCCCACTCCCACCGTATCGGAGGGTACTTCACTGATATCAATAATTCGGGCATAGCGCAGCATTTTTTCTAAAGTGATAATCCTGCCTTCAATAAAAGCCTGCTCGTTTTTTGCTTCCTCGTATTCCGAGTTTTCAGAGATATCGCCAAAATCGATAGCCGCGCGAATCCGTTCTGCAATCTCCCGTCTTTTTACAGATTTCAACAGGTGCAGCTCGTCTTCCAGTCTCTTAACCCCGTCTCCTGTTAAAAGAACCTCTTTTTCCGGCAATGCTATCTCTCCCTTGATTGAAAATTTACTTAAATCTTATGACCCTCGCAAATCATTTATTCGGTCCTCCCGGCAAAAAACGGCGAACGCATCAAGACTCGCCACCATTTAAACAAAAAGGTGACACGACGCCCTTGCGGTGTGTTGCATCCCCTGGTTCATAGATAATAATAAGCCCAGCCGGGCTGGGCTGTTGACGGCCAACGCTATTTATTTTGCGCAGATTTTGTAGCTATTATAGAAATGTGAACTCTATTTGTCAAGCGTCGCTTTAAATTGTTTCAGATCTTCCGGTGTCAGAGCCCGCTCAAAACTGCGCAGGCCGGAGAGTTGGAAACCGTGTTTTTCCCCTAAGCTCTGAATTTCCCTGACCTGGGAAACTGTAAGTTCCCTCCCCAGCGAGTAGTTTTCACACCTATCCTCCAGAGCGAGAATCATGGTCTCGGCCATACAAGCGTAAGCTTTCCCCGGCGGAAAGCCAAAATTAAAATTAAAGCGGACATCGTCCCCCGGAACATCCACCACCCCTCCCTCAATAACCAGCACATCCGGACGCTCGGCAGCCACCTTGACGGAGACATCCCGCGGGCGGGCGACATCACAGACAACCGCGCCCGGCTTCAGATCCTGAGGCTCGATCACCGTATCCACCGCTGAAGTAACGGTCACCACGATATCCGCAGCGCGCAGAGCCTCTTTCGTATTTGTTGTGAGACGGGCAGCTGTTCCTGTTTCATGCAGGATCTGATGGGCCAGACGCTCCAAACGAGAAGGCGTTCGAGAGACCAGAGTCAAATCTCCCGCCTCACCGGCAAGTATTCTGGCGCAGACGCTGCCAATGGAACCGGTGGCGCCCAAAACCGCCACCTTCGCCCGGGCAATGTCCACTCCGGCATATTGCGCAGCTTTTCTGGTTCCTTCGAGAGCCATAGCCACCGTATAACTGTTGCCGGTGGTCACAGCAATTTTGAGATTCTCAGCCACAGAAAATCCTGCATCTCCAACCACAGAAGTCATGGCGCCCAGGCCAACGATCCCCGCCCCTAGCTTTTCAGCCAATTTCCCGGCTTCAATAATGCGGCGCAACACATATTTTTCAGGAAGTTCCAGCATCTGACGCGAAGTCAAGGGGCAGACAACAAACCAGCCTTCTGTTTCCGCTAAAGGGGACTTGACCCCCTTAATCTCCGAAGCCTTGTAAACAGGGAAGTGAGATACTATTTTTTCAGTGAGGCTGCTCGGGAAAACTCTAAACAGTTTTATCTTTTTTGTAATATATCCTAAATCGATAGGGTGTATGATAAATGCAAACTTAGTCATCGGCTGTTTATCTCCTTATTCTCATTTAAGCAAGTTACGCATCGCCGTTCTGCCGGCTCTCCTGCAGATAGACGATACGCGGCCTCAACTGCAATCGTTCTAAAAGATTGCTGTAATCTTCAGGCTGCACCTCATCCACCCGCTTCCCCAGCAGGCTGATCAAAACCCCCTCCATGACGTTTGTACCGAAGGAGCGCCCCTCCATTTCCGGGGTTGTGGTCACCAATATCTTCACTCCCCGCTCACGGAGGAGTTCCAGGTCTTCTTTGGTCACCGTATTGGTGATAATAGTCTTCCCTGACAGTTCCTGAGGCATATACTTCCTGATGAAATGGAAATCACCGGCGATAATCTCATTAGCCTGATAGTAGCTCACATGCTTTGTGTTGACCGTATCCTGCTTTTCCCCGGTAGGATACAAGTACTTGAAGGGGAGCTGACTGAGCAAGGGAAGCAGCGTATAGGCAATAATCCGCAGTGTGGAAAGCCTGTGAACGGGGATGGGAATCCCCAGGGCAAAAATCAGGTCGCCATAAGTGGTCTTGCAGCCGGCATCCCACAGGGCCTCGGCAATTCCAAAGCGATCCACCCCGGAAACCACCAGGGCGCTTTTCCCCTTAAAGTCCCATTTTAATTCTTGCTGCAGATATTCAATAACCCGCCGCTCCAGGGTGTTTTTCAAGCCGCTGCCGTCAACGATCGGGGTAATCTTCGCCGCCGCGGCAATTGTTTTAGCCTCCCGCAGGGCATAACGCCTGTTTCCGGCCACCAGATACAGATCGATCCCTCCCATGCCGAAGGCGTCCACATGGCCGTCCTGATCCCTGATCATGCGTATCGCCCGCTTCTCGTCTCCGTCGGTACCGATACGTTCTATAAGGAACTTCTCTCCCAAAAACTCGGTTTCCACTCTATGATCACGCTTAGAAGAACCAAGACTGATGCTGACAACATGTTTCATGATCTGCCCTCACTTTCTGCATATAAAAGCTCTAGAATTCACTGCGCCGAGAGAATCAGTTTCCGCAAATATTCCGGGTCAACATACTTGTCTTCAGTAAGGGGCGATTCCCCGAGGTCAATCCCCAGCGTCTCCTTATCTAGAAGGGCCGCGCTCCAGTTAATGCGCTGCCTGGAACCGATGAGAACCACCACATCATAGGTCCTGATCTGCGCTACCAGGCCCATCACCTGGTTCAGCAGCTCCAAACCGGACTTTTCCTTTACAAAACGCCACCGCTCCTCATCGGTCATCAGCAGGCTGAAATCAACACCCAGCTCTACCAACAAAGAATGGATCTCTTCCTTATTCTGCAGGGGGAAACCGACCACAGCGATGCTCTCCCCCTTACGCACAGCTCCCAAACCCTCCAGGCGGGAAACAAAGCTGCGGTCCACGCCATAGCGGTTCGCCACTTCCTGCTGAGAAATGCCCTCGCTGCGCAGAGACAACATCTGCGTCAGGGAGCGGCTGAGCTTTTCCATACTGACAAATTTTTCTCCGATGCGGTAAAAGCCGTTCATAAAAACCTCCACATTTATGTGCACACTTTTGTGTACAACATTTTATCAGATTAAAATTTTTTTGGCAACAGCAAATACAAAAAGAGCGCTCGCTTTATTGGCACAGATTTTGCGTGTATATACCCTTGCCTGGAATTTGTGAATCATAGTACATGTTAATTAACAGAAATATTTCATCAAACTAACTCATCAAACTAGAAAAGGAAGTGATTACCCAATGTCCATGCCTGCCGTAGACGAAAATTACAAAAACCAACACGGTAATAAAAAAAACAAAATAGAAACCCCTCGAGCTATAGAACCTGATAAAGCCGAGTCTGATGAGCAAAAAGTACATCTTGAATTTCCATATGACGATCTGGAACTACTCTACGAGTATACGCTCAATAAAATGGGGATTAAAGATCCGTTTAAATAAGAAAAGCTGTTGCCGTTTTTCCGAAACTACCCTACGCATTTTCGGAACATATTCAAAAAACGAGCCATGCTGCCGTAAATTTGGGATGTGCGGGCCGCAGACGGAGACTTCTCCGCATAAGGACATAAGGCGGCGCCTGGAGCGGATACCGGACACCGGCAAGATATCAAATTATAGCCCCTTTCAGTCCCCTGATCATTCCCGCTACCCCTTTCAGCATTACATCCGGTTGATCAGCGAACTGTTCTACAAGGCTGACCAGGGCGCTGCCCACGATCACCGCGTCAGCTTCCTCTGCCATGAAGGCGGCCTGCCCGGGGTTGGAGATACCGAAACCCACAGCCAGGGGCAGGCTGCTGTGCCTTTTCACCCTCTGCAAGAACCCGGCAATATCAGGTGAAATGCCCTCTCGCATACCTGTTACCCCGGTAAGAGAGACACAGTAGATGAAGCCCCCGGCAGCCGCGGAGATTTTTTTCAAGCGCTGCGGCGTAGTAGTAGGCGCCGCCAAGCAGATGAGATGCATCTTCTCCTTTTTTAGCTCTTGCAGCAGAGGGGCGCTCTCCTCTAAAGGGAGGTCCGGGACAATAACCCCATCCACTCCCGCCTCGGCAGCATCCAAGGCAAAACACTCCAGCCCGTACCGGAACACCGGGTTGTAGTAGGTCATCAACAAAAGTGGTATTTCTGTATGCAAGCGTAAGCGCCGTACCATCTCCAGGATCCCCCGGAGATTTGTACCCCCGGCCAGAGAGCGCAACGAAGCCCGCTGAATTACCGGGCCGTCGGCCATTGGGTCAGAAAAGGGCGCCCCCAGTTCAACCAAGTCTGCCCCCGCTTTTTCCATGGATAGCACCAGTTTGAAGGTCGTTTCCAGATCAGGATCCCCCGCGGTAATAAAGGTAAATAAACCCTTTTCCCCGTTATCGTGCAGTTTATGCAGTCTGGCATCAACACGGTTTATATCTACTGTTTGCTTTTCCATTTTATCCAACCCCCTCCCCGTTTACCTGTTGAACTAATAACTGAGCAACCGCGGGCACATCCTTGTCTCCGCGCCCGGAGAGGTTGACAACAATGACCTCCTTCTTCCCCAGAGCAGGCGCCATTTTGACAACGGCAGCCACAGCATGCGCGCTCTCCAGCGCCGGGATGATCCCCTCCCAACGGGAAAGCAGCTGAAAAGCATCCAGGGCTTCCCGGTCAGTAACCGTCGTATACCGCGCCCTCCCTGCTTCTTTTAGCCAGCTGTGCTCAGGCCCGACTCCCGGGTAGTCCAACCCGGCAGCGATGGAGTGCGCGGTGAGCACCTGCCCGTGATCATCCTGGAGCAAGTAACTCAATGCGCCGTGCAGAACTCCTCTGCGTCCGGCACTCAGCGCGGCCGCATGCTCCCCGGTTTCCAGACCGCGGCCTGCCGCCTCTACCCCGAGCAGCTCTACAGGGTCATCAAGAAACGGGTAAAAAAGACCCATGGCATTGCTTCCCCCGCCCACACAGGCTACCAAACAGCGGGGAAGCCCGCCCTCAGCCGTTAAAATCTGTTCTCTTGCCTCCCGTCCGATCACCGCCTGAAAATCCCTGACCATCATCGGGTAAGGGTGCGGCCCGCCTACGGAGCCCAGCAGGTAGTAGGTGTTCTTCACATTGGTCACCCAATCGCGGATCGCCTCATTCATGGCATCCTTTAATGTCCTGCTGCCGCTCGCCACAGGCGCTACCGTCGCCCCCAGCATCCGCATGCGGTAAACATTCGGTTCCTGGCGAGCGATATCTTCCTCTCCCATGTAGACGACGCAGTCCAGCCCGAACAATGCCGCGGCAGTGGCGGCAGCCACGCCATGCTGTCCCGCTCCGGTTTCAGCAACCACTCTTTTTTTCCCCATCCGCCGCGCAAGGATGATCTGCCCTATGGCGTTGTTGATCTTGTGCGCCCCGGTATGATTCAGGTCCTCACGCTTCAAATAGATCTTCGCCCCGCCCAAACGGCGCGTCAGCCTTTCCGCAAAATAAAGGGGGGTCGGCCTGCCGACATAATCCCTCAGGTAGCGCCGCAGCTCATCTTGAAAGGCCGCCTCATTTTTCACCTCATGATAGGCAAACGTCAGCTCCTCCAGAGCCGGCATCAGTGTCTCCGGAACAAACCTCCCGCCAAAATCCCCAAAATGCCCGCTGCTATCCGGTAATTCCATAATCCATCATCCCCTCGCTCTCTCCCGGACCCGGGGCAGCCGGCCGCCATTCCGACACGCCTGGCTATTCCCCTGGCCCCTGTTCTCTCGCCTGAATATCTCTTTATGTCCTGCCGGCGCCCAGCAGCTCTGCCGCTGCGGCCCTGATATCACGGGCCCCCGTCAGCGCTTCTCCTACCAGTACGGCATCAACGCCCGCCCGGGCTAAACAGGCCACATCCTGGGCAGTCCTGATACCGCTTTCGCTGACAACCACTCTCCCCTTTGGCGCCGCTGAGATCAAGCGAAAAGTAACGCCCAGATCCACCTGAAAGGTATGGAGGTCACGGTTGTTGATCCCCAGCAACAGCGCCTCTGTTTCCAAGACGCGACACAGTTCCTCCAATGTGTGTACCTCCACCAGAGCCGCCATCCCCAGCCCTTTTACCAGGCTGATATAATCCGCCAGCTGCCGCCGGCTCAAAATGGCAGCGATCAGCAGAACAGCATCAGCCCCTAAAACGCGCGATTGATAGATCTGGTATTCATCTATGATAAAGTCCTTCCGCAGCAGAGGAATGGAGGTCACCTCTTTTACTGCCTTGAGAAACTCCGGACGCCCCTCAAAAAACCGCTGATCAGTAAGCACGGAAATAGCGCCGGCGCCTGCCTCCTGGTAAAGGCCGGCGATCAGGGGCGGGTTGAAATCACGGCAGATCAGGCCGCGGCTGGGCGATGCTTTCTTGATCTCCGCAATCAGCCTGATCCCTGCCGCCTCGCCTATCTCCGCCCCTGCCCTGCCGCTTGCCCCCGTATCTTCGCGCTCCCCGTTAAACCGCTTCCGCGGCGGTCCCCCGGCTCTCCGCACCGCGGCGATGAAGTCCCTGACCGGCGGGGTCTCGCGCTTCTTCAACTGCGCCAGCGGGCAGCGGCTCTTCGCTGTTGCTACCTCTTCCCTTTTGGCCTCAATAATGCGCTCTAAAATCATGAATACACCATCCTGTCAGCAGGATTGTTCAGGCGCAATTCTTCGTAAAGGCGACCAATTCTTCCAGCTTGCGCAGAGCCGCTCCGGAATCGATAATCTCCGCCGCCAGCTCTACCCCATCACGCATAGTTTCCGCCTTTCCTCCCACAAACAGAGCTGCAGCAGCGTTCATCAGAACCACATCACGGCAGGGTCCAGGTTTCCCGCTGAGGACATCTTTTGTCATCCGGGCATTTTCTGCAGCATTTCCGCCGCGAATATCCGCCAGCTTACCCCGCTTCAGTCCGATGTCCTCCGGTGAGAGATAATAGGTTCTGATCTCACCCCTCATCAGCTCACTGACCTTTGTCTCCCCGCTATGAGATATCTCATCCAGGCCATCCCCATGCACCACCATCGCCCTTTCCGCCCCCAGGCTGCGCAGCACCCTGGCCAGCACACCGGTCAGATGGGGGTCGTAAACTCCCACCAGCTCAACCTTCGCTCCCGCCGGATTGGTCAACGGTCCCAAAAGGTTAAAAACAGTGCGGATACCGATCTCCCGCCGCGGAGCGACCGCATGCTTCATCGCCTCATGAAAAACCGGGGCAAAGAGAAAGCAGATGCCGTTTTCCTCCAGACAGCGCTCCGCCTGAAGGGGTGTCAGTGCTATATTCACCCCCAGGGCTTCCAGAACATCTGCGCTCCCACACATGCTGGAAACAGAACGATTTCCATGCTTAGCCACCGGCAGCCCTGCCGCAGCTGCCACAAAAGCCGCAGTTGTGGATATATTGAAGGTAAAGCTGCAATCCCCGCCGGTCCCTACAATGTCCACCAGGCGTTTGTTCACCCTGATTTTTTTCCCGTGGGCGCGCATCGCCCTGGCAAACCCGGTGATCTCATCCGCTGTCTCTCCCTTTAAACGCAGCGCGGTGATCAGGGCGGCGATCTGAGCGGGCGTAGCTTCACCACTCATAATCTGAGCCATGGCCTCTGCGGCCTCCTTCTCCTCCAGGTGCCGCTGGTTCACCACTTTGTCGATCAACCCCTGAAGCCTCACCTCATCTTCACCCTTCTTCATGGTAGTGAATGCCCTGCAGCTACAAGGATTCCCGCTCCCTTCAGTCAGTTCCAGGGCCTTCAGCATCGCCCTGGCCTTATTCGCGCACTCCTCATATTCCCGCTCCGGAACGGAGGCGGCTATAATACCCGCGCCTGCCTGCACATAAGCAACACCATCTTTGATGATGATGGTTCTGATGATCAGACATGAATCCAGGCCGCCGGAAAAGCTGAGATAGCCTACCGCCCCCGCGTAAGGCCCGCGCCTGACAGGTTCCAGCTCCTCGATAATCTCCAGGGCACGTTTTCTGGGAGCGCCGGAAACGGTTCCAGCCGGAAAACATGCCCGCAGCGCGCTAAAGGCATCCTGCCCCGGGGCAAGCCTTCCCCGCACATGCGATACCATGTGCATCACATGAGAGTAGTACTCCACTTCCATGAGCCTGGGAACCTCGATGGCCCCCTCTTCACAGACCCGGATAAAGTCACTTCTGCTTAGATCCACCAGCATCTCATGCTCGGCCCGCTCCTTGGGGTCAGCAAGCAGTTCCCGGGCAAGCGCTTGATCCTCAGCCGCACTCCCCCCGCGCCGCCTGGTTCCGGCGATAGGATGCGTCTCCGCTATGCCCTTCTCCACTCGGACCAGCATCTCCGGGGAAGAGCCGATCAGACAGCTATCCCCGAAGTTGAGGTAATACATATAAGGAGATGGATTCAAAGAACGCAGCATCCGGTAAACAGTAAACGGGTCACTTGATGCCCGGCGCCGGAACCGCTGAGAAAGAACCACCTGCCGCACATCCCCGGCGCCGATATATTCCTTGGCACGGCACACCTTCTCCAGATACTCTTCTCTCGTCATATCAGAGACAGGGGTAAACGACTGTTGTAATGCGGCATCCTCAGAAGGGGGATCGCCGCATAACTGTTCAAGGACACCCTGAGCGGTGCGGGCCCGCGGCTTTGCTGCCTTTGTCTCAGGCAAAAGAGCGCGCAGTCTCTCCATAACACCATGGACAGCTGCCAGAGACTGTTGATAAGCCCCCTGGGGATCGCTTTCCACAGGCACGAAGGCAACCACCCGCAGCCGATTAGTAACATGGTCGTAAATCAGAACAACCTTAGTGAGGATAAAACAACAGTCAGGAAGATGCAAATCATCTTCGGCAGTCTCAGGAAGCGGTTCCAAACGGCGAACCAAGTCATAGCCGAAATAGCCCACCGCCCCACCCTGAAAACGCTGTTCGCCAGGCAATGGAGCTACCCTTAATTCGGCTATCAGGTCTTTGAGATAATCCAGGGGATCCCCGGTCAACTGCCTCCGCTGTCCTTGAACAGTAACCTCCAGCTGCTCCCCTCTGGCCGTATAAATGAGAAAGGGATCAAAGCCGATAAAAGAATAGCGCGCTACCTGCTCCCCTCCCTCCACACTTTCCAGGAGATAACTGTAATCACCTGAAACCACCTTTTTGAAAATAGAGATAGGTGTCTCTAGATCCGCCGCCGCATCCGCCCACACCGGTACTATCCCATACCTTGCCGCCGCCTTCAGGTACTCGTCTCTACTCGGAAAAACCATTACATCTTCACCTCCGTAAGTTAATAAACCAGCGCCCAAATGAGCGCCGGTCAGCTTCAGCAAAGCATTAAACTCCAGCCTCATCTCAGCTCAACTCATCTCAACTCAATTCATCTTCTATCATCTCCATCTCAACCAAACTCTGCTCTGCTCCGTTCTCTATACTTCACCCCTGGACCATCGGCAAGCATCGCCAACATTCAGCTTCAATATCTCTCCGAGGCGTAAACACCGAGCGTTCGCCCCACGATAGCGGCTGTCGCCTGCAGCTGAGGCATCAGATGTTGAAAATCATTGATGGAAAGAGATTGGAAACCATCACACAGCGCCTTCTCCGGTTCCGGATGCACCTCCAGAAGCAACCCGTCCGCCCCGGCTGCTACTGCGGCACGGGACATGGGCGCCACCAGGCGGCAATTTCCGGTAGCATGGCTGGGATCAACAATCACCGGCAGATGGCTTAACTCCTGTACAAGAGGGACAATGCCCAGATCCAGGGTGTTGCGGGTGGCGAATTCAAATGTACGGATCCCTCTCTCACAGAGCACCACATTGCGGTTACCTGCGGCAACGATATATTCGGCAGCCAGCAGCCACTCCTCCACTGTGGCGGACAACCCCCGCTTCAGAAGCACCGGTTTCCCCGAGCGCCCCGCCAAGCACAGCAGCCTGGAATTCTGCATATTCCGGGCGCCTATCTGCAGCATATCTACATATCTCAAGGCCAGCTTTAAACTGGCTTCATCTATAACCTCAGTAACAGTAGCCAAACCTGTTTCCTCAGAGGCTTCCCTGAGCAGCCTCAGCCCTTCCTCTCCCAAGCCCTGAAAGCTGTATGGCGAAGTTCTTGTTTTAAAAGCACCTCCTCGAAGCATCACCGCGCCCGCCCGGCGCACCCCGCGAGCCGCGGCAAGCAGTTGCTCCCTGCTCTCCACCACACAGGGTCCTGCGATAACGGCAATCTCGCTGCCGCCGAAGACCGCATCCCTTACCCTAACCAGCGTCTTTTCCTTTTTCAGATCACTGCTCACCAGCCGGTACGGCTTCATCAAGATGCACCCACCCTTCCCCCAGGAAAATTTTGCAGCCTCACAACAAAGAAGGAAATGCAATCAATCTTTCACATTCATCCTCCCTCGGAATATCTGTAATCAGAAATGTAAAAACCGGCACTCAAATGAGCGCCGGTCAGCTTTAGCAAAGCATTAAGCTCCAGTCTCATCTCAGCTCATCTCATCTCAAACTTGTCAAAACTCAACTCATCTCATCTAAAATATATGCGGTTTTTCACTCAGCTATGCCCTCAGCTAATTTTTTCCACAGTGAAAAGGAGCATACACATGAGCGCCGAACTTGAAAATAGTATAACCAATAAACAACCCTGGTGTCAATACCAGGAAAAATTATTTTCTATATCAGCGGCATATAGAGAACCCCATATCAGCCTTAGGGAACAGCGGCGGCTATACCCCGTTTACGCCAGAATGCTGAAACCCGGGACTGTCATATCGTATTTCTGTAAAAGATCGATCAGATACTCATTGCCCGCAGAGATCTTGACTTGCATATCCCTGGCTCTAGCGGCCAGCGCGTTAAGCTGTTCAATAAATTTTAGCGCAATGGCCTCAGAGCCAAAGCAGAGATCGCCTATATTGACGGTGATATTCTGGTAAAGGCGAGGTATTTGGCCATAAAGGGTTTTAAATGTCTCAGCCAAAGAAAGGTCGTTTAACAAACCCTTTAAATCTATGACATAACGTCCCTCTTTTTGAGAAACCTCGATTTCCATAAATTTCTCGCTGCAAAGGTAGTTTAATCTGCGCAGTCTGAATCTCTCAATGCTTTTAGAGATCATTGTTCTCCAGGCAGGGCGCGGAGACGGGCTGGATAAACTCTGCAGAAATGAATAGTACCAGCGGTTTTCCCGCTCCCAGCTGCGTACCATCCAGAACCCCAGCGCCCGAAAAGCCACGGAGCGGAATCCCGTGGTGAACAGGTTTTTTAAAATATTAGGGATAGAGTAGAATCTTTTAAAAGCCTGGATAGTCGCCGTTTGCAGTTCATAAGGCGACATTTGCCGAGGCTGAAATACCGCATGGTGAGCATCATAGAGATTCCAATCACGGGTCAGCAGCCTTCCCTGGCGCTCCAGTTCAGCAAATGTTCTGGTCCCGGGCAAAGGCGTAAGAATAAGAAATTGCACCGTATCGATGCGATTCTTCAGGGCAAAGTCCAGGGTTTCCTCTATGGTTTGCAGGCTGTCCTGATCCGCGCCGAAGACAAACATGCCGTGGACGATCATGCCGAACTCATGAAAGCGCTGAACGCAGTAAACGATGTCCTCCACATCCTGTTTTTTATTGTAGCCCTTCAGGGTTTCCGGATTAACGGATTCCATGCCCACGAAAACCATGCGGCAGTTGCTGTCATACATCAGCTGAAGCAACTCTTCATCCCGGGCGGCGTCTGTCCTCACCTGGGTGCACCACCAGGAGGGCTTGATGCCGCGCTTGATCATCTCCCGCAGCAATTCCTTGGCGCGGCGGGGATTGGCCGTAAAGTTGTCATCGACAAAGAAAACCTGCTTGCCCTGGTATTGCTTGAGCTCATCCAGCAGGTCCTCTGTTTCGCGATAGCGGTACTGATGTCCGAACATCGGCGTGACACTGCAGAAAGTACAATTAAAAGGGCATCCCCGAGAGGTCATGACCGGGTAGGTAGTCATCTTCAGCCCGGAAAAAAGGCTCAGATCGGGAAAAGGCACACTATTGAAATTCACCCAATCAGCATCCGGGTTGTTGACGATACTTTCCCCTTCACGGAAAGAAACCCCGGGAATGTCTGAGGGGGATTGACCCCGTTCGATACATGATATTAACGGCATAAAGGTCAGATCTGCCTCGCCCCGGCATACATAGTCGCAGTGCTTCAAAGCCTCCTCAGGCATGAAACTGACATGAGCGCCGCCCATAATTACCGTTTTGCCCTGGCCGCGCGCAAAATCGGCCAGGCAGTAGGCCTCAACGGCTGTGGAAGTGGTAGTAGAGATACAGATCAACTCCGCATCCGCGATCTCCGACAAATGTATATCCCGCCGCGAGCCCATGATCAGCCGCACCTGGTGACCGGCCTTCTGCAATAATGTTCCCAGTATGGGCAACCCCAGACGGGGCATCGTTAGATTGCTGTAAACGTTTTTTCCCGGAGCCTTCGGCTCAATCAAAGTTACTTTCATTTTTTACCTCCAATTACTTACGGTTTAGTTTAACGTATTATATAGTTTTAAAAACTAGATAATATATAATATGATATTACATTACATAGTATTAAATTGCAATATTTTATTTTGTATGTTTTAATAATAAATTGGAGGTGCTATTCTATGAAAAAAGAAGAACTTTTCCCGCTGATCGATGAAATAATTCCCGATCAGCCCATAGCTTTGAGCGATATCCCGGAAATAGAACTTTATGTAGATCAGGTAACCGAGTTTATCGAAAAGAAGCTCTCCCTGCAGAAAAGGAGTAGTAAGGATAAATTACTGACTAAAACCATGATCAACAACTACGCCAAAGCGGGCATTCTCATGCCCCCCAGACGAAAAAGGTATTCCCGCCAGCATATAGAGCTCTTGCTGCTGCTCTATAACTCCAAACAGATATTATCTATCAACGACATTTCCTTGCTGTTCAGCATCCTCAAAAAGCCCGCTGATACATCTGCCGATAAACATAATGAAGCAAAGGAAAGCGACTCTGCCTTGATCGATTCCGTCTATGATCTGGTACAGCAAATAAACGACGAGCAGGCCGCTCAATTGCAGCAGATCTGTGCAGAAAAGATAGATCTGATCCATGAAAAAACAGCCGCCACGGATGAGAAAACAAGAGAATCCATAGAGTGGTTTTTGCTGGCGATGTTCCTTGTCTCCCAGGCCGCCTTGCAGAAACGGCTGGCGGAAACGATTATAGACAGGTATTTTGATACAAATACTGGCCAAAAAGAACAAAAGGCTAAATCCGACTAAGATTAAAAAACACATTCATCACCGCAGGCCGGCAAATTAGCCTGTATCTCACGCCCGGCCTCGTGACGCCTTTCTCCAGACAAACCAACCCGCCAGCAGGACGATGACGCCCAGGAGAACTATGTCGATGCGGTGGAACCAGCCGCGGATCATCTCCCAGTTCTCTCCCATCAGGTAGCCGCAGTAGGTAAGCACCAGCGCCCAGATTAGCGACCCTAAAAAGGTATAGACGATGAAGCGGATCATGCTCACGCGGGCGGCGCCGACAGGCAAAGAGATAAAGGTGCGGATGCCGGGCAGCAGGCGGGAGAAAAAGACAGTGGCATCCCCGTAGCGGGCCAGCCAGCCCTCCGCTTGATGCAGTCTTTCTGTGGTTAAGCCGATGTACTTTCCATAACGCAGTAAGAGCGGACGCCCCCCGAAAAGGCCAATATAATAGGAAATAATAGAGCCGACAGTACCCCCCGCCGCTCCGGCCAGCGCTGTCGGGAAAAACTTCAACCGACCGGTGGAAACCAGATAGCCTCCGAAGGGAAGGATGATCTCACTGGGAAGGGGAATATTGCAGCTTTCAATAGCCATCATAATCCCCACCCCCCAGTACCCCAGGGAGGCGATATAAGATGTTACGGTCGTCATAAGTTGCATCAGCAGTTCAGCCATTAAAAATAAATCCTATCCTTTCTTCTTGAAGGGCATTAGATGAGGGCGGTTGCAGCAGTTCCCGCACCTCGGCTGCCGTCTGGCAGCAGTTAATCAGGGAGCGCCTTTTGGCGGCGCCAGGCAGTCCCTTCATATACCAGGCCAGCTGTTTTCTCATCTGCAGTACGGCTGTCTCCGCGCCCTTCAGCCTGATCGCCAGGTCAAAGTGCCGTCTGGCTGTCCTAATACGTTCCGTTGTCGAAGGCTCAGGCAACAGTTCTCCGGTTTTTAAAAAGTGCGCCGTGCGCTGAAAGATCCAGGGGTTCCCCAGAGCGCCTCTCCCGATCATCACCGCATCGCACCCTGTTTCCTCAAACATTCTTCCTGCATCCTGCGGGGTGGTAACATCCCCATTGCCGATCACCGGAATCTTTACGGCTTTTTTTATCAGACGGATAATTCCCCAGTCCGCTTTACCCGAATAAAATTGATCCCGTGTGCGGCCATGAATAGCCACCGCAGCGGCGCCGCAATCCTCGGCCAGCATACTCAACTCTAAAGCGGTTGTTTCACCCGCCGCCCAACCCTTGCGCATCTTCACGGTCACCGGAATATGCACAGCCTCAACCACCGCAGCGATGATCTCCCCGGCTTGAGGAAGGTCGCGCAATAGTGCGCTGCCCTCCCCATTTTTGACGATCTTAGGCGTGGGGCAGCCCATATTAATATCAACTAATGCCGCGCCCTGCCCCGCCGCCGCCCGCGCCGCTATTGCCATTTTTTCAGGGTCAGATCCAAAAATCTGCACCCCTACCGGGTAATCTTCGCCTGTTAAATCGAAGAGCTCCCCCGTTTTGCGGTTTCCATAGAAAATGGCCTCGCTGCTCACCATCTCGGTATAGACAAAACCGCAGCCGCAGTCATGAGCCAGCATGCGCAAGGGCTTATCGGTAAAACCCGCCATCGGGGACAAAAACAGCGGATTACGCAGGGAGAGCTGCCCGATCCTTATACTATCTATTCCTTTCATAGATGATCTTGAGCCCCCAGAGGGTGATGTCGGGATCGATATGGTCCACGCAGCCGCTACCGGAGCAGATCAATTCGGCCAGGCCGCCCGTGGCGACAACAACAGCGTCATCACCGATCTCTCTTTTGATCATTTTGACCAGCCCCTCCAGCTGCCCCACAAACCCATAGTAGATCCCGGCCTGCATGCTGGCCACCGTGTTCTTTCCGATCACCTGCCGCGGCCTCGTCAGCTCAATGCGCGGGAGTTTGGCCGCCTTTTCGAAAAGCGCCTCCGTAGAGATCCCGATGCCGGGAGCAATCGCCCCGCCCAGGTACTCGCCGGACCGGGAAACCGCGCAAAAGGTCGTCGCCGTACCGAAATCCACAATCACAGCAGGCACGCCATAGCGGTCGACCACGGAAACCGCATTGACAATGCGGTCCGCCCCTACCTCCCGCGGATTTTCATAGCGGATAGGTATCCCGGTTTTCACGCCGGGTCCCACCACCAGGGGTTCTTTACCAAAATAACGGCGGCACATCTCGCCGATAACCGGGGTGAGAGGGGGCGCCACAGAGGACATCACCACGGCCTCCACACCCTCGATCTCCAAGCCGCGGAAATGAAAGAGGTTTTTCACCAACACCGCCAGGTCATCCGCGGTGCGCCGGCGGTCGGTTCCGATCCGCCAGCTGGTAACCAGGTCATCCCCGTCAAAAACACCCAACACTATATTTGTATTACCTACATCGATAACCAGAATCATTTTCCGTCATCCTCCCGGCATAGGATTACCTCTCCGGCGCCGCAGCTGATCTCATCCCCCTGCGGAAGCCGCAGAGTCAAAGCCCCGTCATCGGTAAGCCCCACCGCTTCCCCAGAGAGCTCTTGATCGCCGATCACCAGGCGCACCTTCCTGCCCAGTACGGCTTCATATTGGAGCCAGCGCCGCCTGGCGGAAGAAAAGCCTGAGCGGCAGTATTCCTCATAGTCATTCTCCAGCGTTTCCAGGATCACCTGCAGCAACGGGGTTCGAGACACATCTTCTCCCTTGATCATCTTCAAGGATGTGGCTGTATCCAGCAGTTGAGGAGGGAGATCCTCTCTATCCTGGTTGACGTTGATGCCAATCCCCAGCACCAGGCAATCGGCCTTGCCGTCCCCTTCCGCCAGGATGCCGCAGAGTTTTTTCCCTCGATAGGTCAGGTCGTTCGGCCATTTGATGCCTGTCCGCACCCCCGTCTGCCGGTGCAGCGCTCGCGCGACAGAAGCTCCGGCCGTCAATGTGATCTGGGGAAGGTGAGCAGGATTAAGCTGAGGCCGCAGAATCAGGGAAAAAAGAAGGCTTTTCCCCGAAGGAGAATACCAGGGCCTGCGCCACCTCCCCCTCCCTGCAGTCTGTTCCTCGGCCACGACCAACGTTCCCTCAGGGTATCCTTGATGCGCCAAACCTAAGGCGATTTGGTTGGTGGAGCCCGCTTTCTGTAAATGAAAGACCTCTTGAGCAAAAACCCTGGTTTTCAGCCTGCGCTGCGGAGTATTGAGTATATCCACCTGTCTATCCTTTCACAAACCTTTCCTCTAATCTTACGGAATATGACAAGAGGCGTCAAGCGAGATCACCGGAAGCCTACCTCTGTATCTGCAGATCCCTTATAATATAAACATGACACATATTCAAGAGGGGTTACATTGGCGCCATTGTTGGAAATCCATATCAATCACGCCGGTTATGCAAGTGAGAAAAAAGCGATCAGAGACATTGATTTCACCTTGAACAAGGGGGAGCTCGCCGGCTTGATCGGCCCTAATGGGGCAGGAAAAAGCACTACCATCAAAGCTATTTTAGGCCTGCTGCCGATAATGGACGGAAGCGTAAGCTTCAGCGGAAGCGATAAAAGATATGCCTATATCCCTGAACAGCCCATTTTCTACGATCAGCTGACCTTATGGGAGCACCTGGAGCTGGCCGCTTCAGCGTACAATATTAACCAGATTGTTTTCCAGGAACGAAGCAGCAGGCTGCTTAAGCTCTTTCGTTTGGATGAAGTGCGGCATCACTTGCCGGACACATTTTCCAAAGGAATGCAGCAAAAAGCGATGCTGGCGATCGGCTTCCTGTTGAAGGCCGACATTTACATCATCGACGAGCCCTTTATGGGGCTCGACCCGCGGGCGATCAGGGACTTTTTAATCCTGCTGAAACAAGAAAGAGAGCGCGGCGCCGGGGTTTTGATGTCCACACACGCCCTGGACACCGCGGAAAGGGTCTGTGATTCTATACTATTAATGTCGGAAGGCCGGCTGCTGATAAGAGGAAACCTGTCTCAGATCAGGGAAATCTGCCGCCTGCCGGAGGGGTCGCTGCTGGACTGCTTTAATATAATACTGGAGAACAGCCCATGACGCCAAAACAGCTGTTTTTCAGACGCCTGCGCTCAGAGTGGAAATTCAAATTCGCCGCGTGGAGCACAATCACCGATTGGACAGTGGCCCTCTACATTATTATCCCCGCCCTGATCATAGCGACTATCAGCTATATACGCCTATGGAACCAGCTGCCTGCCTGGGCCGCCCGGCTTCCCATAGACATGCCTTTGCTGCTCATTTCTCTTTTCGCATGGACAGGAACAGTCAGGGTATTCCTGGAGGAGGCAGACCAGCTTTTTCTGCTGCAGCGCGGAGAATGGATCCGCCGAATCATATGCAGCGGAATAATTTATTCCGCGATATGCAGCCTCTTGACAACACTTTTAGCCTTTTTTATACTTGCCCCTTTCCTGCTTCTGGGCTACGGTCTGACAGTCAAAGAACTATTCCTGCTTTTCGCTCTTGCCTTCCTGCTAAAGATGAATATAAGTTTTGTAACGCAGTTTGTTTCCCTGCGCCTGAAAGGATGGAAGGAAAAGGCTGTTTTAATATTACTCTTCATCCCCACACAAGTACTGTTTGTAAAAGGAGTCAAACTGCTCGGCGACAATCCCCCGCTTAACTATGCCTGCTGCCTGTTGCTGATACTGGCGCTTTCGCTCTTAGTAAGGATTAGGCTGGGAATAAAGGGAGCGTTTTTAGACGACATCTCCCGCGAAGACCAGGAGAAGCTGAAATATGTGCCCGCCATACTGGGAGTTTCCGGAGTGAACATCAAAAAACCCAGTATAAAAAGAAAAAAGCCGGTGTTTTTTTCGAGATTCAACCATATCTTTGGCGAAAACAGCGCAGCCAACAGATTAACAGAAGCGTGTATCAAGTCTTTTTTGCGAAACAAGAATGTTCTCACTTCATATCTTTCTCTGGTTTTTATCGGCATACTCTTTGTAAGAACCCCTAACTGGTCTATGTTGATCCTCTGGCCGCTCTTGGCCCTCGCTCTTGCGCTGTGGGCTAAATTCCACTGGGTCGACCTCATAACGTCAGATTACATAAAACTGTTTTCGTGGCCGGCGGAGGATGTACACGAAGCAGCCTGGAAATCAATATTTTTTTTATCAACTCCGGGCTTTTTATTGATCAGCTTCACGCTGGGTTTCAGCTTATTTAGCTGGGTAGGGGCTTTTTGCATTTTACCTGCCGGATTCGGCCTGAACCATTGCGTAGCGAAACTCGTATCCATGTGGAAACAAAGACTTTAGAGCAGCCTCCGGTGAGCATAATACGGGTTAATTCGAGTCTTTATATCCTTCCCAGAATTTTTCTATAATTAAGATGCCCCATGTGAAGGTTCCGACATTCACCATTATTCTCAGCAACATTATAGAATCTTTATCTTTTTCTATTAGCATTGCTGCCATAAGCCAGACCAAATTTTAGTGAAAGGAGAACAAAAAATGCATGATTTAATTTTGGAAACAAAAGGTTTATCAAAACAATTTGGTAAACAACTCGCAGTCAATGAGGTTTCGCTGCAAATTAAGCGAAATAGCGTTTACGGACTTCTCGGGCCGAACGGCGCGGGAAAAACCACAACCCTGAAGATGCTTGTAGGGCTTTTACATCCAACGGCGGGGGAAATATTTTTTCATAGCGAGCGATGGAACAGAAAACATCTTGCCCATATTGGGGTGCTGATAGAATCTCCGGCCCTCTACGGCAATCTAACTGCAAGGGAAAACCTGAAAGTTCATACAAAACTGTTGAGATTGCCGGATGAAAGAATAGAAGAAGTGCTGAAAACCGTTGACATTAATAATACGGGCAAGAAAAGAGCGTCACAATTTTCTATGGGTATGAAGCAACGGTTGGGGATTGCTATTGCGCTGTTAAATCGTCCGCATCTTCTAATCCTTGATGAACCCACAAACGGGCTTGACCCTATCGGTATTCAGGAACTACGGGAATTGATACGGGCTTTCCCCTCTCAAGGAATTACTGTAATACTTTCCAGCCATATTCTTTCGGAGGTGGAACAGATTGCTGATTATATCGGAATCATAAGCGACGGAAAGCTAAGTTACGAGAATGAAATTGGAAAAGATGAAGATCTCGAAGCGTTGTTTATGAAAGTAATTAGGGCTTGCTGAACATCA
>DHAA01000059.1 GCA_002397275.1 Thermacetogenium sp. UBA4966 | reverse complement strand
GCGAACTCCTCCAATTCTTCCACAAACCTTTTCACTGGATACCCGATCCTTTGGGTATTTCAGCCGCCAAGGTAGCGGAAATCTGCGCAAGAGTACATACCAATCAATCTTCATAATGCCCTTTGCATGAGATAATCCACAAGTTACCGTTATCATCAAAATTATAAACTAACCTGTGCTCATGATTGATCCGTCTGCTCCACGCCTTACGGTACCTTAGAGGCTCAGGTTTCCCGATGCCTTTTGATAAGCCATTTCTTTCAATATCTTTTACAAGCTCATTAATTCGTTTTAATATCTTTTTGTCTTGACTCTGCCATGATAAATAATCATCCCAGGATTTGTCTGACCATATTTTATTCATCGTCTGCCTCGATCAATTCATGAACAGTTCCTTTCCCTGATGCAAGCTGTTCTGTTGATCTATCAATCATTGCAAGGTATTCTGCATTTTTTGCGGCTTTCATCATTGCGTTGTATTCCTCAAGGCTTATAATAACGACATTCTTCTCGTCTTTCCGGGTAACAATTACTGTTTCGCGGTCATCGGTAACGCGATCGCAATATTCTTTTAATTTTTTTCGTATCGTCGAATAATTAACTGCTAACATCTAGTATGCCTCCCTTCGAATATGCACAATAATATTATAATGGTAATATGTTGTACAATTTATTGTACTATTATAGTATATACATGTCAAGCGGTTAGATACATTGCCTTAAGATTGCCTCGGTCGATCTACCTTCGGACTGTTTATTATTAGCTCCCCGCGTCCGGAAACGCAAATCCCAGCCCCAAATTAAAATGCAGGCTATAGGGGTTATTCTCCTGCACACAGAATCCCCCACATTTTTATGATAAACCTTATGAGCTACGTGACCTTCCACCAAATCCAGCGGCAGCCCTGGTTCCCCCAACTTGCACTTCATCGCATCGCCTTTCTCTGCTCTGCCGCCTTTTTTCCCAACAAAGCGACGGTTTCATTGAAAACAGACCAGGGGAGAAAGGACTGTTTATCGAGATTGCTTACATCAATACCATTATCCTTAAGACTGGCATCAAACGTTCTATTACCGTTTTTCCCTTTGAGCAGCGGTATTTGTGCAGGAGTACCTGTTTCTTCAAAACGCTCCCTGATCATCTTAATAACACTTGAATCATCCATACTATCGACCCCCTTGGAATGATTATTCACATTTTTTCAAACAGGCGGCGGGGTTACCCCATCCGCCTGTCTTTCACCGCTAATATCATTTTTGAGCTTCTGTATCGTCTAAAACGCCCCAGTTATTGAGATGGTCTGTAACGTCGACAGTTTTTTCACGCACCTCAAAGGCACTATCGCCTTGTACGGAGAAATATAAGTGCAGCACATTTCCTTCCCTTGATCGATGTTCATCTTTATACATACCTAATTCCTCAGGTTCAAATATAAAGAAGTTCCAGTTGTCATGAGAATCAACGAGTGAGAAAATACAAAAATCAAATGTTGTGGCTATAACCTCTTTAAGCCGAACAACATGCCAGCCGTGCTCAAATTTATCTGATTGATTCTTAAATGTTCTGCTGTGATAAAACTTAATAATTAGCGGTTTCTTATCATGAGGCCTGTGCACCGTTATTCCGCTTCCGGAACTTCGGGGAGCTTTATCAACTAAATAATCCGGATACATACCCCTGATGATCTCCATGGTTTTCTCTCTAGCCTCAGTCCGGGTATACCTTTCCTCTTCAATTTCACTGTCAATCTCCTCATCATCGTCTTGACGACAGCCGGCAATCAAGTTTCTGACTTCAGCCATCTGTTCTTCCAGCTGTTGCACCCTACCAAACAGCTCGATAATTAATCCATCATATTTCATCAGTATTTCCTCTTTTTGATGTTTTCTATATCATAAATTAAAAAGGTGTATATGTCAAGAAATAATATGATAAATATATTATCTATTTCTAAATCATTTTTTCTGCCATGATAATAGAGTTCTGCTGTTTCATCCCTCGTGGTCCGCCGGCAGCGTGGGTGGCTACCCTAAAAACAATGTTCTCTTATTTACATAAATCTGATGGTGGAGCAAAGCTTCATGGCTGTCTACCCTGAAAGCAACGCTCTGCTACTTTCATCCTTACGATGGTTCTGCAGGCGGCATGGTCGTCTATTCAGCCATCTCCCAATCCTTCAGCTGACCGGATTCCAGCGAAGCGACCATATTGAGTCCCGGCATAACATCAGTCAAAGCGAAGATGCCGACGCCGGTAACCAGCCAAATACTCGTTATACTGCTCTTAACTTAACGCTATCCTGGTCGCCATTGCGATCACTTATACAATGCGTCGGGAGAGAAGGGCTAATTTGGGAAATAGGCGCCGTGTGCACCTCCCGGGCGCACTGGTACGGCACCGGCATCATGCATATTATGCCATGCCATACTGATGCCGACTCTTTTCCTTAAACGCCAGGAAATCTGTTTACGTCAAAGCAGGCCGTATTGACAATATGCCAGCAGATGGGGCGCTACAAGCAGAGCGTAGATAAAAACAACAAGCTGGGTGCCGCGGTAGACCAACACATAGTTTTTACGCGCGGCCAGGGGTATCAGAATTAAGTATAGGGCCAGCATGGACAGCTTGAAAAGAACGGCAATAACCGGGCTAAATAAAAAAAGAGAGCGCATCAGGGGATTGAATTCAACCGTTGGCCCGTACATCTGTACCAGACAACAGCTGGAAATGATATCGAAAATATTCAGAACTGCCACCGCTATGAGTAAGCGGGAGAGCTTATTTAGCCTGATTGCCCTTTTTTCATGATCAGAGACCAGCATCTAATTTCTCCTAACATATATTTCCTACGTCAATATTATATCAAAAACTAACAGCAGAGCAACATAAAGACAATCATTACCATCTGATTAGTTTTTTTGCGTAAAATTCCTTTTTAAAACTATACTTTTCGAGTTTATGAAGTAATACCAACTGGTTTCCATAATCCCTGGGATGTATTTGAATAGACGCCGTATGAAGCTTCGCTTCACCATGAGATGGATTAAGTGATGAAAGTAGCAGAGCTTTCAGGGTAGTATGCCTTATCCAGAAGCAGCCCTTGAACTCTGGCCTCCAGCTGGAAGGAACAGGGAAGCAAAGAAAGGTGATCGATAAAACCGTGGAGCTAAAAGCTTCAAAGCAAAGGGATCAAAGTTTTACCGGAAACTAACGCTGAAGCCGTCAGCTCTATGATTTGCCAAACTATAAATTGATGAGGAGAGTACAACATCAAAACCAAAGAGGGAGTTGAGCATTGCGTTTGCTGCGTAGGAATACTTGTACGACATACACGCTGCCGCTATATTTAACATTGACAGGAAACACAGTGGCAAAATTCGCGCCTTTTAAAATATTTATGGTCTCATGTGGGTTGGCAATTCACGTAAAAAAACCTCCTCATATACTTTTTCTTCATAAGCTTTACGCCGCTCCGATTAGTCCATCCTGACAAAATGGTAACAGTAACGATTTCTTGAAATAAAGGCGCCTGTCTCCTTGATTTTCTTAAATTGTGATAGGCGAGAAACCCCGTTTTGAGCAAAAATAAAAAAGACCCCTGCCTTTCTCAGTAGGGATCTTTTTAAATCATTCATACTGTTTTGTTCGATAAGATCGATCTTGCTCAGCAAATACTAGGTAGTTAATCAGCCTATTAGCAAGAAGATATGCTCTTTCTCGCATTCGCTACGCATCTTTAAGTTCAATCAAATCACCAATCAACAATATCCTCAAGTGTATATGTATCGTCATCTAAGCCTTTTACACCCACAGTAACTACCTGTGCATGATACGGGCTTGCTGTTGTTCCTGCGCCTGCTACAGAATATGTTGATCCTTTTGGATTAGTTGGCCATACTTGGATATAATCTCCCGTTAAATTAGTAGCTGTCGGAGGCGTAGTTCCAACATCTACAACAGTGCTGTATTGCGTAATAGCTCCATCAATAGTTCTTAAATTTGATGCTATCGCTTTTTTATTCGCGTCACCAACCGACTTATTATAAATCGGTACCGCTATCGCCACCAAGATGCCCAGGATCAGCAGCACTACCATCAATTCAACCAGGGTGAAACCCTTGCTGTCCTTCTTCATCATCTTATAAAACCAACTCATGAATTTCACCTCCTCTCCCGCGGGTTCTTTCTATCTATGTTATACCGGCGATTCATCTTTTTTAGACACCCGCCGGTAAATTTTTCACATAGAGTTAACATTATCAGACAATCACCCGCATGATCTCCTCCACCGATGTGATCCCTTCTTTTACCTTACGCAGACCGTCCTGCCTGAGGCTGACCATGCCTGCGGCAACGGCTGCCTTGTTGATCTCCGAGCTGGAGGCGTGCTGCAGGGTCAGCCGACGGATATCTTCGTTGACCAGCAGCAGTTCGTAAACCCCGACGCGGCCTCTGTAGCCGGTGTTGCTGCAGCGGAAACAGCCTTTGGAGCGGTAGAGAGTCAGCCTTTCCTTCCCTTCATCCAGAGGGAAATCAGGTATGTTGGACAAAAGCTCGTCCCTTCCCATCTCATATGCTTGTTTGCAGTGTGGGCAGAGGATGCGGGCCAGCCTCTGGGCCACTACTCCTGCCAGCGAAGAGGCGGTGAGGAAGGTCTCTATTCCCATGTCGCCCAGCCTGGTGATCGCCCCCGCGGCGTCGTTGGTGTGCAGAGTGGAGAAGACAAGGTGCCCGGTGAGCGCGGATTCCACCGCGATGCGGGCTGTTTCCTCATCACGGATCTCGCCGATCATGACGATATCGGGGTCGCTTCTCAATATTGAGCGCAGCCCGTTGGCAAAGGTGAGCCCGGCCCTGACGTTGACCTGCACCTGGTCACGCCGCACCACGTACTGCTGTTCATCGAGGACCGCACCGCCC
>DHAA01000143.1:11272-15361 GCA_002397275.1 Thermacetogenium sp. UBA4966 | reverse complement strand
TCATTAGGGAATTTAGGTTATATTTAATCGGCTATTCGGTCCAAGCAAAGTTACCAACAAAGTTGGCGTTTAATGTGCATTAAATATTACGTTGAATTTTACGAAGAATGGGGGTATTATATAGTTGTAGGGGGTGTCATTCATGGCGAATATCAAGCCTGTGTCCGATCTGCGCAACTACAATGAAGTCCTGCGGGATATTGCGGTCGGCGAGCCGGTCTATCTGACGAAAAACGGCCGGGGCCGCTATGCGATTGTGGACATTGAGGAATATGAAAAACTGAAAGCGTCTCTGAAGCTGCTGTCCCAGCTTGCCAGAGGTGAACAGTCCGGCAAGGAAAAGGGCTGGCTGAACATGAAGCAGGTGGAGGCGCTGTTGGAGCAGGAAAATGGCTGAACTCCGTGTTTCCACGGAAGCAGCAGACGACCTGCAGGAAATCCGGGAATACATCGCCGTCCATCTGAGCGCGCCGGACGCAGCCCAAAAGCTGGTTTCCCGCATGTTAGCGTCCATGCGCAGACTGGCGGACTTTCCCGAAAGCGGCCCGCGTCTGTCCTCCGTACTGGATGTGGAAACCGACTATCGGTTTCTTGTGTGCGGGAATTACCTGATCTTTTACCGGCTGGAACAGAACACCGTATATATCGTCCGCGTCCTGTACGGTAGGCGCGATTATATGAAACTGCTGTTCGGAAAATTGCCGCCGCAGACATCCGACAACTGAATCAGCGAACTGAAACAGCCCACCCTTACAGATGGACGCTGCTGTCTGTTTGGTAAATAAAGCAAAACATGCCTAAATGAAAGTTACGCAGCCAAGCAGCGGTTTTGAAGTCGGCCAAAACCGCTGCTTCTCTAAGAAGGTAATCAGATTAGCCTTAATTATTCAATGTTGTTATCTCAGGATACTCTGATAATAATTTTTCGTTAGCAATTTCGAGTTGTTGATAATACTTTGCATAAGAATCACTTAACTTTTTCATTGCAGGGATAAAAACATCATAGTATCCACTTGTATTATTAAACTCTTTAAGTATTTCCTGAATTCTGAAAGCAGGAGAATTTTTATATTCATCAGACTTTTTATATTCAAGATACCATGTCAGCGTTTTCTTGTTTTCTGATAAAAACTGTTCAGGATTTTCAATAGACCTCTTTGTATGCTCATTCATCTCCTGAATATTCTCTGCGCTTATGTGCTGAGTGCTTTCAACCAGAAAATCCTGCAACTCTTTGGGAAAGGTCAGGGCAGGGGCCTCATCCAGAAACTCTATAATCTTTTTATAAGCAGCCTGTTGTTGGGGTGTTGAAATCGGCTCATTCAAAAATCGAGCAAAATGCAAACAAATGCAGCGGCCGTAATATCCGGGAAACGCCTCTAACAGCTTGTCTGTAACCGTTTGATTCTGTTCAATAGCATTCAAAGCCGTTTCTATTTCTGCCAAACTTTTACCGATACTAAGTTGGTCAAGTATTGCTTGTTTTGCTTTTTCCCTTTGCACGCTCAATTCTTTTTGCACAGATATTTTCTGAAAAATATTACCTTTTTCATCTGCGAGTATCGCTTTAATATCATCTGTACCAAGTCCGATTTTACGAAAAACAGAAATTTTCTTTAAAAGCTCTACATCATTTTCACTGAAATCTTTGTATCCGTTTTCCAAAATTTCAGGGAAAACCAATCCTTGATTTGCATAGTATTCAATTGCTTTTTTGGTTAATTTGGTTGTTTTGCTTACTTCGTTAATTAACATTTTATCACCTCTAACCAATCATAAGCTAACACCCAAGGTGATAGTCAATAGGTTTTTATAAAAAAGAAAAATGGGAAATCCATAATCCTGGCTGCAAATGTAGTCAACGTATATGATAGAATTCAATGGAATTGCTAAGATGTATTTCGACATCGAATATCCTCTTTGCTTACCGTTTTTGATGCTTCCTGTCCTCATTCTCACTATCCCCACTATAGAAGTAAATCCCTTCGTTTAGAAAAGGATGCTCAAGCAGGACCATCCCTCATTATCATTTTTTCAGAACATAATATCTCGACCTGAATATTTCCGGGTTCTTTTTAAACTCAATGACTTCATTGTGTTCTTTTTCGAATAACCTTTCATCTTTTTTACTGATTGATTTCTCCAGACAGCGGTAATAATCTTCCCACCACACGTTTTCATTCAGCACAAATGCGTTCAGCGGTTCCAAATTATGTTTTTTAAATAGGGCTCTCTTTTCTCTGTCGCTTTTGAATTCATCGTGAATTATCAAATATCCGATGTCTTTTAAGTGTTTTATCAGCACCGGCAGCCCCGTTTCAAAACCAATCACATTCAGCAAGCCTTCAGCCAGGATAATATCGAATTTCTCATCAAATAAATTTTCATCAAATACAGAAGCATGGATTACTTTAATCCTGTCAGCACAGTTTAATGCCTTAACCTTTTCTTCCAGCCATAATAAACAGGAATTATCCGAATCGACAGCATAAATCTTGCCATTGCTTATTTTCGTCAAAGCCAGTGTCGAGACTCCGGTTCCGCAACCCATGTCCAGTATCAATGGCTTATTGATTGGGGGAATTGAAGAGAATGCCTCAATGGTGTATTTGTTTAAGTTTCTGCGACAACTGTCTCTTATTTCATAAGGGTTCAGGTTCATAAAAATACTCCTTTCCTTAGTAGTACAATTCTAATCATATTGTATCCCATGTTATGGAATCAATCGCCACTCCGTTACTATTTCGGTACAGCTTTTCCATTTCCTGCAGTCGTCTTATCACCTAACATTGTTTTCAAATAGTCTTTTGGCTAATAAGAACATCCACCATAAGCGCAATTACGGCTGCACTGTTGCTTTTGCGAAAGTATTGAATATTTTCTGTTGAAGAATTGCTAGGGAAAAAGCGGAATAATTAAAAGCGCAATATCGGCCGCCTAATCCGTTGCATCCATCTTCATCTTTCTATGGTTCGGATTTTGTGTTATATCTGTGTCAGCAGCAGTTCACGATTGACAGATTAATGAAAAGGTAATATTTAGGATAACCTTGAGGTGATCAAATGAAGATTTCTCAAGCGGTAACTAAACGCATTAAAGGGTTGTGCAAAGAGCGAAAATTGACCGTGTAAATAGTCAGCAAAAATGTCACCCCTGAGGCAGCTTGACTCTCCATAAATGTGAGCAAATGCACAGGATTTCAATTAATTACTACAAATACAACATAAACAACGCCTTAGGATAAGGTATTTTGCACAGCTATCCTCCGTATGTCAGACGTCATCGCCATACGCTTCGCTCTTAAGGCTTATCTTTGGCGAGCAATTCATGATAATACTTGATTATGTCTTTTCGGGTGATAATCCCTATGAATTTTTCCCGGTCATCAATTACAGGTACAAAGTTTTGATCCATAATGCGCAAGAGCAGTTCATCCATGGTTGTGTCAACTTTCACCGCAGGGTTCCAGCCGCTTCGCAGCACATCCGAAATCGAATAATCCTCCTGTGATTGTATTGAGTACATTTTACTGTCCAGCATATGCCGTAAAAAGTCTCCTTCACTGACTGTTCCGACATAAGTTCCATCCTCCGCAATTACAGGTATGGCCGTATATCCGTGATGCCTCATTTTTTCAAGACCCTGCCGCAAGGTGCAATGATCATTCAAAAATGCCACGGACGCTTTAGGTGTTATTAAAAACATGATACTTTTTCTTTCATTATTTTGAAGGTTTACGTCGCTGTCTCCAGAACAGAATTTTTGATCTTTCATAGGTTTGGAAACACCACCTTAAAAAGTTTTATTTAAGGGAAGGGAAAGTTGTTATATGGGGAGTAATAGCGCTGTGCTGATTTGATAATGTTATATTAAACTGAAGTAGCAAAAAGTTCAAGAATTAGACTCATAATTAATATTGATTTTCATTATCAGTACAGAGATGGCATTCGACCATGTTGGCGCAGTGAAGAGACACCCATGAAGCTTTGCTTCACTATCAAATGGATGAAAGTAGTTGAACATTGTTTTCTGGGTAGTGGCTGGCTGGATTCCAGCGAGCGACCATTATGGAGTTCCGGGTAACGGCAT
>DHAA01000143.1:0-11128 GCA_002397275.1 Thermacetogenium sp. UBA4966 | reverse complement strand
GGCTGGATTCCAGCGAGGCGACCGTTATGGAGTTCCGGGTAACGGCATCGGGCGCAGCGAAGATGCCGGTTAATTTGGAAGTTGGAGGTCAGAGGTTGGAGAAACTTCTCACATCCAGTCATAATAGGGAGCGAGCGGAATCCACCGACATGGCAGACATCCGATGAAAATAGCAGAACGCTCTTTCAGGGTGGTAACCATAATGTGGCAAACGAAACATCACCATGCCACCCCCCATGCCAACTCCCTAATGGGGATAATTATTTTTCAGGGTTATAATTGATATTGACTTTCATTATCAATGAGGATATAATCAAAATGCAATAATCAAGAAAGCAAAATTACAAAGGCTTGGCGTTTACCTAAAATATGTAATTAGGAAGATGAGTTATGATGCCGTTAGCTGAGGGAAAACTAAATACGTCTTACACGGTGAATTGCGTTAATACAAAACAAGAAGATGTTCGCAAGTTCTTGTTTACGCTTGGTTGTTATCCTGGTGAAAGAGTAACGATTATTTCTAAATTGGCTTCTAATTATATTGTTAACATTAAAGATGCAAGGTACAGTATCGACGAGGATTTGGCAAAGGTTATTATGTGCAGCAATCATGTTTGAACGGTCGGTATTGAGAAAGATAGGGGGAGGGTTTTTATTTCGAGCTTGAGTTAGCTAGTCCTAACTGATCAGGCGCTACTAAAATAATTATTTAATAAAGGAGGATAAGGAGGATACCATGAGGATCGCTTTGGCAGGAAACCCTAATAGCGGGAAAACAACTTTATTCAACGCTATTACGGGAAAAGTTGAACATGTGGGAAACTGGCCGGGAGTGACCGTGGAGAAGAAAGAGGGCGATGTGAAACAGCACCTTAACCCTCGGAAGGAAGATTTGGTGGTAGCGGATTTACCCGGGGCATACTCTATGTCGCCCTACACCAATGAAGAGTCGATAACCAAAGACTTTGTTCAAAACGAAAACCCCGACGTCATTATCAACATTGTAGACGCCACGAATTTAAGCAGAAGTTTGTTCTTTACCACGCAGTTATTAGAATTGGGGATACCTGTCGTAGTTGCGCTTAACAAGAGTGATATGACAAAAGCGAAAGACATCTCGATCAATGTGCCGGCATTGAGCGACGTGCTTAAATGCCCTGTGATTGAAACCGTAGCGACAGGAACCGCAAAAAACGGACTGCTGGAACTGATTGATGCCGCCGTTACCGTCGGCAAGTCGAACAAAAAACAAGCGGCGCCTTTTACCGCAGGCGCTAAAGCGTCAACAAAGGAAAGTTATGAAAAAGCGGATAAAAAAAGGTATGCCTTTGTAAACAATATTGTTAAGGAAGTCGAGAGAAGAAAGATAAGCTCGGAAAAACAAACCATACAAGATAAGGTGGACAGGGTTATCGCCCACAAGTGGCTGGGGATCCCTATCTTCGCGGCAATCATTTACCTGGTCTTTTCGATCTCTCAGACCTGGATCGGCCCATGGTTTGCAGATATTTTTGTCGGCTGGATAGACTTGCTGAACGAAGGCGTAGCCTCGCTGCTGGGTGAAAGCGTAAACCCGCTTCTCAGCGCCTTGCTTCTTGACGGAATCATTGGCGGCGTGGGAGCAGTTATCGGGTTTTTGCCATTGATTATGGTGTTGTTCTTCTGCCTGGCGCTGTTGGAAGACTGCGGTTATATGGCCCGCGTAGCTGTTGTTATGGACAGGTTCTTCAGAATAGTAGGATTGTCCGGCAGATCCATTATACCGATGATTGTCAGCACCGGCTGCGGCATACCAGGCATTATGGCTACGAGAACCATAAAAAACGAAAGGCAAAGACGCACCACGGCAATGTTGACCACGTTTATGCCCTGCGGCGCCAAACTTCCTATCATTGCTCTTTTCGCCGGCGTTTTCTTTGGCGACAATAGCTGGGTGGGAACTTCGATGTACTTCCTGGGGATCATTGTTATTATTTTAGGCGCGTTGATTATCAGGGAAATCACCGGGGACTATTCCAGGTCCTATTTTATCATGGAACTTCCTGACTATAGGTTGCCAAGTATCAAGAGAGCAACCATATCTATGCTGATGAGAGCAAAGGCATTTATCATTAAAGCAGGTACCATTATTCTGGTTTGCAACGCAGCGGTACAGATACTGCAAACATTCGACGGGCAATTCCATGTCGTCGCAGAGAGTGCACCGGAGACCAGCATACTGGCAAGCATTGCGGGGCCGCTGGCGGTATTGTTTATTCCGCTTGGTTTTGGACTGTGGCAGTTTGCAGCGGCAGCGGTGACAGGATTTATTGCCAAGGAAAATGTAGTGGGGACACTGGCGGTATGCTTTGGGATAACGAATTTTATCAATATGGATGAACTGACGCTTATCGGGAGCGGTACCCAAGTACATGCCGTATTCGGCATCGGCGCCGTAGCCGCCCTGGCTTATCTGGTGTTTAACCTCTTTACGCCGCCATGCTTTGCTGCCATCGGCGCCATGAATTCTGAATTGGAGTCAGGCAAGTGGCTGGCGGGAGCTATTTCTTTCCAGCTGGGTATGGGGTATGTGTTGGCTTTTCTCGTCTATCAGATTGGTACCTTGGTCACCACAGGTTCATTAGGTGAAGGATTTATTGGTGGATTCATCGCTGTGGCGGTCATCGTGGGCATCGTCGCCTACCTGATGAAAAGAGGCGGCAAAAATAAACAGCTGTATGCTGAGCTGGGAGCGGTGAAATCATGAGCACAGGAGATTTTATCGTCATCGGTGTAATAGTTCTCATCCTTGCCTTGGCTATATTTAAAATTGTCAAGGATAAGAAAAGGGGCGTGAAGTGCCCCGGATGCGATGCATGCTGCGATAAGCCGCGCAAGCACTAAATCCATAGGCAATCCCGTCACGATCTGCGTTTCGTGGCGGGATTCCTTATAAAAAGGCCCCGGTGTTGGCCGGGGCGCAGCAGTTTGCCGAGCAAGTCCAGCAAATGCGTTAGTTCGTAGAGGTATCGTGGTCATGAGGGCAATTCTTGTCGGTTGCGGGTGAACACCCAGGATTCTTCTTTTCCCATTCCTGTTGTTTCTTGAGATCATCATCATCTTTCTTGGCATCTGTACAATCATCTTTTCCGCAGGACATCGTTATCACCTCCCGATTAGATATTAAGGTTCCCATAATTCCTTTATCTGAGGCTTTTGTCGCCGTCGTCGAAGCCGTTCAGGCAGTGAGTTCCATCGCAAAACGGCTTGTTGCCGGACCCGCCGCAACGGCACAGCGTCACCCGGTTTCTGGTTTCATAGCTTGTCCCGTCGGATGACTCCAGGGGAATATTTCCCTGGAGCCAGATAGGCCCGCTTGCCTTTTCCGGCGGATCCTCGATCAGGCTGATCGATGGTTCAAAAGCAGGCTCTATTGGCCGGCCGGTTTTTTTGTCCCGGATCACCAGTCTTCCGGAAGGACAATCCCCGGTTTCCTGGATTGCCTGCTTTTTGGCCTCAGGATCGTCTGATCTCCGCGTTAGCTTCCATGTGCCCCCGTTTGGATGGCAAAAACGAGCAGCCGCGCACAGTTCCTGAACATCATTCAATACCAATTCAGGCCCGTCAAAAACCGATGCCTGTTCTTGATGGGGGGTCCTGGCTGCTGTTTCAGCGCCCTGATACCCGATCTCAGCATGGGTTCCGTCGCAGAACGGCTTGTTTCCGGATTTGCCGCAGCTGCAGAGGGCATACTGTTCCTGATCCGGGTACTTTTCACCATCTTGCCAGGAGACAGATTCGCCGTCTTCGTCCGCTACTATAATTTCTTTTTTCAGCGGCAGGCTGTCTGAAACCAGGTAGGGGCCGTTTTTGGTAACAGTTACTTTAAAACCGGTTTTTATTCCATCAACCGCCGCCCCTTTTGAGCCCTCAGACTTGATATCCATGACTTCCTCCTCATACAACCGGCGCCTGGTTTTGTACCGTGGTCACAGGAGTGTAGACTCTGGCAGCCATCTCGGCATCCATCATGAGGATACCCCTGCCGTCATTCCCGACCAGCTCGAACCGCTTCACGTTGTTGTCGGCATTTTCCTCTTCTTCAGTCTGCTCGTTGACGAACCACTGCAGAAAAGCTGTGGTTTTGTGGTCTTTCTCCTCCAAGGAAACATCTAAAATGCTGTAGATTGACGCTGTTACTTTCATTTCATGCTCATAGGTCAGTTTCAAGGCATCTCCGATCGAGGAGAAGTCGGACGGCGGTTCATCGATAGCGCCCAGTTTGATTTTTCCTCCTACCCTGTCTATATAGTCGAAGATGAGCATCGCATGATCCCGCTCTTCCTGGGCCTGGACGCGGAACCAGTTGGCAAACCCCGGCAGATTCAAGGATGCCAGGTAGGCTTCGATAGAAAGGTAAAGATAGGCTGAGTAGAATTCTTTCACTACCTGTTCGTTGAGCTTTTGTGTTAGTTTTTCGCTTAGCATGTTATTTCATCCTCCTTATCAACATATTTAATGGTTTTGTTGTAATGGTTCTGTTCGCTTTTCAGTTTTGGCGGCGGCCAAGGCTGCCGAACAGGTATTTGTCCAAACCATAATACTGTCCCACCCAGGCCAAAATGAAGAGAAGCTGCACAACGATGTACAGGACGTTGATACCTTGCGTTGATGCGCCGGTATGGGCGGCCGCAAAGAAGTAGTTGGCGTTCATAAATATTCCGGCAATCGCTGCCAGCACTGTGAGCAATCCAAGAAAGAGAGCGATTCCCGCCAGGATTTCCCCATAGGTTACCAGTTTGGCAAACATGTCGGCGCGTGGAATAACCGTTCCCTTGAGAAAGTCGACATACCATGCGTTGGGATTGGGGGGTATTTTCCCTCCCCCGTTGATCCAGGAATTAAGAGTGGAAGTCAGGGCCTCTCCATTAAAATGTCCCAGTTTTCCATACCCGGAGCGTATGAAAGAAAAACCTAAAAAGGCCCGCAGCAACGCCCAAGCGATTTCCGGTGACAATAATCCAAAATATTTCTTCATATTGACATCTCCTTCCAGCTTGTATAATCGTACACAACTTTATAACACTAGCGCCTGAGAGGGATTTGTCAAGACGCTAGAATCCGGTGATGGGTACGCCTTTTGTACTCCAGGCATTCTGCAGATAGAGTACCCCGAACCCGGAGAGCCTAACCGAAGGATGGTCAGGAGCCCTCGCTATGCAACCAAGCTAACCGGCGCCTCCGACTTTTCGCCTGCAGTGTTTTCTGGATTTGGCGCGGCGCCGGATCAGGGATCGTTGACAAAAGGAAACGCCGAAAAGACAAATTGAAGAAAGTATTTCAGTGGAATATAAGACTATACTAAGTAATTTATGGTATCTCTTATGCTATGCTATTTTTTAATTAATGTCAACTGTTAACAATGTTAAAGATGCGTTAAACTCATTATCTTTTTCCGGGTTTGTTCTCGTTGACAAGCAGTAGAAAATTAATTATAATATAGTTATCTAGATAACTATAAAAGATAAAAAAACTATAAGCTATCAGGAGGTGATGATCGCTTCCCATGCACAATGGGTTTTAACAATAATAATTTTAGGGAGGGAAAGGAAATGGGTGCTCCTCTGAGTGAATTGATGAGAGATTTAGTGGAAGACGAGTTGTTCGAGGGTGTGAAGCAGCAGCTTAACGACGGTGTTCCTCCGGAAAAGATCTTTGCAGAGCTGCAAAAGGGGATGGAGTTTGTCGGTGATAAGTTTCAGGCTCAGGAGTATTACCTCTCCGAATTGATCATGGCTGCGGATGTTTTTAAAAACGCCGCCTCGCTCTTGCAGGAAAAATTTCAGTCAGATGAGAAAGATAAGATAGCGACTATGGTACTGGGTACAGTGGCCGGAGATATTCATGATATAGGCAAGAACATCGTATCACTTATTTTTAGCAGTAACGGCTTCCAGGTTATCGATCTGGGTGTGGATGTTCCCGTGCAGCGTTTTGTAGACGCGGTTAAAGAGCATAAACCGCAGCTGGTGGGTCTGTCCTGCCTGCTGACGACCAGTTTTGATAGTATGAAAGAGACGGTAACCGCTCTTGAAGAGGCGGGGCTGAGAAACGGCTTAAAGGTTCTGGTGGGGGGAGGCCCCCTCGACGAAACGACCCGCCAATATGTGAAGGCGGATGTGCTGTGTAAGGATGCGCCCGGTGGAGTTGAAATAGCAAAGAAACTTCTGGGGGTGAACTAAATGACTGCTGCCAATGAATTGTACGAGGAGCGGTTGAAGAGAATCAAAACAGCCGCCGCGCTGGAAAAACCGGACCGGGTACCTGTTGTTCCCCTTGCTAATGCTTTCTGCGCGAGACACATGGGTGTCAAAATGTCCGAGTTCTGCACTAACCCGAAAATTTCCAACGAGACTATTATCAAGTCATTTTCCAGACTGGGCGAGTTTGATGGACTGCAAAGCGCCGCTTTCTATGCAACTGGACTTAGCACACTATGGCTTTCCAAGGTAAAGCTCCCGGGGTATGATTTGCCTGAAAATGAACTCTGGCAAGTGGATGAGCGGGAGCTGATGACGATTGAAGACTATGACGCGATCATTGACAAAGGATATAATGAATTTCTCAGTGACTATTACCGAGAAAGATTAGATAATCTAGAAGCCAAACTTCAGCCGTTGTCATATATGCCGCAAGCGCAAAAGAATATCGAAGACCTGGGAATTGTTCTCTTTTGCGGCGGAATGGCGACCATACCGTATGAATCGTTTTGCGGCGGACGTTCCATGCCTGCATTTCTGAAAGATCTATTCCGAATTCCCGATAAGGTACAAGAAGCAATGGACGTTGCTATGGTCGACATTCTTGAAAATACCAGACAGATGCTGCGGGCGGCTAAGCCGATTGCCATTTGGACTGGTGGTTGGCGTTCTGCCAGTGAGTTTTTGTCGCCGCGACTGTGGAATAGATTTGTATTCCCTTACTTTAAACAGCTTGTGCAAGCGGTAGTGGATGAAGGCGTCATTGCTATCCTTCATTTTGACTCTGACTGGACAAGGGATTTAGAGTACTTGCGGGAACTGCCGAAAGGCAAGTGCGTGCTTGCCTTGGACGGCGCCACGGATATTTTTAAAGCCAAGGAGATTTTGGGGGATCATATGTGCATCATGGGTGACGTTCCCTCTTCTCCGTTGTCGTTGGGTACCCCTGACGAGGTACATGATTACTGTCGTCGTTTGATCAATGAAATAGGCCCTGCAGGGTTTATTCTTTCTTCCGGCTGCGATATTCCGCCTAATGCCAAACCGGAAAATGTTAAGGCGATGATCGATTCGGTTAAGTAGATGAATTCAACCAGGCGCCCTGCCTGAAAACAAGAGTTTGATGCCGGAGGTCGCCAGCGCCGACAGATGCTTGCTCTGCGATATCCTCCGGCTTCGGCTCTGTTTTCATCTATGTTACACTATAAGAAAGGGTATCTGGAGGAATTGGAGAGGTGTTGATTATGGAAACCAGATCTTCTTTCCTGCCGGCTTATTACCGCCTGGCGGAAGAGATCAGAAACAAAATAGAATCCGGGGAATGGAAACCGGGCGATATGCTGCCATCCACGGCACGGCTGGCCAAGGAATACGGTATCAGCCATATGACCGTGCGCCAGGGAATCAGTTTGCTGGCCAACGAGGGATATATCGAATCAATCCAGGGCAAAGGGAGTTTTGTTACCAGCCCCCCGATGGATACCCTCTTTTTGAAGTGTTCCGAGGAGAATGTCCTGGGCAATAAAATGGCGCGGATCAAACTCCTGGAGCTGAACGTAGTCCCCGCTGATGAAAAAATATCTCGGAAACTTGCAGTCAAGAAGGGCGCTAAGATCCTGAAAATGAAACGTGTTTTATCCAAGGCTGAGGGGCCGGTAGCCATTGATTTCAGGTTTGTACCGTATCTCAAGGGGCTTCCTTTGCTGGAAAAAGATATTGCCTATGCTGCTTTTCCAGATATGGTAGCAAGGCACACAGAGCTGTTCTCAGTACGAAACAAATTGGAAGTTTCGGCATCTAATCTGTCAAAAGAGGAAGCGGAACTGCTGGGCGCCGCCTCAGGTCTTCCTGCTCTATGCATAGAGCAGATCATTTATACACCAAAGAAAAAGCCAATCGGGTGGTCGAAAATGATCTGCCGCGGCGATCGCTTTACGTTGACAGCTGTTTCACAACCCCTTTAAGAAAGGCTGTGTTTGTAATGCGAGTTTGGAAGCTTCTCGTTTCGGCTGTGGTTGCCATCAAGGAAGAAAAGGTGCTCTCTCTGGTCAGGAATGGGCTCTCTAAGGGTATGGATCCTTACTCGCTGCTGGAAGACGTGAGGAAAGGCCTGGACATTGTTGCAGACATGTATAGCAAAGGGGACTATTTTTTGGCGGATCTGGTGATGGCCGCGGAAATATATAAGGAAGTACAGCAGCTCATACTCGGTTCACCTGAGGAACTCAATGCGGATAGCCCGCAGATTGTATTCGGCACGGTGGAAAAAGACATCCATGACATCGGCAAAAACATCGCCATCGTCACCATGCGCCAGTATGGTTTGGCTGTACAGGATTTAGGAGTTGATGTTTCCCCCGACACTATCGTGAACAAAGTGCAGGAAACAAGGGCGTCCATCCTCTGCATGTCAGGGTTGATCTCCGATGCCTATGATTCGATGAAGAAGACGGTTAATTTATTGACAGAAAAAATGGATTCACTCAAACCGATTACGATTATCGGCGGGCTGGTCAACGACGCTGTTTGCCGTTATACAGGCGTAGATTATTGGGTAAAAAACTGTACCGACGGAGCGAGTCTCTGTCTGAAGATTCTCCGGGAAGCAAAGACAATTCCAGCGTCCGACAGTAGATGAGGAATGGGGTGTTGGTCATGAGAGCAGTTATTGTCGCCTGTCACACCATAAGCGATGAAGTAAACAAGGTAATAGAGGAAGAAGGAATTGATTATCCGGTAATCTGGATTGAGTCCGGGCTTCATAATTTTCCCGATACGCTGCGCGAAAAGCTGCAGGAGCAAATAAATAGAATCTCTAATGTTGATTATATAATTCTGGCCTATGGATACTGCGGCAACGCCCTTTTGGGGATTTACTCCAATAATGCCCGACTGATCATTCCTCGGGTAGACGACTGTATTTCCCTGTTGCTGGGTTCCTATCAGAGGCGTGAGACTCTGTCGAAGGAACTGGGTACTTATTTCCTGACGAGAGGCTGGGTAGAGAATGAAAACAATATTATCAAAGAATACCTGCGCTGTGTGGAACGCTACGGAGAAAAACAGGCGGAGCGAGTGATGAAGATCATGTTGGAGCACTACAGGAGACTGGTGCTGATCGATACAGGCGCCTATCCCCTCGATGACAAGTGCTTTGACCAATCCTACGATTTTGCCGAGAAAGTAGGGCTGGGCTACCAAACAGAGCCCGGTTCTCTTGACCTGCTAAAAAAATTGCTGGCCGGACCCTGGGACGACGATTTTGTGGTTCTTCAGCCCGGGGATCCCTTATCAATGAATAATTTCCGCATGGATTTGCTCGATTCCGCTGCTAATCTGAATTTATTCGGATTCGGAAAGGGGTCGGAGAGATGAAGATTATTCTGACAGGAGGCTTTTTAGGTTCCGGAAAAACCACGTTTATCAGGCATTTAGCTGAATTCTTGGTTAAGCAAGAGGGAAAAAGGGTGGTGATCATTGAAAATGAGGCAGGGGAGGTGGGCATAGACGACAAACTGCTTTCCCTGGATGGTTTTCAGGTTAAAGAGATCTCCGGCGGCTGCATTTGCTGCCAGTTAACAGCAGAGTTAACAGTGGCTGTCGGTCAGATCATGAAGCAGTTTAATCCGCAGTGGATAATTGTCGAAGCCACAGGTCTTGCTAAAATAGCTTCGGTGATCGATACATTGAAGAAATATGGGAAAGGCTTTGAGTCGGTGTACACCATTGTTCTGGCGGATGCCGAGCGCTGGCAGGAGCTTGCAGAGATTATGCCCGACTTTGTTTTTTCCCAGGTCGCTGCTGCTGATCTGGTGCTGGTGAACAAGATTGATCAAGCGCCCGCAGTGGATTTAACAAGTATTATCTCTAAAATAAAAGAAGTCAATCCACAGGCCAGGGTTGAGTCAGTCTCTGCCCTGAACGGGATTGATGAAAAACTCTTTAAGGGGTTGATCCGGGATGAAAGCGGTAGCACGCCAACTAACCCTTGATCTGCAATCCCCGCTGAGCCTGGAGGAGCTAGAAAGCCCGGTGCAAGATATGATGTTAAGGCTCGCCGGGGCTTTCAGCGTCAGGGGAGTGGTTCCGGGGCATATCAAGGCCCTCGTTGAGGAGGGAGAGAGCTACGGCAGCTTTAGCTGCACAAAACCGGATAAAGTGAACAGATATGCTTCTCCCCAGACAAAGGATGCTCTCTTTCACAGGCCGCGTTTCTATCTCAATATTGTTCTCGTCGGCGTACCGGAAGAAAAAGTGGCGGCAGAAGCGGATGCTTCTCTGGATGAGTTTCTAAATTCCGTGAGAAGCGGTACAGGGAGCGATTAAGATTTTATTTTGGTAAGGATTTTCAAATTAATTTTTTTGTGATAATATATTCTTACCGTATTACAGTTTTACAGTATTACCTTGGAGGGTTTTCTATGGAGTATACAACTTTAACATCAAAGGGTCAGGTAACAGTTCCAAAGGAGATCAGGGATAAATTTAATTGGAAGGAAGGCACAAAACTTAAATTTTACCTTGACGGTGAGGAATTGAAAGTCAAGGAAATTATGATTGCTGACGAAATGGAAGATTTGCTTTTAAGAGATTTGATGGATTTGGGATATAAAGGAAAGGAGCTTAAAGCCAAACTTTTTGAACGAAAGGATATTTTGAACAAGACTTTTGACAAATTCATAGAGGAACGGTTTCAAGAAGAAACTGTTTCTTTGGATGATGCTATAAGTGATATAAAGAATGAAAAAAAAATATGAAATCCGTCTATCCAAAGGCGCAGTTAGAGACCTCAAAAAAATGGAACCCGCTTTAAGGGATTTCTTGTACAATAGAATCCATGAAATTGCTGAAAACCCGTACAAAAATGACAAGCTATCCGGCTCTTACAA
>DHAA01000016.1:9960-16366 GCA_002397275.1 Thermacetogenium sp. UBA4966 | reverse complement strand
GCGATGAGGAACGTCGCCCCTGCATAAGCTCCCAGGGGGAAGGTGAACGCCCACCAGGACAGGGCATAGGGTAGGTTTTTACGAAGAATATTGATCAGTGTGACCAATGCGGCGATGATCAGCCACCAGAAGCCGAATCCCCAATAGATCAAGCCGATAGTGTTGATTACCGGCAGGGCGGAGTTCCCCAGCCAGGGAGCGCTGACTGCTCCCAGATTGAGGAGGGCAAGGGTACCCGCTCCGATAGGGCCCAGATAGATCCAAACGGTGGGAACCAGTTTGCCCGGCAGAGGAGGAGCTGCGATCAATCTATAGAAACAGATCACCGCCAAAAATATAAAGAGAAAAAACCCTGTCCCCCAAAATGCGTAGTTGATCAGCAGCAGCGGTTTTTGTAAGTACAGCGGCCAGAAGGGAATGAGTTTCGCGCCGGCAATAGGAGCCACAATGAGGCTCACCGGGGGCATAAACCAGGCCGGGTTTAAATCTGTGAGCGTTACCTTATTCAGAAAGTTGAGCAGCGGTGTGACAACGGCAAACAGCAAAGCCAAAACCGCTCCCGAAACCCAGCAGACTTTGGCGATGCCGACAGCCAAATCCACATTCATTAAGTCGGTTCCCACAACCAGAAAACCCACCGCCAGCACCAGGCAGCCGATGGGCATCGTGGCATAGAACTGCCCTGTTACAGGGTGATTGAGGTCACGCAGCGAATCCTCTGTAAACAGAAACCAACGGGCGATCCAGGGAATGAGCAAAACTAAGAAAAGAATGATATTGATCGCCCATAAACAGGCCGCCGCATTGTTCAGCCAGGACCAATAGCAGGAATAGTATTTGCTGGTAACCGCGAAAATCCCTGTCCCCATGACCGCGGCGAACCAGGAGGGAGCAAGATTTTTGGCCACCCTTTGAAAACCTTTCAGCTCAGTCTGAGCTGAATCCGGCCGCTCTTCCAAAACAACATCTCCTCCTAATACTAATTTTCAGCGCTCTTTTTCTTCCACCGCGAAAACTTTGACTCACTTACATTTTAATTAAGCCCGCTTGAATAATCACTGCACATGCTTTTCATCTTTCCGGACTTTCTTTGGTCCGGTTGCCTCATTTTTGCAGAGAGCCAAAAAAACATAAAAAAAGACATAAAAAAATGCCGGCATTCCCGGCAGAGCACTGTGCCGACAGTTCCCAACAGCGGGTTTATCTGGCGCTTAAACTATTTTGGGGCAAAGACCGCTGCCTCCTCACCCGGTTGGCAGATATCAGCGCTCCGGAGCAACTGAAAAGGGCAGGCAGCAGGAGCAGCTTCAGCAGTTCGCCAACGCCCGGAGCCAGGGGGACAAGTATATAGAGAAGCAAGAGGAGCATACCTCCGGTAAACGCCCCGATCAGCCCGGCGGGCATCCAGTTCCCGACTCCCCCCTTAAGGCCGGCTGCATAACCACCGCAAAAGACGCTCAAAAAAAGGACGACAGCGAAATAGGAGCTTAGATAATAGGTCTCCTTAGCGGAAAGAACGATATAAACAACCGCCAGCAACAGCCCGGCCAGGGTAAAAAGCAAGGATACACCCGCACCCAGCAGCAGAGCAAAAACTCTTTCCCGTTTTCTCATCTGTAATCACCCCTTGCCCTATTGTACGCCCCTCTTTCCCCATTTATTACCATAAAAAAGCTATTGAATATACTTCTGTAAATGATTATTGAGTAAAAGATATTGAACTTGTTCCTCAATAAGGTTTTCCCCGGCTTTTTTGATAAAATAGCCCTTATCTATCTGTTCTTGATAGGCCTGATATATTCTTTCAGCCCATTCGCCGTCTTCTTTTGATCTCCAGTGTACGAGGGCGTTGATGCGATCAATAAGCAGGTCTTCGACTCCGATTACAAAGATATAATCATCTTCTTTATCCGAAAGACTCAACTTAACTACCTTTTTCATATCTCCCGCCAATACATGATCAGGTATTTCAACAGCAATCTCCAATTCTTCAGAATACCAGTGTCTGCCTTCCTTAATGAATTTCATCTCATTAAGTATTTTGTCGGCAAGCTGATAGTTAGGATAAACCATATCGACATCAAAAGTTGAATATTCGTTTCGTGTGTAAATAGCAACGGAAAGACCGCCGACAACAATCGGGTAGAGACGATACCTTTTTTGCGATATTCGAGTAAAGTCCCTGACAAATTCGACCATGCGGGTGAAGGATGATTTTTTCGGAGTGCTATCGTTCGTCTGCCGGCAACTCATAATACCACTCTCGATCCTTTTGAAAAATAATTTTACCCTCTTCAAGAGCTCTGTTGAATTTCTGCAGAAAGATCTTCGTAAGGATGCGGGACTCTTCGTAATCCCTGGGTTTAGTACGGACTGCTCTGCTTCTGTTTGCCTTTAATCTCAGCATGTTGCGCTCAATTTCATTTAGTTTTTCTTCATATTGCCTTTTTAAATCTTCAGAATTAATCTCCCGCACGATAACCACCTGCCTTTTGCCAATAGTATCCGCAATCGCCTTTCCGGTGCACTGTGCAGTCCGCCCAGCTATTTTCCACCATATGGTTATTATATCATGAAAAGGCGTAAATAAAAGTGTCAATGAAGAATAATCCGCGGCGTCTGTATGAACTCCTAATAAAAAAGAGGCCGCGTCTATGAGGAACGGGCCTCTTCGCCAAACTAATAAGCTTAATTGACTTCCGTCTGCCGTTGCCCCTTTGCCGGCGTTTCACCTTCAGGAAGCAGGGCTTCGTCCAACACCTGATCCATATGATCGACTAACACAAAGTTCAGTTTCTTTTTGACATTGGCCGGGATCTCCTCGAGATCCTTTTTGTTTTCCGCAGGCATGATTACGCTTTTGATCCCCGCCCGGTGCGCGGCCAGCACCTTCTCTTTGATGCCGCCTACCGGAAGCACGCGTCCCCGCAGGGTGACCTCCCCGGTCATGGCCACGTCATGCCTGGTGAATCTGCCGGTTAAGGCCGAGGCCATAGCGGTCGCCATGGTAACTCCTGCCGAAGGCCCGTCTTTGGGAATAGCCCCTTCCGGAACATGGACATGGATGTCATGCTGTTCGTGGAAGTCCTCAGCCAGTTCTAGGTCGTCTACTCGGGAGCGGACAAAGCTGAGAGCCGCTTGAGCGGATTCCTTCATCACGTCGCCCAGCTTGCCGGTGAGCGTGATCTTACCCTTGCCCCTGAGAATACCCACCTCTACATTGAGTACCTCGCCGCCCACCTCGGTCCAGGCGAGCCCGGTGGCCACGCCCACTTCATCCTCTTTCTCTATAGTGCCGGAGCGATAGCGGGGAATCCCCAAAAATGCACTTAGATTAGCAGCGGTAATCTTGACATGATATTTCTTATCATTGACCACCTCGCGGGCCGTCTTCCGGCAGACAGCGGCGATTTGCCGCTCCAGATTGCGCACCCCCGCTTCCCGGGTGTACTGCCTGATTATCATGCGCAGGGCGTTCTCCGACAGCTGAAGATGCTGGGGTTTGAGCCCATGCTCCTTCAGTTGCTTAGGGATGAGATGGCGTTCGGCGATCTTTACCTTCTCTTCCTCTGTATACCCGGAGAGGTTGATCACCTCCATGCGGTCAAGCAGCGGCCGCGGTATATTGTACTCCACATTAGCGGTGGTGATAAACAACACCTTGGATAAATCAAAAGGCGCCTCGATATAGTGGTCGCTGAAGGCATAGTTCTGCTCGGCATCCAGCACCTCCAGCAGGGCTGAACTGGGATCCCCTCGGAAATCGGCATTCATCTTATCCACCTCATCCAGGAGGAAAACCGGATTTTTGGTCCCCGCCTGCTTCATTCCCTGAATGATCCTGCCGGGCATCGCCCCTACATACGTCCGCCTGTGGCCTCGGATTTCCGCCTCATCGCGCACGCCGCCCAGGGAAATACGCACGAATTTTCGCCCCAGCGCCCGGGCGACCGACCGGCCCAGCGATGTCTTGCCCACACCCGGCGGGCCGACGAAACAAAGGATCGGTCCCCGCATCTTGGTGGCCAGCTTGCGAATCGCCAGATACTCCAGAATCCGCTCCTTGGGCTTGTGCAGAGCGTAGTGATCAGCCTCTAAAATTTCCTCCGCCTTATCTAACCTGAGGCGGTCCTTAGTCTCCTTCGCCCATGGCAGCGACAAAATCCAGTCTAAGTAATTGCGCACCACAACGGCCTCGGCGACCATCGGCGGCATCTTTTCCAGCCGCTCCAACTCCTTGACGGCCTTCTCCTCAACATCTTCCGGCAACTTAGCTTTGGCGATGCGCTCCCTCAGTTCCTCTACCTCTGCCTGCCGCTCGTCTTTTTCGCCCAATTCCTTTTGAATCGCCCGCATCTGCTCCCGCAGGTAATACTCCCTTTGCGTCTTTTCCATCTGTTTGCGAACGCGCATATTGATCTTGCGTTCCAGATCGAGGATTTCCATCTCGCGGGAGAGGATTCCCCCTAACTCTTTTAAGCGTTCCCTGGGATCAAAGGCCTCCAGGATCGCCTGCTTATCCCCTATCCGCAGATTGATATGCGCCGCGATGATGTCCGCCAGGCGCCCCGGGTCGTCGATGGAAACGATGGAAACCGCAGTTTCCGGAGGGATTTTCTTCCCCGCTTTGACATATTCCTCAAACTGGTTGGTCACTGTCCTCATCATCGCTTCGATCTGCGGGGTCTTTTCGTAACTCTCCTGAAATTCTTCGACAACTACCTGGATATAGGGATCTGAAGAGAGATACTGCTTAATCTTGCCCCGTCTCAACCCCTCTACGAGTACGCGGAAAGTCCCTCCCGGCAGCTTGAGCAACTGCTTGATTTCAGCGATCGTTCCTACTTGATAAAGATCGCCTTCCTGCGGCTCATCTGTTTGGGCCTCTCTCTGGGTGACAAGAAATATTTCACGGTCATGGAGCATCGCCTCATCAATGGCGCTGACCGACTTTTCTCTCCCCACGTCGAGATGAATCACCATATATGGAAAAACCAAAAGACCGCGCAAAGGAAGCAGCGGTATAAGACGTCCCTCCTCATTCCGCTGAACCAAAACGCTGTTTTCGAACTGTTGATCCTGATCTTGTTCTTGTCCTTGGGACATGTTGCCACCCCCTTTTCTGCTAGGAAGATGTTAATAGTGAGAAGTTGCTTAACTACATTCTACCCCAAGCTTCATAGTTCCTGCAATAGAGTGAACTTAATAGAACTAACAGGGGGGTGGGTGAGAGTCTGCCAGTCCGGCGGATCTGTCGGGCGCCTCAGCGGAGGCGGCGGCTTATGCGGGTACCTGTCCGGCTTTGCCGACAGGAACAATGGCCCTCTGAATCACCTCATCCAAATTACGGACGGGGATTACTTCCAGAGAGGCCTCCCTGAAGAGATCCTGCCAATTTTCTTGGGGAATCAATACTTTTTCGGCGCCTGCCCTCCGGGCGGCCTCAACTTTAGCGACGACCCCTCCCACAGGCTTGACCTCGCCCAGCAAAGAAATCTCACCGGTCATCGCGATGCGGTGATCCACCTGCTTTTTGGTAAGAGCCGAGTAAATCCCCACAGCGATAGCCACACCCGCGGAGGGTCCGTCTGTGGGCACAGCACCGGGAAAGTTGATATGGATGTCATAACTCCGCAGGTCATCCTCAACGAAACGCCTCAGCGTTGTCAAGGCATTGTCTACAGAATTTCTGATCATGCTCTTGCAGCGCACACGCCTTCCTGCCAGCCCCCCCATCTCCTCCTCTTCCACGATTCCGGTCACCTTTACCTCTCCGCGCTCCTGAAGAGAAGGATTTACCGAGACCTCGATCTCCAGAAGCGTACCCAGGTTCGGCCCCATTACGGCAAGGCCGTTTACCAGGCCGACCGCCGGTTTTGCCGGAATTTTTCGCTCCGGGCGGGGAGAGTAGCGGCCGCTGTTGACCACCCATTCCACATCCGCGGCCTCAATCTCCTTTGTTTCTCTGCCTTGAGCCAACCCGGCGGCGATCTGGATGATATTGACTGCTTCCCTGCCGTTGTCGGCATACTTAGCCACGACATCCAACGCTCCAGGCCCAAAAGCAAACCCGATCCTCTGAGCGGCGTTGGCAGCGATTTTTCTGATTTCCTCCGGGAGCAGGCTCCGGAAAAAAACCTCTACACACCGCGAGCGAATGGCCGGAGAGATCTCCTCCGGCAGCCTGGTGGTAGCGCCGACCAGGCGGAAGTCGGCCGGCAGGCCGTTCTGAAAAATATCATGGATGTGCGCCGGAATATGGGTATCCTCACAGCTGTAATAAGCGCTCTCCAGGAATACCTTACGGTCTTCGAGAACCTTCAAGAGCTTGTTCAGCTGGATGGGGTGCAGCTCGCCGATCTCATCGATAAAAAGAATCCCGCCATGGGCTTTGGTCACAGCGCCT
>DHAA01000016.1:0-9682 GCA_002397275.1 Thermacetogenium sp. UBA4966 | reverse complement strand
GCGATCCCACGCTCATCAAAGCGCGCGATAGTGGCATCGGTTTCCACAAACCTGGCGTCCGTCCCAAAGGGAGACAGGGAGTTGTTCTTGGCCTCCTCCAGCACAAGCCGGGCAGCCGCGGTTTTCCCTACGCCGGGGGAGCCGTAGAGCAGCACATGCTGGGGGTTAGGGCCGCAAAGAGCGGCGCGCATCGCTTTCAGCCCCTCCTCCTGTCCGACGATCTCTTCAAAAGACTGAGGACGGGTTCTTTCGGCCAGAGGTTCGGCCAGCGAGATTTTACGCAGCCGCTGAATCTTCTCCATTTCCTTTTTCGATTCCCGATCCACCGCTACACGCGTCCCCTGCTGGCTGCGCAAAAGATTCCAGAAATACAGTCCGACAACGATCACAAAAACGATCTGAATGGCGCCGATGACGCCGTTAAAACCACTGAGTCCAGGAAACAAAATAACCACGACTCCTATTCAGGTAAATTCCTATTATTTACCCTCATTATTACCAGAAATCGCGGTTCTCAAACTTATATCCCCGCTAAACGCCCGTTGATTCGGAGGCAAAAGGCAAAAAATAAGGAGCGCTCTCGCGCCCCTTATGCCGTTTCACTCTTTTTCTTGCGATCTTCGGTCACCAGTATCGGTTCTTCTTTCTTATCGATAACGTCTTTGGTGATCACGCACTTGGTGATGTCGCTCCTGGAAGGTATATCATACATCACATTGAGCATAGTCTCCTCCAGGATTGCCCGCAGACCGCGGGCGCCTGTTTTCCTGCGCACCGCCTCTTTGGCCACGGCGTGGAGCGCCTCGTCTTTAAACTCCAATGTCACCCCGTCTATTTCAAAGAGCTTCTGGTATTGCTTTGCCAGGGCATTCTTGGGTTCGGTCAAAATCTTGACGAGAGCATCCTCATCCAGAGCCTCGAGCGTAACAATTACCGGCACTCTTCCTACAAACTCCGGAATTAAGCCGTACTTAAGAAGGTCCGCCGGCATAATCTGACTCAGTATTTCGCCTATCTCCTGCTCCTGGCGTACGATCTCCGCCCCGAAACCGATCGTCTTCTTGCCGGTCCGGTTCTGGATGATCTTGTCTACACCTTCGAAAGCGCCTCCGCAGATAAAGAGGATATTCGTCGTATCGATCTGAATGAACTCCTGATGCGGGTGCTTGCGCCCTCCTTGCGGCGGAACGCTGGCCACCGTACCCTCCAGGATTTTCAATAGCGCCTGCTGCACCCCTTCGCCGGAAACATCCCGGGTAATAGAGGGGTTCTCCGATTTGCGGGCGATCTTATCAATTTCATCAATGTAAACGATCCCCTTCTCCGCTTTTTCCACATCATAGTCCGCCGATTGGATCAGCTTGAGCAGGATATTTTCCACATCCTCCCCCACATAGCCGGCCTCGGTCAACGATGTGGCGTCCGCGATAGCAAAGGGTACGTTCAAGATACGGGCCAGGGTCTGAGCCAGCAGGGTTTTCCCACAGCCGGTAGGCCCCAGCATAACGATGTTGCTTTTCTGAAGCTCCACATCATCTGCCCGCATGCCCACATTGATCCGTTTGTAATGATTGTAGACAGCCACTGATAGGATCTTCTTGGCGTATTCCTGGCCAATAACATACTGGTCGAGAACATCCTTTATCTCCTGCGGTTTGGGAATATCGTTTAATTCTAATTCAGTGTCCTCACCCAGTTCTTCCTCGATGATCTCATTGCACAGCTCAATGCACTCATCACAAATATAAACACCGGGACCTGCCACCAGTTTCTTCACCTGGTCCTGCAGTTTGCCGCAGAAGGAACACTTCAGTTGTCCTTTTTCATCACCGAATTTGTTCAAAAACGCGCACCTCCCTTAGGGATTACACCTTCTCTTCAGCCCGAAATGTAATTACGTCGTCAATGAGGCCATACTTTTTAGCTTCTTCGGCATCCATAAAGGTGTCACGATCGGTATCCTTTTGGATTTTCTCCAAAGGCTGACCCGTAAGCTCTGCAAGGATATTGTTCAGCCGCTCCTTCACTTTGATGATGCGCTTGGCGTGAATTTCAATATCGGTCGCCTGCCCCTGGGCGCCTCCCAGAGGTTGATGAATCAGAATTTCACTGTTAGGAGTAGCGAGACGCTTACCCTTATTGCCGGCAGCCAGCAGAAATGCCCCCATGCTGGCCGCTAAACCCACACACATCGTGGAAACGTCAGGCTTAACATAACGCATGGTATCGAAGATCGCCATCCCAGCGGTGATAGAGCCGCCCGGAGAGTTGATGTAGATGAATATATCCTTTTCCGGATCCTCTGCTTCGAGAAAAAGAAGCTGCGCAATAATGATATTTGCCACATTATCATCTATCGGAGTACCCAGAAAAATAATCCTGTCCTTTAAAAGCCGCGAATAGATATCATAAGATCGTTCGCCGCGATTCGTCTGCTCCACCACAATAGGAACCAGATACTGCGCTTTGTTCATTTAGCTCACCCGCTCTCATAAATCTTATTTCATTCTACCTCTAATATACCAGATTAATGCACTTGTTAAAAGAGGCCGCGGCAAATCTCTTTTTCCGCAGCCACTATTTTCTCCCAATTATCCGCTAATCGCTTACCTTTACTCCGCCGTCTGCCCTTCTCCTTGATCAGGTTGATCAGGCAGCCGAGTGTCCTCTGCCTCCGGCGCCCCAACTGCTTCGTCACCCGCGGCATCTTCCGCCGCAGCATCATCCGCGGCGTCAGGCGCCGCGCCTTCCGCTACTGAACTTTCTTCCTGACTTTCCCCATTTTCCAGCGCCGGTTCTTCAGTGAGGGCAACGGCATTCTCCGCCAGGAAATCCTGAACCTTTTCGAACAGCAAACTCTCTTCCAAGGCGGCCAGCTGTCCGCCGCCCTGCAGATTGGCACGGATCTTCTCCGCCTCCACATTATACTGAGCCGCCAGATCATCGATCTCTTTATCTAATTCTTCAGGAGCGACCTTAATTCCTTCAGCCTTGGCCACAGCGCCAAGCGCGAGCCGTGTTTTGACCGCGAAGCGCGCCCTCTCCTCCAAGTCCTGGCGCAGCCCTTCGGTATCCTTGTTACTCATCTTCTTGTAGTCGTCAAGAGTAAGCTTCTGCATGGCCAAACGCTGCACGAAACGGTTGGTTTCCTCTTCCAGCTGCTGGTCGAACAGGGTTTGCGGTATTTCCACATCAACCCCATCCACAACCTTAGAGACAACCCGCTCCTTGAAGATGCGTTTGGCGTTAATATGCCCGGTTTCTTCCATTTTATTGCGCAAATACTCTTTAAATTCAGCGAGTGTCGAATATTCACTGATCTCCTTGGCAAAGTCGTCGTCCAGCTGCGGATACTCCTTCTGCTTAACAGCGATGACCTTTACCTTAAAATCGGCTTCTTTCCCCTCCAGGTCTTCGTATTCAAAAACCGAAGGTAAATTCATGCTGAATTCTTTCTCTTCCGCGGCTTTCATACCCAACAGATGCGCATCCATGCCGGGAATGAACCTGGCGGCGCCTACTTCTACAAATTGATCGGGCATGGTCAGCCGCGGCTCAATGCTGCCTCCGATTTTCGTTTCCAGCTCGATAACCGCCACATCACCGTCATCCACCGGTTTGTCTCCAGCGTCAACCAGCCGGGCATTCCGCTGCTGCAAAAGATGGAGTTGATTTTCCACCTCGTCGTCCCCTACTTTAACCTCGGGGACAACCGCAGACACACCCTTGTATTCACCTAATTTAACCTCGGGAAGAACCTCTACCTTGGCGTCGAAAATAAAGGGCTTGCCTTCCTCCAACTGTACAACGTCGATCTCCGGTTTGTTTATCGGCTCCACCGCGGTTTCCTTGATCGCTTCTTCATAAGCCTCAGCGAGGAGGATTTCCAGGGCTTCCTCATACAGTACTTCCTTTCCCAAACGCGCCTCCAGGATCGGACGCGGGGTTTTCCCCTTACGGAACCCGGGAATTGTAACTTTTTTTACAACAATGTGGTAGGCGCGCTGCAGCGCCTTCGCCACCTTTTCCTCTTCAACCTCTACATGAATAGCCGCCTGGTTTTTCTCTATGCTTTCCAGGGTTGCGCGCATTTATGCTCCTCCTCATTCTTTGCTTGCAATTTATCATATTTTCAGGCATCCCCGGCTGTGAATAAAAAAGCCGAGCATACCTGGAAAACTCTACTTTTTGTGCCTATTTTTTGCTCAATTTAAATGCACCGTATTTACTTGAATTGCTGCCCGAACCGCATCTTTGGTGCGGGAGAAGGGATTTGAACCCTTACGGTTAACCCACTGGATCCTAAATCCAGCGCGTCTGCCAGTTCCGCCACTCCCGCGCTTACCCATGCAATAATAGCATCGCACCATTTTTTCGTCAAGTCACTTTTGAGCATTTCAGCGAGTTAAAGCGATTACAGAAGATAGAGACATCTAAAACGCGAATCCCTTCAGCCTCCTTCAGCCGCTAAAAGAGTCGACTTGCCGGGAATGCTCTTTACCTTCCGTCAATAGCTAAACTTCGCTATGTTTCGACTATATACATTATTATACGGGAGAGTTATAATAGGATTATCCTTTTATAGAATATCCTGCCGGAGATAAATGTTTAACGCAATGCTCGAAAGGAAGTGGTATCATTGACAAACTTTTCTCGAGCGACGCGTGCACTTTGGGCTAAGAAATCTACCAGGGACGGTAATTTGCTTTGGCTTCCTTTAACGATGCACCTTACAGATACTGCCGCGATTGCTCAAAAACTATGGAACCACTGGCTGCCCGACGGAATAAAAAAAGTAATAGCCGCTGAAAGCACAGAGGAAGAGTGCATCCATCTATTTGTATTTTTAGCTGCCGCGCATGACCTGGGCAAAGCCACTCCAGTGTTTCAGTCCAAACAGGCTCGCCCGCCCTGCCGCGAGTTGGACGAGCGCATAGAAGAAAAGCTAATAATAGCCGGTTTACCCATGAAGCCTCATTGTGAATTTTTCAGTGCCGGTAAAACTCCGCACGCCCTGGCATCACAGATTTTACTGAAGCACGCCGGATGCGGAAGGAATGCAGCGGTTATCCCCGGAGCCCACCATGGAAAACCGCCGGACATACAGGTGCTGTCCAGCAGTGATATTGATGTTTATGGGTTTAATTATCATTTAGAGAAAGCCGGCAAAAAAGAGTGGAGCGCCGTACAGCAGGAACTTATTGATTTTGCACTGACGTTAGCAAAATTTACATCCATTAATGATATTCCCATGCCCGGTATGGCGGCACAGATCCTGTTGAGCGGTTTACTGATCATGGCGGACTGGATTGCCAGCAATGAAGATTATTTTCCTTATATTCGCCCGGAAGACAAACCGAATTATTCCCAGGCTGATGACCGCGCCCAGAGCGCCTGGAAACAACTAGATTTGCCCCGTCCCTGGAATGCGGGTAAGAAATGGAAGAGCGCCGATCTCTATCGGAAACGATTCAACTTTACCCCCCATCTGCTGCAATCCGCCGCAGTACAAACTGCATCAGGTATTGACGCGCCCGGAATCCTTGTCCTGGAAGCCCCGATGGGTTCGGGAAAAACTGAAGCTGCTCTGGCATGCGCTGAAATATTTGCCGATAAAACCAAACGATCAGGGGTCTTTTTCGCCCTTCCTACGCAAGCAACCTCCGACGGCATCTTCCCCCGCGTAGAGGAGTGGATCGAGAAACTGGACGACGATTTCAGGCATTCTATCAAACTAGCGCATGGAAAGGCACAGTTCAACAATGATTATCAGAAGCTCTTCGCGGGAAGTACAAATATTGGAGAGGACGAAGACAGCGGCGTATTTGTACACGATTGGTTTGAGGGACAGAAGAGATCCCTGCTCGCAGATTTTGTCGTGGGAACTATCGACCAGCTTTTACTGGCAGCCCTTAAGCAAAAGCATGTCATGCTGCGCCATCTGGGACTGGCGGGCAAAGTCGTCATCATTGACGAATGCCACGCCTACGACGCCTATATGGGCCAGTACCTCAATAGAGCGCTGAATTACCTCGGCGCGTACCATGTGCCGGTTATCGTGCTTTCGGCAACCCTGCCCGCCGCGAAGAGAAAAGCGGTGATCGACGCATATCTGAACAAACATTCCACCCTGCTTACTTCTGCCTCTCAGAGCGACCCCCTGGGAAGGGGTGCATGCAAGCCGGTTCAGACGCAGCCTGAATGGGTACAAAGCCGCGCTTATCCTCTGCTCACCTATACGGACGGCGACAGTGTCAAGCAACAAGCAGTTTCCACAGAGAGCGATTCCCGGGAGGTGAGGTTGGAATTCCAAACAGAGGAGGGTCTAACCGATAAGCTGGATGAACTGCTTAAAGGAGGGGGCTGCGCGGGAGTGGTGGTCAACACTGTAAAACGAGCGCAAGATTTGGCGGAAAGACTGCGTGAACATTTCGGCGAAGAAACAGTGCGCTTGCTGCATTCCCGTTTTCTTGCTCCGGATCGCTCCGCAAAGGAGGAGATGATACGCAAGGAATTAGGTAAACCAGGAAAGAGTAATCGTCCCCAAAAACGCATCGTTGTGGGGACACAGGTTTTGGAACAGTCGCTGGACATCGATTTCGACATTTTGGCGACCGATATCTGCCCCATGGACCTGTTGCTGCAGCGCATCGGACGCCTGCACCGGCACAAGAGAATCCGGCCGGAAAAACTCAGATCAGCTCTCTGCCTGATCCTGGGATTAGACGGAGAAAGTTTTGATTCAAGTACAAAGATAATTTACGGGGAGTATCTGCTCATGCGCACCAGGGCGCTGGTGCCGCAAAAACTTATTTTGCCTCAGGACATTCCGCAGCTGGTACAGGATGCTTATGATGAAGACAAAGACCCTCATCCGCAACCAGCAGGCTACCTGCAGGCGAAAGAAACAGAGGAGAAAAAGATTGCAGACAAAGAAAAGCGCGCCAGGGACTTTCGCATTTCCCCTCTATGGGCGGACCCAGAGCAAAATTTGGCGGGATGGCTGGATACGGACGTATCAGAAAAACACGGTGAGGCCGCTGTCCGTGATACTGATGAATCCATAGAAGTACTGCTGGTTCAAGAAAAAAACGACAGCAGAATCTGTTTTTTGCCATGGATAGATGATGGAGGTGAAATCACGATTTATCAACCGCCAGACGATTATTGCGCGAGAATGCTGGCCTGTCAAAGAATTCGTTTGCCTCGCCTCCTCTGCGCCTCATGGGCGATAGACAAAACCATTGCCGAACTGGAACTCTTGAACAGCGAACGGCTTTCCGCATGGCAGGAATCTAAGTGGCTCAAAGGCGAATTATTCCTGATACTGGACGAAGCATATTCGGCAAACTTGGGCGGTTATCGTTTGACCTATGATCGATATTATGGATTGCTTTACGAGAAGGAGGATAGAGCGGATGGATGAAAAAGAGTTCAGCCTGCTGCAAGAACCGTGGATTATGGTGATGAAACCGGATAGCGCAACTGAAGAGGTCTCCCTGCTCGACCTGTTTCGCCGTGCGCCGGAATTCAAGGAACTTGCAGGAGAACTGCCGACGCAAGATGTGGCCGTACTGAGACTGCTGCTGGCGATTCTGCACGCGGTGTTCGGACGATATGATCCCGACGGTAATCATGCACCGATTTCATCGCCAGGAGAAGCATCGTCAGGCGAAGCGCTGAAACGCTGGAAATCTCTGTGGGAGAAGGGCGCCTTCCCGATGGGAATTATCGAGGACTACCTGCGGCATCATGAAGACCGTTTCTGGCTCTTCCACCCTGAGCGCCCGTTTTATCAGGTAGCTTTACAGGAACTGGTCAGTGATTCCCAATGTATAGAAATCAAACCATCAGAAAAGGATATCCGTTACTTTATAGGAGACATCGCGGAGAGCGGAAATAAAGCACGTTTATTTTCCGGCCGTACACAAAACGAGGGTATATCGTATAGCGAAGCGGCAAGATGGCTGCTCTATACAAATTCGTTTGACGTTGCCCCCGTCGGCAGACCAGCCCCTGGAAGCATTAAAGGGTATGGCATATCCTGGCTAAGCCATTTAGGCCTTGTTTGGGCAAAAGGCTCAAATGTATTTGAAACACTCATGCTCAATCTTGTTATAGCGACAGAAAACGGAGTATGGAATGGTTGCGATGCTTCTTGGGAGCAAAACATAATTTGCGATGCGGAGAACTTAAAAGATACAAACCCTGTATTCCCTCAAAACCCTTGTAGCTTATTGTCCATGCAGTTTCGGCGTATGCAACTTATACGGGACAAAGAGCGGAAACGTGTAACTAAGCTTCTGCTGTGGTCTGGTCAAGCACTGGATACAAAAAATGCGTTTTTGGAACAAATGACGCTCTGGCAGAAAAGAAAGGAAGACGAAGCTTATGTGCCTAAAAGACATATTGAATCTCGTCAAATATGGCGTGATTTTTCTGCGATACTATCTTCTTCGCCGACTGGAGATCCGAGGCCAGGTGTCGTTAAATGGATTGCATGGTTGAAGGATAATGGCATTTTACAAATACCATTTATAAAACTGAACACAGCAGGAGTTGCTTTAGACAAGAAAAATGCGACAGTTATGCATGTGTTTACCGATGGCTTATACCTTAACCTTTCTCTCTTTACCGCCCTCGGCGAAAACTGGGTTAACCGCATTATTAATGAGATCAGCGTCACGGAAAAGCTCGTGAACCAGGTGGGATGGCTGGCGGAAAACCTAGCCAGGGCGGCAGGAGAATGGGACAAAGAGGGATTGAAAAATAAGAAAAATGCCGCGAAAGAACAGACATATTTCCGCTTGGACACTCCCTTCCGCCGGTGGCTGGAGAGGATAAATCCGGAGCGGGATAGCATGGAGGAAACATGCAACCAGTGGCGTGAGCAGGCAAGACGCATTGTGAGAGCATTGGGTAAAGAGTTGGTTGCGCAGTCGGGGCCGCAGGCTTTCGTCGGGCGAGTTGTTATGGATAAGAAAAAGAAGGAGCAGCGTTATACCGCGCCGGAGGCGTACAATCAATTTCTGATTTGGACATCAGCCAAGAAAGCCTTATAGAAAGGAGTAAATTAGGAATGTCTAACGAAGCCAAACTAGCAAAGGCGTTTGTTAAACGCAAGATCAGCCGGCTGTACGAAAGTCAAAACGAAGCTGCGTCCAGAGCAACCCTGGCTAAACTGCGGCGCGGGATCGGTAAAGCGCCCGGCAGCATGCCGGAACTCTGGGATGTTACTCTGGCCGGTCTGCCGGAAGAACTGACCGGCAGAAATGACGAGCCGCCGACATACGGCGAATGGGCGGTATATACGCCCCTGACGCTTTATGCTCTCCACCAGCAGGGAAAAGACTTGAAAAAACAGTGTATGAGCGAGGATGGTAAATTTCTCGGGGTCGCAGTTGGAAAGTTGGCTAAAAACGAAGATGACGAAAAACGAGTCAAACGGCGGTTTGACGCAGCGGCTACCGCAGACAGCCTGGAGGAATTTTCTCATCATCTGCGCGGTCTAGTTCAACTGTTAAAGGATAAGGATATTCCGCTGGATTATCCTGCTCTGAGCGAGGATCTGTATTGGTTTCAGTTCCCTGAGGCTAGAGATTCCGTGCGTCTGCGCTGGGGACGTGATTTTTACAACATCCGGGAAACTGAGGAAAATGAATAACTCAACTTTCGCAGCAAC
>DHAA01000031.1:42315-83685 GCA_002397275.1 Thermacetogenium sp. UBA4966 | reverse complement strand
GGTCGGATTGGCCAGCGTGATCTCACCACTTTCCACCGTATCGTTTTCGGGGTTGGCCGCGCTAACCGCGCCGCCGTCCAAATTGTAGGTTATCGTGTAGCTGATCATCGTCCATTTGGCGTACAGATTGACCGCGCCGCTTTCGCCAAGGTTCTTCACGCTTTGCTTGTCTGAATAGGCGACATCGCCGCTGGGCGCGGTTGCCCAACCGGCGAAACTGTAACCAGCGCGTGTAAACGCATTTTCCTGCAGAGGCGCCTGCGCATCGTAGGTGTGTGTAGCGTCCGCCATGGTCCCAGCGCCGCCGTTGGCGTCATAGTGGACAATATATGTATTGGGCGTCCAGTTGGCCGTATATTCCCGGTCGCCTGTGGCGCCGGTAGGGATCGTCACATTCGTGGATGTTCCCGTAATACCCGTCCCCGACCAGCCCGCGAAGGTATAACCGGTCCTTGTGGGGTTGTGCAGGGTAATCGCATCGTCAGTAACATCATAGCCCACCGGGTTGGATGTGGGAATCGTGCCGCCGTCCAGATGATAGGTAATCGTGTAGTCGACCAGCGTCCAGTTGGCCGCATACTCACGGTTGCCGGTGGAGCCGTTAGGAATCGTCACATTCGTGGACGTCCCGGTAATCCCCGTACCCGACCAGCCCGCAAAGGTATAGCCCCCTTTGGTCGGATTGGCCAGCGTGATCTCACCGCTTTCCACCGTATAGTTTTCTGGGTTGGCCGCGCTGACCGTGCCGCCGTCCAGATTGTAGGTTATCGTGTAGTCGACCGGCGTCCATTTGGCATACAGGTTGACCGCGCCGCTTTCGGCAAGGTTCTTCACGCTTTGCTTGTCTGAATAGGCGACATCGCCGCCAAGCGCGGTCGCCCAGCCGGCGAAGCCGTAACCGCTGCGCGTAAACGCATTAGCAGTCAGATTTGCCGCCGCATCATAAGTGAAGGTGGCATCCGCCACGGTTCCCGCGCCGCCGTTCGCATCATAGTGGACAATATAGGTATTGGGCGTCCAAACAGTACTGAAAGTAAGGTCGCCATTAAAATAAAAGGTTTCTTCGGGGGCGAATTGCTTGGGCTCTCCCAAAGTGAATGACCACCCGGTGATCTTATATCCCGTTTTGGCGGCTATATCGCCGGCCGGGGTTTTGAACTGTGTGCCCTTCTGCTGAACCTGGGTAAGCAGGACGCTACCATTGTCCGCGGTATTGATATATTTTATCGTACATAAATCAAGAAACGCTCCGATATTTGTATTGCCCGCATCCTTCCATTGGTTGATGGCAGCGTTCCAATGCAGGTCGATCCAGTCGTTTTGATGCGGACCCCCGTCCGCAAGGGTACCCGCGATCTTGGGTCTGGGGGTGGGGTAGAGTTGCTCTAAGTTGAGTCCATAGTTGCATAGGTTGGTATAATCCAGCGACTGCATTGATGTCAGCCCCGTGATCTCCGCACCCGGCACAAGCTTATTATTTCGCAGCGCGACCGACGTGTTGGAAGTCGCGTTGGAAATTATGACACTACCCTTCTTCTGTCCGTATCCGGCCGGGCCGATATCATAAGCATGGGCCCCGAAACCGCCAATCTCATGACTGCTTGCGAAAATATTACCGCCCGTTATCACTATGTTGTTGGAATCGCCGCCGAAGTATTCTTCTGTACCGAGATTGATTCCGAAACCGCCGCCGATTCCGGCTGCCGCGGCGTATGTGTGGCCGTTTATGTTGCCTCTCGCAATAACGATACCTCCGGTTATTGTAATATCGCCGCTGTTTCCGTATTCGCCGCCGCCGATCCCGGCCCCGTTCATTGCGCCGTTCGCCGTTATCAGACCGCCCTTTATTGTGATATTTCCGCCATGACCGCCGGAAAATTTATCTGCTGAAATCTTACCTGAGCCGCCGCCGATGCCCGCGCCGCCGGACTTGGAGCAGGCTCCGTTTACGATTCCGCCTTCAATCAGAATATTACCGGCGTTTACCGCATTCTTTCCGCCGCCGATGCCCGCGCCATAGTGGCCGATGCCCGTCACATGACCGCCCCTAATCGTAATATTTCCGCCGTATTGTGGGAAGGCGCGGCCTTCTTCGGTATCACAGCTTGCGGTTCCGATCCCGGCGCCACCAGCCGCGCCGCCTGTTCCGGTGACGGTTCCGCCCCGTATTTCAAGCGTCGGCGCGGTGGTTGTTTCGTCATATGCCACCTCGATGCCGGGAAACCCGCCGCTGCCGGCGGCGTACAAATACCCCGGGTCCTTGCCGGACCACTGATCTATATAGACCGTAGAGTTTCCGCCAACAGATATACCGGCCGCGGCTTGTTTAGTGTCAAAGATGTTATTCCCGGTTATACGGAAAACGACATTGCAGTTTTCACCTATCGTAATCGCGTGTGTCCCGGGAACCGCGCTGCCGGATACCCAGGGTACCCAGATCTGTGCGCTGTTGAGATAGATATCCACATTAGTGTTGTCCTGAATGATCAGGCGGCAGTATTTATCATCCCCCTTCGCCGTTCCGGAGAATGTTACATGATATCGTGATGACGGACCCGGAGGATTAATGATAAAAGCCTTCAAGCTATCGTCCCATACCAGACCGTCAGGCCCTTCAGGTATATCACCGGATATATTAAAGTCATAATAGGAATAATCCTTCGCCAGCGCCGCGGCCGGCAGCAGCGTAAGCACCAGGACCGCGCACAGCAGCGCGCTTAAATACCGTTTCGATTTCATTTCGTTTCCTCCCGTTTCTTTTCGTTCTAGCGGCGCCGGGCGTCGCATACGCAGACGCCGATGGGATCACAAGGTGTTTGCTCCCGGCGAAACCAGCCGCAACCGCCGCAGTCGCCGGGCGGCGGCGCCCCCGGGGCTTTTGGCTTGCAGTGGGGGCAGCTCTCCTGCTCCGCCGTAGCAAAGGGCCTGCCCTCGCCGGTATATTCCGGGTGTTTCTCAAAGTCCGGATAAGCCGGGTAACTCTCCTGCAACTGCTCATCGAATTCGAGGTAAACGGCGAAACTTCGGCCTCCCGCCCGGTAAATTTTATAGAGTTGCTTTTGCTCCGGGATCATTCCTTCGCCTCCTTTGCCCAGAGAAAAAATCCCTTATGATGGAAACATTTCACTGCTATCATAAAAGAAAATTAAGGCTTTGAGACGTGCCTTTTCACCCTTAAAAAGTCACGTCATTTTGTGGGTAAAAGGCTGCTTTTTCTTGTTGTAAGGGGACTTGAAGGGACGGATCGAGCCCAAAAAGTAGTCGTTAAGGCGACGTGCTGCAAATAATTTTACCGATTGAAAAGAGCCGCTCAATCGAATATAGTAAAATTGTCATTTTCACATAGAAAGGACAGTTTCTGGATGGAATACATATCCACTGCAGAGGCTTCCCAAAAGTGGGGCGTTTCTCTCCGGCAGGTTCAAAGGCTTTTGGCCGATAACCGCATACCCGGCGCCAAAAAATACGGAAGGTCATGGATGATTCCGGATGACGCGGAAAAACCCATCGATCCGCGCAGGGAGAAAAAGCTGCCGGGACAATCACCGCCCTTTGAGCTTGCCCAGATGATTGAGGCTACTTCCGTGCCCATGCCCATCCATAATCCCGATGCGATTTTGAAAATCGTGAAGAAGGAAACGTCGCGGCTTCAATATGAGGGCGAACTCGCCTATCTGCGGGGCGATTTCGCGCGCACAATGCGCTGCTATAACAAAACCGAAGGGAACGCAGCGGCAAGGCTGCGCGCCTCCCTGATGGCTGTCGCCGCGGCTATCAGCCTGGGAGACTACCCCGCGTACCTTAAGATTGAGGCTTATCTCAAAAGCTGCGCGAACGCAGGCCGCGGCGATGTCAGATCCGCTGTCGCGGAGCTTGCGCTGGCCAGCGTCTCCGTGAGCGTAACCGCCCCCCATATAGTTCCTAGCTGGCTGAAGGAGGGCGATTTCAGCGCCTTCCCAGCGCAGGTGAAACCGCCGTACATGCTCTTTTTGCGCGCAAAATATTTTCTGTGCATCGGCCAATATGAAACCGCGCTGGCCGTGGCGCAGACCACGCTCAACTTTATCGTGCCGGAAGAGGGGATCACCTTTCCGGAGATCTATCTGCGTATAGTATGCGCTCTCGCCTGCCATTGTCTCGGGCGCAAGGATAAAGCCGAACGCCGGCTCCTGGAAGCCATGCGCATCACGCTGCCCCACGGTTTCATTACGCCCTTTGCGGAGTTTATTTCCGAATTCGGCGGCCTTGTGGAGCAATGTCTGGAACAGGAATTCCCCGAATACCGCGCCGCGGTCATCGGGCAATGGAAGCGCACGGTTAAAAACTGGATCACCTTTCACAACCACTTCACCAAGGATAACATCACGCTGATTCTTTCCCTGCGGGAATATCATCTTGCGATGCTGGTGGCCCGCCGCGTGCCTTACGCAAAAATCGCGAAGCAGTTTAACATTTCCGTCGGCAGGCTCAAAAATATCATGCTGGAGATTTACGAAAAGCTGTTCATATCCAGCCGGGACGAGCTTGCTCAATACGTTTTAGTTCAAAAATAATAAGGTTTCCAGACCTTGGCTTATTCCAAAAAATACAGAAAAGCACACAGACGGACGCCGAAAAGATTCAACCTGTCGAACTTCGGACCGGCAACAATACCCTGAGAAGTGCATTCATCTCATTGAACTTTTTTGTGCGGATTTGTATGCGTTTTCCCAGACGAGATGCAAGATTTAGAACGAAATCTGTGCATGCGTTTTTATCATATAATTGAATGGGGCTTAAATGCATCACTTCAACACCATGTCTATCGAGAATGGAAGCCCTCACGGCATCCCTGCCCTGCTCCGATGGACTGTTATGAAAAGTAAAGCTTTCATACTCGATGGCCAGTTTTGCCGATTTATAATACAAATCGGTAAAGCAGCGCTGCTGTCCAAGACGCTTACCGGCCTCATCTTTTAGATTGATCTCATAGTTGAAAACGGCATCGCCAAGTCCGTAACCACCCAAGGCATGAGGCAGTGTCAGGATCATATAGACGAATGACTCCATGACAGATACAGAGCCATCCTCTATATATTTTACCGCTCGCAAAGCTTTTGCTTGCCCCCTATGCCCCGAAGCTTTCCCAAGAAACGCCTTGAGTTTTTTCTTCGTCGTAATTGCACCGGAAGGTTTGCCCGGGGGATAAGCGCAGAGCTGCAGACCAAGCAAGATCAGCTTATGAATGCTCAATTTAGATGCAAGCTGGAGGAATACCAATTCCGGAGAAGCAACCGCCTCTCCGTTCCTTGATATCACTGCACCCGCCGGCAAATCCAATGCACACAAGTGAATTCTACAACACCTTTTGCGGAATCTTGAGCTGTTTTCAGGAACAGTAAAATCAACTGCTTCAGATTCGGTAATTTCAGAACCCAGAACAGCATCAATATATGGAATATTCCAATAGGCCGCAGCTGAAAAATGGCTTAAATACATTTTCATATTAAAAATTATATTATGAAGCATATGATTAATCAAGAAATATATAGTTAATATAACTTTTAATACCATTACCAACCGGGCTTTCCAACCAAGCTGTGCAAAAAATTGAGTAATGTGCGGATTTCTCAAATGAAACCCTATTTTAGAGAAAATCTGAGCAAAATATTGACTATTGAGTGGATTTTATTGAAGCAAAACTAATTTTCCGGTCAAATCTGTGCAAATCTTTGAGTAGTGTGTGGATATTAACCATTTATTCCCACTTATATTACACAAAACTTTGATTTTTGCTCACTTTGCAGCAAATTGGGTCAAAGGACAAATTTCATTTGCTGATTTGCTGTCATTTGCCGTTACTATTCGGTATAGTAACAGGAATAGCCTGTTTAGCCTGCTTGGGACTGCAGAATCAGCCGATTCCACTTCGATTGCCGGCATCCGGTTTGTTGCTTGATGCAATAACATTTGAACCCAATGAAAAAGGCATAACTTCTCCTTGTTGGAGAAATTATGCCGATATGGTCAGAGTGGCGGGACTTGAACCCGCGACCTCTAGCACCCCAAGCTAGCGCTCTACCAAACTGAGCTACACCCTGATCGGTATTCAAATACTCCCTTATTTTAGCCCTACCTGTTCTTGATGTCAAGCAGATCCAGAGATCATTACGCCTGATGCCCAAAGAATTCCGCATGCAGAGCGCCCACTGCCTTGATAGCCTGTTCCTCTTCTACGACACAGGATACCTTGATCTCCGAGGTGCTGATCATCTCGATGTTGATACCCTCCTTGGCCAGCGCTCTGAACATATCAGCCGCCACCCCCGGATTGGTAATCATGCCCGCCCCCACGATAGAAACCTTGGCCACCCGGTCGTTATAAACAAAACCGGACGCCCCAATATCCTTGACAATGCCATCCACTACACGCAGTGCGCTTTCCAAATCCACGCGGGCTACGGTAAAAACAATGTCGTTTCTGTCATCGCGGCTCCAGCCCTGTATGATCATGTCTACGTTAATCTTTTCATCGGCCAGAGCATGAAAGATCTTCCCGGCAACACCGGGACAATCCCGGACATCAAAGATAGCTATTTTGGCAACATTCAGGTCATGGGCAACCCCACTGACAGGTCGACAATTTTCCACAGAGGCAACCTCCCCCACAAGTGTCCCCTCACATTCATTGAAGCTGGATCTGATTAAAAGAGGGACCTTATAATTTTTTGCGAACTCCACAGCGCGCGGCTGCAGGACCAAGGACCCCAGGCTGGCTAGTTCCAGCATCTCATCATAAGAAATATAACTAATTTTTTCGGCCTGGGGAATAACGCGCGGATCCGCGGTAAAAACCCCGTCTACATCTGTATTGATCTCGCAGAGATCCGCTTTTAACGCCGCGGCTAGGGCAACGGCGGTCGTATCCGACCCGCCCCTTCCCAGGGTAGCGATCTCTCCGGATTCTGTTATACCCTGAAAACCGGCGACGACCACAATTTTATCCTGGTCTAGTTCCCGGCGGACTCTCTGCGTATCGATTTTCATGATACGCGCCTTAGTATGAGCATTATCTGTTACTATGCCGGCCTGTAAGCCGGTCAAGGAAACGGCGGGGCGCCCCAGTTCGCCGATGGCCATAGCCAGCAGAGCGATAGAGATTTGTTCCCCCGTGGTCAGGAGCATATCAATTTCGCGTCTTTCCGGACGGGCTGCGACGCTGCGTGCCATATCCAGTAATTCGTCTGTGGTATCCCCCATAGCGGAAACAACCGCTACGACTCCGGCGCCCTCATCTTTTGTTTTCACTATGCGCCGGGCGACATTTTTAATCAATTCGGTATCCGCTATGGAAGAACCGCCGAATTTTTGCACTACGGTTCGCACTAAAAAGCCTCCCCCAACTTGATAATTAATTCTTATCTTACAATATACGAGTTCCTGTTAAGCAAGGTTCCAACTGCAAAACCCGCGCCGTTATTTTTCTGGATCGGAAGACTTCGGCAATCGCCTCCCCAACGTCGCAGTCAGGAGAAGAAAAGGCAATAACAGTAGGACCCGAACCGCTTAAAAAAGCCCCATAAGCGCCGTTTCCCAGGGCGGTTGCCAAGACCTCGTCCAATCCGGGTACAAGCCGGCATCTGTAGGGCTGGTGTAAGCGATCGTGCAAAGCAGGCTTGAGCAGATCCCAGTCCCCTTCCCGCAAAGCTGTTAACAGCAAAGAGAGACGCCCTAAATTATAAACGGCATCTTGTAAAGGTACATATTCGGGTAAAACACTGCGCGCATCGATCGTCGACACAGTAAGCTCGGGAACAACGGCGGTGATGCGCAGCCCATCTTTAGGGATCAAGCGCGAATAGACGCAGGATTCCTCATCTTTGGTCACAATCACTACCCCGCCCAGAAGAGCGGCGGCCACATTATCCGGATGTCCCTCGATCTCTACGGCCATTTGCAAAATATCGCGGGAAGAAAAATTGCTTTTACACAGGGCGTCCGCGGCTACCAGCCCGCCGACAATAGCAGCTGCACTGCTCCCCAGCCCGCTCATGAGGGGTATCTTGTTTTCCAGAGACAGTTTAAATCTATAATTTCTGTAACCGGCCCGCTGTAAAAGGTAAGACGCGGCACGAGCAACAAGATTGCCGCCGTCCCGGGGAAGCTTGTCATCCCCCTCCCCTTTGACGTCAATAATACAGCGGCCGCTCTCAATCTCTTCCAAAACCACAGTGTTGTAAAGGTTCAAGGCCATACCCAGGACATCGAACCCCGGGCCCAGATTGGCCGTTGTGGCAGGCACTTTTACTATAACCTTTTTCTCCATCCTGTAGTCACCTGTTTTCAGAAAATGTCAAAGCTCTTGAGAATCTCCAACACCGCTTCTTCCTGTGCCGGAATGACCCTGGGTTCTAACCGGCAGGCTTTGATAGCTGTATCCGGGTCTTTTAAGCCATGCCCGGTCATAATGCAGACGACCCTGTCGCCCCGCTTAAAAAAGCCTTCCTCGCTCAATTTAAGCACCCCGGCCAGCGAGGCGGCCGACGCAGGCTCTGCAAAAAGCCCCTCGCTTCTGGCCACTAAGCGGTAGGCAGCGAGAATTTCCTCATCTGTGACCACATCGATGCGCCCTTCAGATTCCCTGAGTGCGGTAAGGGCTTTTTCCCAGCTGGCCGGATTGCCGATCCTGATCGCTGTGGCCACAGTCTGGGGCTCGGCAACCACCTCACCCCTGACGATAGGAGCGGCGCCCGCGGCCTGAAAACCGAGCATCCTTGGCGCAGAAGCAATACGACCCGCCTCCTTGAATTCTTTAAAGCCCTTCCAGTAAGCCGTGATATTACCTGCATTCCCCACAGGAAGCGCCAGGTAATCCGGCGCTGAACCCAGCTGATCGCAGATTTCGAAGGCACCTGTTTTTTGCCCCTCAATCCGGTGAGGATTGAGAGAATTGACCAGGGTCAGCGGGTGTTCCTGGGTAATCTTGCGCACCAGCCGCAGTGCATCGTCGAAATTACCCTGGATGGCGATCACCTCAGCCCCATAAATCAGAGCCTGAGCCAGTTTTCCTAAAGCCACATAGCCGTCGGGTATCAGGACGACGCACTTGATCCCGGCCCGAGCGGCATACGCCGCGGCCGAAGCTGAGGTATTGCCTGTAGAGGCGCACATCACCGCTTTGCTTCCGCTCTCCACGGCTTTGCTCACCGCCATGGTCATCCCCCGGTCCTTAAAGGAACCGGTTGGATTTTGCCCCTCAAATTTCAAATACAGATCGATTTTAAGTTTCTCCGAAAGCCTCGCCGCCTTCAGAAAAATGGTGTTTCCCTCATGAAGAGTTGTCACAGGCGTTTCATCAGTTACCGGCAGAAAAGAGCGATAAGCCGATATTACTCCCTGCCAATTCATGGCCTCGGTTCCCCCTCGACACGAATCATATTTTCAATAGAGCCCATAATGGAAAGACTTTTTAGCACAGCAAGGGCATCCTGAACATTCTGTTCCAGCACTTCATGCGTAATCAGCACTATCTCCGCCATTCTTTCACCATTGGTAAACAGGGTTCTCTTTTGAATCACCGAAGCGATGCTCACCTGGTGGTTTCCCAGAACGCCGGCAATCGTGGCCATCACACCGGGCTTATCCTTCACGATCATGCGCAGATAATAGTTGGTATGGACCTGGCCGATAGGAATTACATGTTTATCTAAATAACAGCTGCAGGGAAAACGGCCGGTAGCGCCGCTCTCCAGGTTGCGGGCGATCTCCATCAGATCACCTGCCACAGCGCTGGCTGTCGGCATTTGCCCGGCGCCCTGTCCATAAAACATAGTTTCGCCCACCGCATTACCATTAATATAGATGGCGTTGAAAACTCCCTGCACAGCGGCCAGCGGGTGATTACGGGAAAGAAAAGCGGGATGGACGCGCACCTCGACCCCTTCATTGTATTCCCTGGCGATAGCCAGCAGTTTGATCACATACCCCAATTCCCGCGCATAAATAACGTCTTGAGGAACGATCCCGGTGATCCCTTCGACAAAGACATTTTCCGGAGTGACCCGGCTATTGAAGGCAATCGAAGCCAAAATGGCGATCTTTCTGGCCGCGTCATAGCCATCGATATCCGCGCTCGGATCAGCCTCGGCATATCCGGCCTCCTGAGCCGCCTGCAGCGCTTCAGAAAATTCTATCTGCTCCTCGCTCATGCGCGTTAAAATATAATTCGTGGTGCCGTTGACAATCCCGATCACTTCTTCAATCTTATTAGCCGCCAGATTTTCCTTCAAAGCGTGGATTACCGGAATCCCTCCGCCGACGCTGGCTTCAAAATAAAAATCAACTCTTCCGGCGTCCGCGGCCTCGAACAGCTCTTTCCCATAAGCGGCCACAACATCCTTATTGGCGGTAACAACATGCTTGCCGCGGCGCAGGGCTTTCAGCATAAATGCTCGAGCCGGCTCAACCCCTCCCAGGAGCTCGACCACAATCTGGATCTGAGGGTCATCGATTATCTCTTCAAAATCTCTGGCCAGGGTAGCGGGCGCTATTCCTAAAATACGCGCCCTTTCCGGATCGCGTTCCAGCACCATCCTCACCTCGAGCCTTTTGCCAATGCGCTGCGCTATCTGAGAGGCGTTTTCCCGGAGCAGTTTGTAAACTCCCGATCCCACGGTACCCAGGCCGAGCAGCCCGATACCAATAGAAGCATCCTTCATTTGCATCCTCCTCTGTCGTTTCGTTTAGAGTATATTCAGCCATATGCCAAGGCCGGCGGATTCCAGTACCGTCCGGCTAATTTTATCACGGTTTTCCGATCATCGTGTTGTATTAAATGCAACTATTAATATAATACCGGAAATTTTCGCTCCTGTCAGGTGTTTTCCACGTCTATTTCTTTGGTGCTTAGTGGTTAGTGGTTGGTGGTTGGTGGTTGGTGGTTGGTGGTTGGTGGTTAGGGAAAATGGAAGTCGGAGTCCGGAAGTCGGAAGTTGGAAAATAGTGCCGGATGGATTCCAGCAAAGCGACCATTATGGAGTCCCGGGTAACGGCATCAGGCGCAGCGAAGTTGCCGGTTAATTTGGAAGTGGGAGGTCAGAGGTTGGAGGTCAGAAATTTACCAGAAAATAAAAAAACGGTCATAAGGACCGTTTTGTAAATATTAAATGATGATGCAGATCAGACCCCCGCTTCCTTCATTGACAATCCGCTGCACGGTCTCTTGTAATTTATCCTGTGCGTTATCCGGCATGCGGTGTAGTTTGCTCTGGATGCCCTCCCTCACCAGATCATGAAGCGATTTGCCGAAAATGTCCTTCTGCCATATTTTTATGGGGTCATCCTCGAATTCCTCCAGCATATAACGTACAAGTTCCTCGCACTGTTTTTCTGTGCCGATAATAGGAGTAATCTCCGTACTAATATCCGCTCTGATGATATGAAGAGAGGGAGCGCTCGCCTTTAGCCTCACGCCGAAACGATTCCCCTGCCTGATCAGTTCCGGTTCTTCCAAAATCATTTCATCCAGGCTGGGGGATACTACTCCATACCCCAGTTCCTGCACCTCTTCCAACGCAGGGGCCATTTTTTCTAATCTCGTTTGCGCTTTGCTCAAATCACGCAGCAGCCGCAAGATGTCATGCTCTCCGCTCACCTCAAGTCCGCTCTCTTCTTCCAGAATCTTATAGAAGAGGTCCTCCTGCGACCGGATCTCGATATCCGCTATGCCTGTACCCAGGTTCATCTCTTGCAGCAGCGCGGTCGCCACATATTCGCTCTCCTTGATCTTTTCCACAGCCTGATCGATGTCCCGCAGCCTGCTTACTGAAGCTACCCCTTCTTTGATCGCCTGCTCAAATTGCGAGCGCAGCCAGTGCTCACTGTCCAGTTCCTCAACCCAAAGCGGTAAATTAACATTGACTTCCTGAACCGGAAATTCATAAAGGGCCTCCTGCAGGATATTCAGGATATCGTCATAAGACATTTCCGCGCAATTGATGGCCAGAACCGGCACATCATACTTCTCTTCCAGATTCTGCACCAGCTCAACAGATTCATAGGCCTCGGGATAGAGCGTATTCAGTATAATAATGAACGGCTTACCCAATTCCTTCAGCTCTGCAACCACCCGCTCTTCGGCATCCAAATAATTGTCCCGGGGGATATCCGTTATGGAACCGTCTGTAGTAAGCACAATCCCCATTGTGGAATGATCGGCGATCACTTTCCGCGTTCCAATCTCCGCTGCCTCCTGAAAAGGAACGGCATCATCAAACCAGGGCGTCATCACCATGCGCGGCCCGCCCTCTTCCTCTTCATAACCAAGAGCGCCATCAACAGTATACCCCACACAGTCAACCATACGCACCTTCATCGTCAGCCCATCCCGGATCACAATCTGGACAGCATCCTGAGGTATAAATTTCGGTTCCACGGTCATGATCATCCTGCCGGCGCCGCTCTGAGGCAGTTCGTCCACCGCCCGCTCCTTGTCGCCGGGCTCCTCGATATTCGGCAGAACCAGCAGTTCCATCAAACGCTTGATAAAAGTGGATTTGCCGGTCCGCACAGGCCCCACCACACCCAGATAAATGTCCCCGCCTGTTCGTTCAGCAATATCCCGGAAGATATTGAGATTTTCCATGGGCAACTCCCTCCCTATTCTTTTTTATGCAAGACAATCCTTATTCATGCCAAAAATTGATCCATACGGGTACGCTCTGTTTCCGTTCGGACGCTTACCATTTATAATATTTATATGCCAGTTAATAATTGGTATTCCCGGAAAGAGGCCCGATAAATAAAAAAAAACGGCTTAATTTTCAAGCCGCTGTATATCACAATTATATCAAGATTAATTGTATTTACCATGATCAATGCCTGCTTCAGGCTTCACTGGTAATCCGGCCGCTGAGTTACCAAAAGCGAATGCGGGATTCGGTGCCATTCTGCAATCTCCTGATATTCGGCAGATGCCTGATGACCACAAGAATAGGCGTCGGCACGGCAAAGATAAAGTAGACCCAGGGCACATGCAGAAACAAGGCTATAATAGGAACGGCGAGCGTTGCAATAATTGAACCCAGCGAAACATATCCGGAGATAAGGACAACAAGCAGCCAAATCACAAAAGCAATAAGTACAACCCCCGGCATCAGAGCTATGAGCACCCCTGCGCCTGTGGCCACCCCCCGGCCCCCGCGAAAGCCAAGAAAAACAGACCAGTCGTGACCGACAACCGCCGCCAGTCCGGCGCCGACCCCCCAATAGGGACCGAAGATATTATTCACAATCAATACCGGAATAAAGCCCTTGGCAGCATCACAAAAAAACACGAAGAGACCTGTCTCCAGACCCAAAATGCGAAAGGCATTTGTTGCTCCGATATTCCCGCTTCCCTGCCGGCGCAAGTCCACACCCTTCATCCTGCCGATCAGATAGCCGCAGGGAATTGACCCGATCAAATAACAGATGACGAGCATCAGAAGGACACGCATAGTTCCCCTCCTTTCTATTATTTTTCCGGAGAGCGTTTTCGTCCCCGAAAAATCAGTCTGACCGGCGTTCCCTCATAACCGTAGGCTTCTCTGAGCTGCCGCTCCAAATAGCGTTTATAAGAAAAATGAACCAGTTTAGGGTTGTTGACAAAAAAGACAAACGCAGGCGGCTTTACGGCGACCTGTGTCGCATAATAAAATTTTAGCCCCCCCTTGCTCATAGCCGGAGGGGGATTCAAAAAGACCGCTTCACTCAGCCAGGAGTTCAGGTTTCCCGTACCGATCATCTTTTTCTGTTCGCCGTGTACGAAATCAACAGTGGGCAGTATCCCCTCCAGCCCTTCGCCGGTCAGAGCGGAAACATAATGCAGAGGCGCATAGGAAAGAAAGCTCAATTCAGTGCGGACCATCTTCTCGAACACTCGCCTCCGGTTCTTGATATCAGCAGTTAAATCCCATTTATTGATTATTATTATAACTCCTTTGCCGGTTTCTTCAATATATCCTGCAATTTTCTTATCCTGTTCCACTATTCCTTCTGCCGAATCAAGTACGAGGAGCGCTACATCCGCTCTATCGATCGCCCGCAAAGCGCGCCGCACCCCATAATACTCTACCCCCCTGGATACTCTGCTCCGTCTTCTGATACCTGCGGTATCGATGAGAATATAACACTGATCCCCTTTTTGGAATTTGGTATCGACGGCATCCCGTGTTGTTCCCGGAAGGTCGCTGACAATCACCCGTTTTTCACTGAGCAGGGCGTTGATCAGCGACGACTTCCCCACATTCGGTCTTCCCGTCACGGCGACTCGCACCCCATCCTCATCAGCCGGCGCAGATGTCCCGGGGAGCAACTCGATTATTCTATCCAGAAGCTGATCGATATTCAAGCCATGCAGGGCTGAAATGGGAACAGGCTCTCCCAGCCCCACCCTGTAAAAATCATAGATATCCATTTTTTTAAAGTCTTCAACCTTATTGGCCGCGATAACCGTATGCTTATTGCTTTTCAAGAGAAGCTGCGCCACCTGATCATCCTCTGGGGCAAGGCCTGACTGAGCATCCACTACAAAAACAATGACATCAGCCTCTTGGATGGCAACGCTCACCTGCTCTTTTATATGACCGCTGAAATCAGGGTCATCCAGGAAAAGCCCTCCTGTATCGACCAGGGTGAACATATGGTTATCCCAATCTACATCCCTGTAGAGACGGTCACGGGTTACACCCGGCCTGTCGTCCACAATTGCCGATCTCCCGCCCGACAGGCGATTGAAAAGCGTAGATTTCCCCACATTCGGTCTTCCCACCAGAGCTACAAGCGGTTTGCTCATAACTCAATCCCTCCAGACATACAAACGTATTCTACCAAAGCGGCGGCTGTCGGCTCCAGCAAGTGAATTCTGCACCCTGCTGCTCGCTCGACATCTGCGATATGCATCCCATCCAGCAAAAGAGATGTGCCGCTACGCACAAGGATACGGGGCAGCAGTACATCTTTGCCCGCGGCATGGCGCAGGCTCCACAGGAGATCCTGCCCGGTCAAAAGCCCTGTTACAGTTATACGCGGGCCAAAAAAGGTGCTGGGAACAGCCAGCATCCTCAAATCAATATTCTCGATCAAGCCCAGCCGCTTGACCACCGGGTAAAGAACCCTGGCCCCATCCCGTGATGTGGCCAGCATTATAGGGCCTCGTCTCTTCACCTTCCCCGGCAGCAGAGAACGCAATTTCCTAAAATCATCATAGAAAAGCCTCGCCTGGCCGATGCCGTTCTCTAACTGAGGAAAACCGTCATATTGTTCGTATGGCGGAAAAAACTGCTTCGCTTTTAGATAAAACTCATCAGCCAGATAGATAAAAGAAACGCCGTTTCTCCTGCGGAATGATCTCTGCATACCGCTTATTCCGGCAATCAGCTTCCTGCTTTCCGTCGGTGTTATAGACCGCAAGCGGGGAAGATGACTCCTGTATTTGGTAAGCCCGACAGGCACAATCCCCACAGACGCCACCTGGGGCCAAAAAGCGGAGAGATCAAGGATTGTCTGTTCTAAATATAGCCCATCGTTCCAGTCCGGGCAGAGCACTATCTGTATGTGCATCACGATCCCCGCTTGAGCAAACCGTGAGATCATATTTAAAACAGGCGCCGGTTTTTTCAGCCCCAGCATCCTCCCCCGCAGCTCCTGATCAGTGGTATGCACCGATAAATAAAGCGGGCTTAACTTCAAATTAACAACGCGGGAGAACTCATTTTCCGTAAGGTTGCTCAAGGTAATAAAATTCCCCTGCAAAAAAGAGAGCCTGTAGTCGTCGTCTTTTTCATAAAGAGAAGAACGCAAAGCGCAGGGGAGTTGATCTACAAAGCAAAAGACGCATTTGTTGCGGCAGCGCTTCACTCCGTCGAAACAGTTGGCCGCAAATACTATCCCCGGGTCCAGGTCATAGTCCTTCTTGATCCGATAAGCGGCAACCCGCCCGTCCTGCCGTCTTACTTTTAACCCGGTATTCTCCGCCGCGATCATGAATCTGTAAGAGATAATGTCCCGGGGACGAACCCCATTTACAGAAAGCAAGCGGTCGCCCCTGCGTATGCCGCAGAGAGCCGCAGGTGATCCTGGAACAACGTTTTCCACAAAAATGCCGTTATTTTTACATCTCTTCATTATTATTGCTCCGCTTTTAACCTCTATTTACCGTTATATTTTAACATTATCATTATCATTGAGTACAGATAATTAGTCAAGAATTCCTTCCAACAATGATTTTCTTACGGCATCGGCCTCCCGGCGGCATTTTTGTGTAAATCCGATTAAAATATGCCTCATCACCTTGCACAGAACTTTTGAACTGCTTAAAAATAAAAATTTTCGCAGTTTATTGAGGGCTTTCAGTAAGAGAGAAGAACCCGGCGCCGGCTGGACAATACATAAAGAAACCTGAGGTATCCCCAGCAGAGTTCGCATTCCCCTCAGTATCTTACCCATAATTTCCGCTTCTCCGCCGCCCCCCGCCAAATAAAGACGGTAATGATCGGCCCTTCCCAGAAAGTGCAAAGCCCCGATCTTTCCGGAAAACTGTAGCTGCAGCGCCCAGTCGGCCAGTTCCTGCGCGGCGATCCGCGGGTTAAGGTGCAGCCCCGCGGTCAGGAGCGGGAGCAGATCGTTTTCCGGACAGAGATAAAATAAGAAACGATCCTTGGCCAACGACGGCAAACGCCTTACCGGAGCAAGCCTTTCCTTAACCGATTGTGAAGCACTCCCTGCAATCTCAGCCAGTAAGGGATATGCCAGCCGCGTCCCGCACACTACAATCGGCCTGCCCAGTGAAATCAGGTGAAGGCCCCTGGAGAGAAACCCTCCGACAACCATCAGCGGATTAATCGGAGAGGTCGTGTCAACGGGGAGTATCTCTTCCCCACAACCGAACAACTCTGCAATTTTATATAAAAAAATAGTCGTATCCGGGCCGGCGGTGCGTTTTCCCAGCACAAAGACTTCATTTCCATAAATACCCCGCCCAATAAAGCGAAAACGACCGTGTATCACCGCCTCATAGCGGTCATAATGGGGTACGCCCAGAAGTTCGGCGGCGCTCGCGGTCCTCTCTCCAGGCAGCATCCCCAGATAAATCCCCGCCGCGGTAACGGAAGAGTGCGAACCGCCATAACAGTGGAAAACTATTTTAGCCATAAGCAACTCCTAGTGGTTGACAATAAGCAATACCCCATTCCCCAAATCATGAACCATGCCGTTCAAAACCCTGCTCAGGTAGAGGGCTATTCTCTCTTGTTCATCCCTGGAGGAGGCGATAAAAACAGGGGCGCCTCCGCCGACCAATTGGGGATTCTCAGTTATTACGGCCAAGATCAACTTTGTCAGTTCTGTTTTCACATAGACCCCACCCTAATCTGACGCAATCCTGCCGGCTTGGGTATCCAGGGGCTTCCTGGAAGCGCTCTCCAAGACAGGTGTTCTTTCGATAATATTGCGCAGGCATTCAAAATCTTTTTCCAGCGGCAGAATAAACAAGCCGACTGCGCCGGTATCTATATTTTTTCTGGCCAAAGGCATAAAATCCGGTTCTCCAATGTCGCGTTTCGTCCCTAAAAGAGCGGCCGCGGTATGCAGAATCGCCTGACGCTGTCCCACACTGTGCAGAATAGCTCTGCCATTGTCATCCTTGGGATTGATCAGCACCGCCAACCCTTCCGACAGAATTTTATCCCTTGTGGCGGCAAGCCCGACATTCATCATAAAGATATCTTCAACCATCAATACAGGACCCTGGAAATGCAGCCTGGCCACATTTACTTCAGCGATATCACCTACCACGCTGCCGGTTTTAATAAACTGCAGCAACAGGATAATTATAGCCGCGGCAGCCGCGGCGTAAATCCAACCAAACCAAACGATCAGCCCGCCGGCCACGATGGCGGTGAACATCGTTAGATAATTCCTCGCTTCAAATGTTCTGGCAATCCCCTCTATATAATCGAGCCCCCGGGGTACTAGCTCTGTTTCTTCCAGTTTGGTCAGTGTCTCTCTCTCCATATTCCTCACATTGCGAAACTGCTCGGCAGCCAGCGCCAGGAAGGTGACGGCTGTGTATTGTTTAAGCAGAAGAGCAGGAATTAATACCGCCCCGATTAACGAGGCGATAGAGCCCAGAGCAATATGAGTGATCAGATCGTGAGGATAGGTAGGATACTGCCTATAATCCAGGCGCAGCATAAACAACCTGGCCAGCACCCCCGCGGCCAGGCCGCCGATTATACTTGTGTGATAGAGCATTACTTTCGTTTAATCCTTTCATTCCAGGAAAAGCTCTTTATCCTGGAAAAGAAATCGCGAATCCGCCCCATAGCTCCTTCAACACTGCCGGTATTAATATATAAATAGCCGAAAAGCACCGCGGCTGCCAGCAAGATCAACCAAAAGGCCGCTTTCCAGGGGCCGCTGCTTTCCTGAGGCGTTTCCGGCGCCGGCGACTGCGAAGGAGTCTTTGTACTACTAACCCCTAAAACCGCAGGCAAGGCCTCCGCAAAGAGGGCGACCCCCCGCTGCGCCGCCTCCCGGTAATTGGTATGAGCGCCGACTTCAATCAGCATGCAGCGCGGCCCTAAATCCTGGTTATAATCGCTCTTAGCTAAAAGGATACCCTGGACAACATCCGGATTCTTTTCATCTACGGCAGCCTTAAGCTGTTTGGCAAATTCCAGGTTGGCTTGATAGTTGGGGTTTGTTCTGCCCACGACAAACTTGACCCTGGTGATATCCTCCCCGTCTACATTTGTAGCGTAAACCTCGGGCGGCACCGCGTCTCTGTGCACATCAAAAAGAGCGAGCGGCCCTTTTTTCAGCAGCTGCACCGCGGTTCGCCGCGAGCGATAGTAAGCGTTGACATCATGGGGGTCATGCGGCTTCCGGCTGTGGAAAACCGTAAAATCGATCTGGCGCAGCTTTTTGGTGAAAACATTCCCCACTTTAAAGATACCGCCATGGCCATAAATACTCTCGGCTCCATCTGAGGGAACATAGGATTCGTCACTGTGAGTATGATAAACGCCGATCGTCGGTTTATCGTTGCGGGCAATCAATTGCGACCATATCGACTCGGAGGGCAATGAAGTCGTTTTTGCCTCGGCTTCCTTCCCTAAAAGGCGAGTGTAGGCATAATCCCCCTTTATGGAGGTGATCTCATAGCGCATATTTTTCGCCGTAATAAACTGATCCCCTTTATGGAGAATACGAGCGGTATAATCAATGGGTTTTTTCTGCTCATCGACAATCATGTAATAGCCTCCGTCGGAACGCTCAGTCTCAGCAGGCGAAGCCGCGGGGCTTGCCGGCTGTACCGGTTCCGAAACGGCCCCCGCGACTGATAGAATAAGGACCGCAAAGAAGATGATCAAAAAGCTAATTTTCCTCTGCTTCATCCTGTTCACCCACTTCCTCTTGCTGTGTCTTTTCTCTCTTTTCAGGAGATAAGGGTCTCAGGCTCTTTAACAAAGCGGGAGCTTTACCGCTTTCAGCCGGACCTCCCTGCAAACGCTCCCTGGTTTCTCCTATAAACTCCGCCAGCAGCACCGCCAGCAGTCCGGCGATAACAATAACATCAAAAGCCCCTCCCCCTCCGATATTCGCCGTGCCCGGTATGCCCAATGTCATCATGCGCAGATAACTGAATAGATCAAAGAGCAGAATACCCATTGTGGCGGCGATGAATGAAGCGCGCCTCGAGCGGCCGATCAGGTAGGCGACAACCCCTCCTACCAGTGGGTAGAGATAGAGAGGGCCGATCAGCATGCTTTCCGGCTCTGCAGGCAGGAAACGCCCTGCCAGGTAAACGGCGGCGCCTGTTACAATAATACCGGCGCCTGCGCGCAGCTTCTCTTTATTGGTTGTGGTTGAAATAAGATAACCGGATAGAACTAAAGGGATCACCGCGCCGCCCACATTAAGAGACGCTTCAATGCGCGCCCCCCGCGGGAGAGGGATGTCGATAAAACTTCCGATGATCAAGGCGGCTATGATTCCCAAGGCCGCCTTGTCGGAGAGCCTTAATTTATCCAAAACCCGCTGGGCAACCCCAAAATAAATCAGCAGTGATACTATTAAGAGAATTATTGTACCCAGTGGAACCCTCGACAAGCCGCTTCACTCCTTCCCATAATTGAATTGAAATACCAGCGAAATCAACCGGCATTTTATCTCATTTCCACTTTTATTTTGCGGCCGATTTCCGCCAGTTCCTCGGAAAAAGTGGTTACAGGCTTTCCTTCGTCGATCCCATCGGCGATATTGCGCAGACGGGTAACCAGGTCGGGATCAGAAGTCACATTAACCGTCTCTAAAGAAGATTCCGCAGCTTTGACCTGTTTTGCGACCTCATCCTTAACGCTTTTGTCCGCCTCCCCCTCTACGCTTTCCAGATCCAGCCCTATAAATGCCGACTTGTCCGAAACGACGGCTACTGCTTTACGAACGCCTTTTACTTGCGTGGCTTTCTGAGTAATTCTCTCCGCCTTCTGCTTATCGGTGGTCGTCATATTAGTATTATCCGTCGGCGCGGGCGCTGTTTCCGTAGGGCTGGGAGCAGGCTTGCGGGCAGCTGTGCATCCTGCCGCGGCGCACGTACATAGAAACAAAGCGAACAAAAACCCTGCTAACATTTTTTTCAATCTAATCACCCCTTCTCTCATTAAAGTTTCACAGTGCGGAGCTAAAAATACCTGTTAAGATTAACCACACAGGATAAAAAAGACCCGGCGCCCGCCGGGTCTTAAACTCCTTAATAATAACTTATTCTTATTGCTCTTGTTCCATATTCAGGGCTTTTTGCAGATCATCCCGCGTATTGATATTGAAAAAATTCCTTCCCCCGCCAAACTCCAGCAATTCACTTTCCTGAATAAATTTAACCGTAATCAAGGAATAAAATGATTTTACCGAATATCTATCAGCCAGGAGAGAATTCTCCACAGGCTTTATACATGTCTTTCTATAGACGGCGGCCAGCGGTTCCGGATACCCGTCGATCACAGGTACCACAGCGTCGTCTCCAACAGCTGCCCGCTCCACCAGGCAGCGCACAATATCGGCGCTGATAAACGGCATATCACAGGGAGCTATGAAATTCAGGTCAAACGGAGAGGAGACCAAACCGGCATGAATACCACTGAGGGGGCCCTTCCCGGGGATAATATCCATGATCATTTCCACCCCCAGAGCTTTATACTGCTCAGGCATGTTTGTCACCAGAATAACATGGGGCAGATTAGACGATAAGACATCCACTACCCGGTCAATCAATCTCCTGGAGGCGATTTTGGCCATAGCCTTGTTTTCTTTAAAACGCGAACTTTTCCCCCCGGCCAGTATAATCCCTGCGGCATCCATTTGCTCACCTATGTATTTGGTATCGAGTCAGCCGCGTATTTTCCGCAACCATACCGCTTGGCGCTTACACAGTTCCCCGCGGAACTGCAGCCCGGATTATATTTTTTAGATATTTTGACATAATTAAATCTTCCAAAGAGCTGCTTTAAATCATCGCCTTTGCAGCCGGGACATCTGACCTCGTCTTTATCCTTAATCGCTACCAACTTGGTAAACTCTTCACCGCAATTCCGACACACAAAAGAGTATACAGGCATCTGTTTCGACTCCCCCAAAGCCCTGCTGCTTTCTATTTCTGTTCGGCCTTAGTCAGCAAATCTCCAAATACCTCGCCCAGGTTAACTCCCACGCCTGTTCCGGATGCAGATGGATTCTCGCCGCCTGCCTCGTCGTCAGTTTTTTCTTCGGCCCTGCCTTTTTGGGCATCTTTGATGCTTAAGCTGATCCTCTGGTCCTGTTTGTTGATATCCAGGATCTTCACCTGCACCTCGTCCCCTGTATTGACGACATCCTCAGGCTTTGCCACATGATAATCCGCCATGCGTGAAATATGGACAAGCCCCTCTACCCCCGGCTCTAATTGCACAAAAGCTCCGAAGGAAACCGTGCGCATCACTGTGCCTGTAACAATTTCTCCAATATTATACCGCTCGTCTACACTATCCCATGGATTGCCTTGAACCTTCTTGAGGCTTAAGGAGATGCGCTTGTTTTCTTTATCCACCGCAAGCACGTAAACCTCAATCTCGTCTCCTTCTTGGACTATCTCACTGGGGTGTTTGACGCGCCCCCAGGACAATTCGGAAATATGGAGAAGTCCGTCCACCCCTCCCAGATCCACAAAAGCGCCAAAGTTGGTCAGGTGCCTGACCGTGCCTTTTCTGATCTCCCCTGGCTGAATGGTTTCCCAGAGTTCCTTCTGCGCCTGGAAAAATTCATCCTGAAGAATCGCTTTTTGGGAAAGCACAACCTTCGTTTTGGCGCGATCAAACTCAATTACGCGCAAGCGTAAAGTAGTTCCCAAATATTTTTCCAGATCACCGGCGTAGCCGCGCTCGATCAGTGAGGCAGGCACGAAACCGCGCACTCCCTGTACGTCTACAAGCAGACCGCCTTTAACGACGCGGACAACCTCCCCCGCGAGTTCGGTCTTCTCCTCCATGGCCTTTTCCAGATAGTCGACGGCCTTGGTTCTGTCGGCGCGTTTTTTGGAGAGGATCAGATGCCCTTCGTCATTATCGACGCGCAGGACGTAAACATCCAGGGTATCTCCGACCTTAAAGTTCTCCTGAATATCGTCGGCATCTTTCAAGGAGAGCTCACGCCGCGGGATAACGCCTTCCGACTTCCCGCCGATGTCGAGCAAAACCTCATCATCGCGGACCTGAACAACCACTCCGCTGATCAGATCGCCCTGCTTGATCTGGCGAGGGGTCCCCAAATCAAGGTTCATCATCTCTTCCTGGCCGGGTTCAGCTGATTCCCGGTCGTCTACAGGAGCATCCTCAGCTGCTGTCGGGGCAGTATCGCCGTCGGTTTCTGCCTCCTCATTCTTTACAATCTCCTGATCGTCATCGTACATCGTCATTCTTTCAATAACCTCCTCAATTATCCAATCTGGGGTCGAAGCCCCAGCAGTTACCCCTGCAACAGATGCTCCATGCAGCATTTCAGGCGTCAGTTCACCGGCATCTTCAATATGATACGTTGGCACATTCTCTCGACAAATCTCTACCAGTTGGCATGTATTAGCACTGTTTTTACCACCGATAACAAACATGACGTCAACCCGCCGCGCGATCTCGGTTGCTTCTTCCTGCCGTGCCTGGCTGGTATGGCATATAGTGTCAAAAACGCGCAGCTCCTGTGATCTACCCAGTATTTTCTTAACTATATCAAAGTACTTGTTCCTGTTTTGAGTGGTCTGAGCGAGAATACCCACCCTTCTTTGATCAATATCATGCCTCTCCAGATCGGAAAGGGATTGGATAACCACAGCTCCTCCACCGGACCATCCTAAGATCCCCTGAATTTCAGGGTGGTCTTCCTGCCCTACAATCATAACCTGATATCCCTGACGCACCAGGTCCGCGGCCTGCCTTTGCAGCCGCTTCACAAAGGGACAGGTAGCGTCGATGAGGCCGATACCCAACTCCTCCGCCTGCTGAAAAATCTCGGGAGCAGCTCCATGAGATCTGATCAAAACCTTTTTTCCAGACACAGAACTCAAATCATGAATTACCTCAATCCCCCTTTCCCTTAAGGAAACAACAACATGGGGATTATGGATAAGCTCTCCCAGCGAGTATATTTTCTCGTGATGCGCCAAAGCCTCTTCAGCAAGCTGTAATGCCCGGCGAACACCGAAACAAAAGCCGGCCGTTCTGGCGCGGACAATTCTCTTTTTGATCAGTTTACCCCTTTCTTATAGTTTTTTCGGCAGCTTTTAAAAGATTCCTGCTAATTTATATCGAAAATTCTATTAATTCCTTTATTTTTGCCATCATAAAATCAGCGTCTGTCTGATAATCCCGCTTTCCTTCCTTATTCATCGAGAAAACCGCTCCCACCTTAACATGATAGCAAGGGAATATGTTGTTGCCCAAGAGCCGCTTCTTTTTCACCAGGGCAACAGGGCAGATGGGAACACCGGCCTTGCAGGCGAGAAACGCCGCCCCGGGCAGCGGAGGAAGGAATTGCCCTTGCCGGCCCCTGGTTCCTTCAGGAAAAAGGCATACGATTCTCTCTTCACTCAGTAAAGCCAAGGCCGTCTTGAGAGAGGTGCGATCAACATGCCGGCGGTTAACAGGAAAAGCTCCCAGCTTCCTGAGCAAAAATCCAAGCACCGGATATGAGAATAAATTGCTTTTGGCCATGAAATAGACCTGCCTTCTCAGAGCGCAGCCCACCACGACAGGATCCCAGTAACTGAAATGGTTAGCGACAACCAATACCGCGCCTTCTTGCGGAAGATTGTCCTCGCCATCAACTTTCCAAGCGCAGAACACACTAAAGAAAAAACGGATAAGGCTGCGGCAGATTTGATAAAACAATGCGCTAACCCCCTCCGTAAATCTCCATCATCTTTTCGACAACCTGTTCCGCCGTCAGATTTGTACAATCAATGGCCACTGCATCCGGGGCTTTTATTAACGGCCCTATTTCCCTCTTGCGGTCCATTTCATCCCGGTAAGCTAACTGGCGGCGAAGCTCTTCCTCCGTCCATTCTTTTCCCGCAGCCTGCAGTTCCCTGCCTCGCCGCGCTAGTCTCACATCCAGCGACGCAGTCAAATAAAATTTATAATCAGCATCAGGCAGAACTACAGTGCCGATATCCCGCCCCTCCATAACCACTCCGCCCGCGTCGGCGAATAGCTGCTGATAGCGGACGAGATGATTACGCACAGCCGCAGACTCGGCAACCTTGGCCACATGACGGGAGACATCTTTTTCACGCAGGTGGGAGGAGACATCCTCGCCATTACACCAGAGAGCTATATTGCCCTCCTTCATATACCTCACCAGGGAAAAACGGATGCCTTTGGCCAGAGCATCCAGTTCCTCTTTATTCTCCGGAGCGATCCCCGCTTGGAGAGCGAAAAAAGTTACCGCTCTGTACATCGCCCCTGTATCGACATAGATCATGCCTAATCTGGAGGCCAACTCTCTGGCAACCGTACTCTTACCGGAACCGGCAGGTCCGTCTATAGCAATATTCGGCTTACGGGACATTTTGCTCACTCCAGCCATTATTTTAACATAATTACGGCCTTCTGGCTAGTTCTGCACAGCTATAGCCGCTCCTAGCCCTCTCAGCAACTCCGCGAAATCTGGAAAGGAAACATCGAGGCAGCCGGCGTCCTCGACAACGGTTTCCCCTTCGGCTGCAAGACCTGCTATAGCTAAAGCCATGGCGATTCTATGATCCCCCCACGACCTGACCCGGGCGCCCTGCAGTCTGCCACCCCTGATCCATAAGCCGTCCGGCTTCTCCATGATCACTGCTTTCATTTTTCGCAGCTCGGAGGTTATCGCCTCTAAGCGGTCGCTTTCCTTCACCCGCAGCTCGCCGGCGTCGCTGATCGTAGTCTCCCCTTGCGCTGTTGCGGCGGCGACCGCCAGCACGGGTATTTCATCAACCACCCGGGGGAGCAGTTCACCTTTAATCACAGTTCCCTTCATCTGCGCGGATCTTACCAACAGATCAGCCACAGGTTCGTTGTTCCAGGAACGCGGCGCCTGTATCTCGATCTTTGCTCCCATCGCTTGCAGCGCATCAAGGATCCCGGTCCTGGTGGGATTGACCCCTACATCGCGGATTAAAACCTCGCTGCCTTTGAGCAGAGCGGCGGCAACGATCAAAAAAGCGGCTGCCGATATATCCCCAGGAATCTGAACAGCCTGCCCCCGCAGCCTCTTTCCCCCTTCCAGTGTGATCACATTCCCCTCAGAACTCAAGGGCGCCCCGAAATACTTAAGCATTCTTTCGGTATGATCCCTGCTGGCGAGCGGCTGGATGACCGTAGTTGTACCTGCTGCCCGGAGACCGGCCAAAAGAACGGCGGATTTCACCTGAGCGCTGGGAACGGGAAGCCTGTACTCAATCGGTTGCAGAGCGCCGGTCCCCCTGATGGCCAGCGGGGCATATCTGTTTTCACATCTCCCCCGAATCTGAGCGCCCATCATGGACAACGGAGCGATTACTCTGTCCATCGGACGCCGGCGTAATGACCGATCCCCTGTCAGCACCGCGAAATGATCCTGCCCGGCCAGCGCTCCGAGCAAGAGACGCATTGTTGTCCCCGAGTTCCCGGCATCCAGGATCTCTGCCGGTTCCTGGAAACCATCCGCGCCTCTTCCACTTATTCTGATCAGGCGGTTCCTCTTTTCTATTTCAACTCCAAGCCTTTTCAGGCAGTGCAGAGTTTGTATGCAGTCCGCGCCCCACAGATAGTTATGAATATCTGTGGTTCCTTCTGCCATAGAGGCGATAATAGCGGCACGATGGGAAATAGACTTGTCGCCCGGCACAGAACAGTCGCCTGACAGCCTTTTCCCCTCGCAGGAAACAAGCATCTTCATTTTCACTCACCTTTACCTTTTTACTTTTACAGCGATATCAGCTTTACTTAACACTTGAAAAGCTCTTTCCGCTTCTTCCCCTGTCTTAAACCCCAACTTAATAGTTTCTCCCTCTACTTCTCTGACGCGGAGGATCTCCAGATTAGATATATTTATCCCTTTTTCCCCCAACAGACTGGTAAGCAAGGCAATAACTCCCGGGCGATCAGGGACTGTGACAACAAGCTCAAAAAGAGCAGGGAAAGTACCCTTTAATTTAATCGGTATCTTTTGGCGTTCATGACCAGCCCGCTGCATGAAGGAAACAAGCGGGTCTAAGTCTTCTTGCTCGAGAAGCTTTTCCAAGCTCAGCAGTTGCTCACGAAAGCGGCGGCTGAGTTCGATTATATAGCGGTGATTAGTCGCAAAGATATCTCGCCACATGATGTCACTGCTGGCAGCAACTCGCGTCATATCCCGAAAACCACCCGCAGCTAAAGTAAAAGCCTGAGGATATTGTTCAGAGAAATCCGCTACCAGATTCATGAGTGCTACTGCCAAGAAATGTGGCAGGTGGCTGACTGCAGCCACGATACGGTCGTGATCCTCCGGAGACAAAAAGCAGGAAAGTGCTCCTGTATCATCAACCATCTCCTGGATCTTTCTTAACGCTTTGGGGCATGTTCGTCCAGTAGGTGTGAGTACATAAACGGCATTTTCAAAAAGGTACTGCTCAGCACCCCTGACTCCTGAAACTTCAGAACCGGTCATAGGGTGCCCCCCCACAAAATGAGAAGAAAAAATATCTTCAAGCTCAGATACAACCTCTGCCTTGGTGCTGCCCACATCGGTCACAATAGCATCAGGAGGAATAAATGGGGCAATATCTCTGGCAATAACCGCAAGATCCCCAACAGGTATGGCAAGAACAATTATGTCCGCTTGTTTTATTCCGGCGAGGTAATTTGTAGTACCCGCGGAGACAGCACCTATTTCTCGGGCAAGATGTACAGCAACAGGATCCCTGTCGATGCCAGTCACTACATAATTCCCCTTCGCCATAAGGGCCATTCCCAGGGAACCGCCTATGACACCAAGGCCGATAATGGCAACCCTCTTCTTCTCTTCCAGCATTGTTCACTCCCGGGTACAGGTTTTTGTGTTATCCATGTCTTGACTGAACACCTTTGACTAAACACCAAGCTCCAAGACCGACCACTAACCACTGACCACTAATCCCGGAAGGGATCTGCCCACTGCCTGAGCAACTTTTTGCACTTCCCGGACCAATGCCCGGAAATTTTCAGGTGTAAGAGATTGCTGCCCATCTGAGAGAGCATCACCAGGGGAAGGGTGTACCTCAATCAGCAACCCATCCGCGCCGGCTGCAACAGCTGCAAGCGACATTGCAGGAACCAGCCGCCAATCGCCTGTTCCATGGCTGGGGTCCACCACTACCGGAAGGTGGGAGAGATGTTTGACGACAGGGACCGCATTTAAATCGAGCGTATTCCTGGTTTGAGATTCAAAGGTTTTAATTCCCCGTTCGCAAAGAATGATCCGGCTGTTGCCGTCCAGCATAATATATTCCGCAGCCATAAGCCATTCTTCGATAGTTGCCCCGGGGCCCCTTTTTAAAAGAATCGGTTTTCCTGCCGCGGCAGCCTCTTTTAACAGGGGAAAATTCTGCATGTTTCGCGCCCCGATCTGCAGAATATCGGCATAGCGAGCAACGACCGGCGCCAGCCGCGGATCCATTACCTCCGTAATGATCAAGAGCCCTGTTTCAGCCCGGGCTTCAGCCAGGTATTCTAATCCTTCTTCTCCGAGTCCCTGGAAGGAATAGGGTGAGGTGCGGGGTTTAAAAGCACCTCCACGCAGGAAGGCGGCTCCCGCCTCCTTAACCGCCATGGCGCATTCCAGGAGTTGGGTCCTGGACTCCACAGCACAAGGGCCTGCCATAATCTGGACATCACTGCCCCCGATAATCTGACCCCCTATATCAATTAACGTGCTATTCTTTTTGAACTCCCTGCTTACCAGCTTAAAAGGGTTCAAAATCGGAACCACCTTTTCAACGCCAGGCATCACATCTAAAGACAGCTTAAACGCCCTCGTACGATCACCGATTACTCCGATAACGGTGCGAGCTACTCCCTTGGAAATATGAACTTTAAACCCCTCTTGGACTAATTTCGACTGTACTGCCTTTATTTCCTTCATACCCGCCTGGCTGCTCATAATAATCACCATTTGTCCTGACCTCCTTAGAGTGACAGTAAACTAGCAGGTAAAGGCAAAAAATACTCCAGGTAGGAGTATCACATAAAATTAACCTCCCTGCCATACTACCGTCCTGCCAAATTAGAATATTAGCACCGGGTTTCCTACCAGTTCGCCATGCTTCTTACCCGACAACTTCATATTAACATGAAGTCAAAAGGGAAGCAAAGAAAAAGCTCACGGCAGACGCCATGAGCTTTTTCAATCAATAAGAAACTATATTATTCCTCAAGCGCAATTGCTTCCTCCGGGCACTCGTCCACACAGGTTTCGCATTCTGTGCAGTCATCCGGACGAGCGACCTTAGACTTATCGTTTTCCATTTCGAAAACTTCACTTGGGCAAACATCCACACAGGTTTCACATCCGGTACACTTATCCAGATCTACTTTCGGCGGCATACACTATCCTCTCCCTTTCATTAAAAAATTATAACAAATCCTAATTAAGATCATATTAGTCTGTTTCCAAGATGTCAACCGTTTTTCTGACCATGGATGTCGGGCCTGAGAGCCGCGGCCTCCTCCAGATAGATATGCTTCACTTCATCCTGCTTGCAGGGCAGGTATGCATGAACTAAAACACGAACACACATCTTCAACGCTCCGGGCACAGGTATTTCGGTTGTACAAAAGAGAGGCACGTTAAGCCACCCCAACTCCCGGGCGGCTTCAGCCGGAAACGCCGCATTCAGGTCCGGGGTAAGGGACAGAATAACACTGATTATATTTTCAGGCTGCAGAGAATTTCTATCGGAAATAGCAGTTAACAGTTTCCTGGTAGCATACAGGATCGACCGCGGGGTGTTTCCCGGTACCGGCGCCGCGCCCCGGACAGCGCGCACCCATAGCGTTTCGCCCATCAAAACCTTCCTTCCGCCCGCCGGCCAGTCGGCATCTATCTCTTTGTTAGCCGGCGGTATTAATAGAATATATTAAGAAACGACACGGTGCCCCAGGCCGATCGCCACTTCGTCAAGATTCAAAAGCCCTATCCCAAAAAAGACGGCGACACTGACATGATCATTGTAACGGGCAATTCCAATTTTACCGCCTACGTTGAAGCCTACAGCCTTAAGGCTGATCTGGCTCAAGGCTTCTCTTGCCGCGCCGGCGACGGCGCCCTGCTCGCTATGGGTATCCTTGATCACTCCTTCTCTCTTAGCCGCCACGACGGCCTGCTCCATAAACTTTTTTACCGCGCTGATATACTCGCCGCCGCAATCGACCGCCGCGGTCTTAATCCCTTGTTTAGCGAACAAAGCCTTTTGCTCCGTTTCCTCTTCCCTTGTCTTTGTGAGCGCCATCTGAACAGCCACAGCGGCTATTTGCCTGCTTCCGTAGCTATGCATGACCCGTATCCCCCCAGATTATACCTATTCAAATTTAACCTACCCAGAAAGCAATGCTCTGCTACTTTCATCCATTTAATGATGAAGCGAAGCTTCATGGTAGTCTATTCAAATTTAACCTTTCCTAAACTGACTCGGGAACTATCGGTTGACACCTGGTAATTAACCGGCGGCCAGCACACTCCCTCGGAAACCGAACTTACCTGGAATGTTATAGGGTAGGGATAAGCCGTTCCATCGATGACGATCTCATCCCCCGCCTCTACAGTAAGCAGAACATCCCGTTCCTCAAAAGCGGCGGCATCCTCACCATTGACTGATACAACCGCCCGCGGCAGGATAAAATAGTTTTGCATCTCAATCTTAACATATCCGACCCTTCCCCGGTCCTGGTTGTTAACCGCGGAAAAATGTCCGGACAAAGGAACACCCTCCATTTTTTCAGCAAAACTCATGTAAAACCGGAGGGGATCCCTGGACATGAACGGCTGTAAAATAACCAGCAGAGAAAAAAGAATGACAACAAATACCTGCAGCCTTTTTTCCCAGCGTTCCAAGCGTTTAAAAAACTCTCTTCCCATCTCGCGTCCCTCCTGCATTATTCCTTCTAACCTTCTTTTACGCAGTTTAGGGCATTTTTATGCAAGCCAGGAAAACTTATCTGCTCAATTGCTTTTCCAGGTAAAGACGATAGGAACGCAGTTCCTCGTTAATCCTATAAATAATGCGTTCCACCTGGTACTTTTCCAGTAATATTTCCTCCGGAGACAATACCTCTACCTTGCGAAATTCATCACGGAGCAAAAAGGGGATTACCTCCTCAATAGTGTCCGCTTCCAAAATAAATTCTACAGGCGCATAGGCGATTTCACGGCCGTTTGCCTCGTCATTGACCACATAGACCTCGCTGTTGGTGTTGACCTCGTCAATCCGCACACCCTGGATGGGGATATTGCGCAGCAAGATCGCTTTTTGTTCGCGGGCTTCCTCGGCCATCTCTTCCCCTTCCCTCCCTCTGGAGAAAAGGCCTCCCTGTTTTCCTTCGCCGCGGCAGTCGAAACGGACTTTCAGTCGCAGTTTCTCAGTATGTGCATCGTTTATCAAAAATATCTCCTCCTCCCATCTCCTTATTCTACATAACGCCTCAATTCGTCATAGCCCCACAAAATTCCTACTGGAACAAATTAATATTCAACCCCGCGCCTGCTGGCGATACCCTTCTGATAAGGGTGTTTCCTGAGGACCATTTCCGTAACCAGGTCGGCTCTCTCCATGATCGCCTCACGAGCGTTGCGTCCGGTCAGAATAACCTCAACAAGAGGCGGTTTTTTATCCAGTAAATCCAGAACTTCCTCTACAGTCAGAAACCCAACATGGATCGCCTGATTGATTTCATCCAAGACAACGAGGTCATATTCGCCTGAACAAACTGCCTTCTCCGCCGCCTGGAAGGCAATGCGCGTCATTCTTTCATGTTCGCTGTTGTCCTTGTCCTTGGAGGGGAAACAGTCGCCGCAGCCGCGGCATTTCTCTTCTCCCTGCCTGATCAAGGCGCTGTAAGGGCAGGTAACCCCGTACTGGCGAAACTGGAAATTCGGGTACAGCCTCTGCGTACTGTACAATTCCCCGGTATATGCCCCTCCCTTCAAGAATTGAATAAAACAAACATAAAAACCATGTCCGACCGCCCGCAAACATTGCCCCAAGGCAGCGGTTGTCTTCCCTTTGCTGTTCCCCGTATAAACCTGTACAAGTCCCATTTCTAAGCGCGGTCTCGGCATTGTCCTTCTTTCTCCTTTCTTATGTCATCTACTATCTTTAATACAGCCGGCTGATCGGGGAGCGGGTAAAGCCCCTGCTCCCGCAGCCCTGAAAGAGTACGGACCGCCTCTCCCCCAGTGTAATCTCGGTCCGCCAAATGATTGGGGTCAACAATGTAACAAGCTTTTCCAGAAGCAAGCAGCGGCTCCAGAACCTGTGCATTAAGAATATTCCCCCATCCAAAAGGGGTATCCAGCAGAAACACCGCATCCGCATCCCGGGCAAGCTGCAAATTAGCCTTGTAGCTTGCGGCGCTGATCGCTGAAAACGGTTTCTCTTCGACCAGATCTATCCCCAAGGCGCGAGCTACCTCCCAATCGGTATCCTGAATATTAACGACGCCAACTGAAACATGGCACCCTATCCTCATAAGCTGGCCCATCAGAGCGCCGCCGGCCCCTCCCCCGCAAATCAGATGAACCCGCAGGAATGATGGATTTGCCCCGCGCTTGTCTACAGAAGGCAGAATCACTATCTGGGGCACGCCGGTTAACGGGTGCCTAATCACCATTACATCAGTATTGTACACCTCTTTTATATTCTCGGCAGTCAGCACATCTTGCGGGCGCCCCGCCTTAAAGATCTTTCCTTGGTGCAGCATGATCAGCTGTTTGCTGAATTGAGCTGCCAGATTAAGATCGTGCAGGATCGCGATCACGGTCACCCCTTGACTGCTGTTCATCTCCTGCAAGAGATTAAGCACCTCCAATTGAGCGCTCAAATCAAGATGGGCTACCGGCTCATCCAACAGGATAATCTGCGGTTCCTGCGCCAGAGCCTTGGCTAGAATAACTCTCTGCCGCTCTCCTCCGCTCAGTTCCAAGATATTGCGCTCTCTGAGGCGCCAGCAGTCGGCTGACTCCATAGCCTTTCGCACAATTTCGAAATCTTTTTCACTTTCCCGTTCAAATCTCTTCAGATGGGGATGCCTGCCCATGGTCACGACCTCCAAAACGGTAAAGGGAAAATGCACCTCTGTTTCCTGAGGCACTACCGCTAATTGTCTGGCGAGATCAAGCCTCGAGATCTTGTTTAGGTCCTCCCCATGAAAAAAAACGACGCCTAACGTTGGTTTTAGGGTTGCGGCAATGGTTTTCAAAAGAGTGGATTTACCCGCGGCATTAGGACCCACAATACCCAGGAAACTACCGGGAGCGATGTTCAGGTTTACACCTTTCAGCGCCTGGTGAGAGCCGTAGCTGCATTGCACGCCATGTACTTTAAAGACCAAGCTGTCGCTCATGATATCAGCCAATCCCTTCCCACATCAAAAGTAGCCCCTGCTCTTACGGGTACGCAATAGATACATGAAAAAAGGGGCGCCTAAAAATGCCGTGACAACGCCAACAGGCAGTTCAACCGGCGCCACGGCAACACGCGCCGCGATGTCCGCCCATATTAAAAATATCCCCCCGCTTACCGCTGAAACAGGCAGCAGAACCCGATGATCCGGGCCGAGCAGCAGGCGCACCAGGTGAGGGACAATCAGGCCTACAAAGCCAATTGTCCCCGCCAGAGATACGGCGATACCGGTCAGCAGAGTGGCCAGCAGCAGAATTAACTGCTTCACCCTTTCCACAGGCACACCCAATTGGCCTGCAGCCTCCTCGCCAAAGGAAAGGATGTTTAAGTCACGCCCGAAGAAACACAGTAAAATCACTCCTAATAATATGAGGGGCAGCGTATAGATCAAATGGTCGCTCCCCCTAAGGCTCAGGCTGCCCATCAGCCAGTAAATAACCTGCTGCAGGTTATGCCCGGCAACCGTAAGCAAATAGGAGACAATAGCCGACATAAAGGAACTCATCACCACCCCTGCCAGAATAAGCGTTTCCATTGCCAGATGGCCGTTGACCACGGCCAAACGGTAAACCAAAACACCTGTCAACAGCGCCCCCAGAAATGCGGCGACGGGAAGACTGACAGCTCCCAGGAGGCCGCCTCCCGCAAAGATGATCACTACGGCCGCGCCGACCGCGGCGCCTGAAGCCACACCGATGGTGTACGGTTCGGCCAGGGGATTGCGCAGCAATCCCTGCAGAGAAGCTCCCGCCACAGCAAGGGCAGAGCCGACAAAGAGAGCGAGTATGACCCGCGGCAGACGAATCCTGCAGATGATCATGTCGGTGGCTATATCCGGGGCGGAAAACCATGATGACAATCCTGGAAGGTGAGATAACAGCACCCTCATGGCAATGAGCGGTGATGTTGTGGCACTGCCCAGGCTGACGCCAAAAAGCACAGAGATAATGAGCAGAACCAGAAGCATGATAGAAACACCCAAATAATTACGAGAGTGAATACTGCTGTGATGCATTACCTTCATCCTTTTTATATCCGGTTTTAAAAAAGATCGGGGTAAAGGGCTTCTGCTATTAATTCCACAGCTTCGGCAGAACGGGGCCCCGGTCTGTTCACCAAGTTGGTGTCAAAATCTGAGATTAGATTTCCCTTTTGCACAGCCTCGATAGCATCCCACCCGGCGCGCTTTTTGATTTCTTTATCAATATCAATATAATAATTGTCTGCCGCTAAAATCACATCAGGGTTGCTCTTGACCACATCTTCCAGGCTGTACATCTGGTACCCCTCGATGTTCTTGGCAATGTTGATTCCGCCGGCCAGGGACACCAGTTCATCCACATAGGTCTTATCGCCGGCGGTATAGAGCGGTTCATATCCCACTTCAACAAAGACCTTGAGGCGTTTTTCCTGAGTGATACCGGCAACCTTTTTCTCTACCGCGGCAATTTTCTCTTTCATACCGTTAATTATCTTATCCCCATTATCGCTGGTCCCGGTTAATTTGGCGATCAATTCAATCGCTCTGTAAACCCCGTCGATGCTTTCCGGGTCGACACAGAGAACAGGGACATCGAGCTTGCGCAGTTTGCTCACCACATCATCATTGAGCACTGACTTGGCTACGATCAGATCAGGCTTCAGCGCAACGATCTCTTCCACATTCCCCTGCAGATCGCCGATACGCTTCTTCTGTTTAGCTTCCTCCGGATAATCGCAGTAGGTGGTGACCCCTACCACCCGCTCACCGAGGCCCAGTGCAAACAGGATCTCGGTGTTGCTGGGTGTAAGAGAAATGATCCGCTCAGGATATTTATCCAGCCGCACTTCCACGCCCGAATCGTCTGTCACTGCAATTTCCGTTTCCTTCTCGGGATTGCCCGAGTTTTGCTGCCGGCAGCCGCCGAACAGGAGAGCAGCCGATAGTATCAATAAAAAGGACAATAGCGCATAGTGTTTTTTGTATCGCATCCAGAATCCCCCTTGTCGATGATCGATTGTATATCTTTATGTTCTCTGCCGAGTTGGGCTTTCCTCCCTTTCAGCTATTCTCTTTAACCTGTGTACTTCATTCGGCGTGAGAAACCTGTATTCGCCCGTGCTCAGCCCCTTAAGATTTAGAAAAGCCAAACTCTTTCTCTCCAGGTCAAGCACAGGATGCCCAACCCGGTCGCACATCCTGCGTACCTGTCGCTTTCTACCCTCTCGCAGGCTGATCTCCAGCAGCCCGGCGCCTGGAGAAGACATTCCCAGAAAACGCACCTTAGCCGGTGAAGTTCTGCCATCCCCAAGAGGCAGCCCTTCCCTCATCTGCTTTAAGGCTTGAGGGGACGGCCTCCCCTGCACAACGGCATGATAGGTTTTCCAAACTCCATATTTTGGATGTGTCAACAGGTATGTGAGTTCTCCATCATCGGTCAGCAACAGCAGCCCGCCGGTTTGATAATCCAATCTTCCGACAGGAAACAAACGAACCCCTGAAAGCGGCACAAGGTCCGTAACCTTAGGCCTCCCCTGCGGGTCCTTGACCGTTGACAGACATCCTTTAGGTTTATATAGAAGCACATAGGTGTATTTTCTGGGGAATGTTATAGTTTTCCCATCAATTAATATCTGATCACTGACCGGATTCACTTTCATTCCCAATTCCGCAATTTTGCCATTGACCTGAACCGCTCCTTTGCGGATCAGATCCTCACAAAAACGGCGTGACCCTATACCTGCCCGAGCCAGTGCCTTTTGCAGACGCTCAACAGTAATTCTATTTCACCTCTCAGGATAGACTGGCTAAATTATGAGCAACATTCTCCAGTTCTCCGGCCAAGCTCCCCAATTGAGTAATGGTCTCGGCAACCTGTTCCGTGGCGGCGGCTTGTCCGGCGCTGACCCCGGCGGTTTCACCGACGCCAAGACTAATTTCCCCTACAGATTTTTCTATATTCGTTAAAATTGAGCCGATCTGTTCGGCGGATACAGCGCTATCCTCCGCCAGCTTTCTCACCTCATCGGCAACAACGGCAAAGCCGCGCCCGTGGTCCCCTGCACGGGCAGCCTCTATCGCTGCATTAAGACCGAGCAGTTTGGTTTGGGTAGCGACTTTCTTGATAAAACTAAGCACCTCGCCTGTAGCCATCACATGGTTTTTGGCAGTATCCGCAACCTCGCCAAGGGTCTTTCCTTGCGCTGCCAGGCTTTCCGCTCCTCCTGCCAGCTCTTTCGCAGACTCTGCAATCTGCTGTACATTCCTGTTCAGATCATCCGACATGGCGGCCAACTGCTGAGCCTGGGCGCGCAGTTCCTTAATCATCCCCTCTTTAGATTCTACCATGATCATCATCAATAATGCCGCTGAAGCATCGATAATCGTCGTTTTTTCCGGCTTATTCTCATGCAGCATCTTCTGCACCTTTGGTACGCCTGTCGCCTCAATGATGATATCAGGTTTCCCGGCTCTCAGCATATCCAGACAATCGGCAAAGGTTTTTACACCCAATTCCCGGGCCAACACTATCCCGGGAGCGTTTTCATCGAGATCCGAAATCCCCACGACTTTAACATCAGGTAAACCGCAAATCGCCGCCAGGATGGAACGGCCCCCTCTTCCAGCGCCAACGACAGCAATATTCATTTTTTACCCCCCCCTGATCCTTCTCCTCTTTCTAATCTCTGTAATTCGACTGAATTCGCCATTCTCCTGCCCAATATCATCCCTGCCTTTTAATATTTTCTATTTGAAGCAGGTTTTGATATTCAGACTCGGTCCGGCTAAAAGAGAAGATGGCAGATAAACAGAGAAGCAAACAGCCCGGTCAGATCCGCCATCAGGCCCAGGGGTACGGCATGGCGAAAGCGCCTGATGCCTACGGAACCGAAGTATACCGTTAAAACAAAAAACGTGGTATCGGTAGTGCCCTGCATAATCGAGGCCAGCCTGCCTATAAATGTATCCGGGCCATGAGTATGTATTAACTCTGTGGCCAGGCCCAAAGCGCTGCTCCCTGAAAGGGGTCTCATCACCGCCAGAGGAAGCACTTCAGGGGGAGCGCCGATCAGGCCCAAAAGAGGGGCGCAGATCCGCGCAAAGATATCCATAGCGCCTGAAACACGAAATATCTTGATGGCCACAAACATAGCCACCAGGTATGGTATAATGCGGACAGCGATTTGAAACCCCTCCGCCGCGCCCTGAATAAAGGCTTCATAAACAGGAACGCGGCGACACCAGCCCGCGACCAGAAATAAGACGAACAAGAAAGGTATCGCCCAGCGTGAAACCTCGCCTAAAACCTGCGCGATCATCTTCCCGCGCTCCTTCGCCGGACGCGGAAGAAGTTGCGCCAGCAAAAATCAGCCAGAAGAGTCACGACCATGGTAAGTCCTGTAGCAAATAAGGTTGGCCCCACAATCTCCGCGGCATTGGCCGAGCCTGCGGCAACGCGTACCCCAACAATAGTTGCGGGGACAAGTACGATACAGGAGGTATTAGCAGCCAAAAACGTACACATAGCATCTGTGGCCGTGTCCGGGCGAGGATTGAGTTTCTGCAGTTCTTCCATTGCTTTCAGGCCGAACGGTGTCGCCGCATTCCCTAACCCCAGGATATTGGCGCTGATATTCATGATAATGGCTCCCAGAGCAGGATGATCGGAGGGTACCCCTGGAAAAAACAAAACGGTGAAAGGCCGCAGAAGGCGCGCCAAAATTCGAATCAATCCGGCTTGCCGCGCAACCTCCAGCATCCCCAGCCAGAGCGTCATCAACCCGATTAAATCCAAACAAACCTTGACCCCTTCATTGGCGCCGCTGAAAAAAGTCTCGGTCACCAGATCGATCCTGCCGTTGAAAGCAGCGACCACAATACCGGTGAGAATTAAAAAAAGCCAAATCAGATTGAGCATTTTGTCCTCCCTCCATTTGATTCCTTTTTCACCTTTATGTAGGAGGGAAAACAAATAGACCAACAATGTAACGGCCGCGCATCTCTGAGGATTTTATGAAAACAGTGATTTAATCCAGTTGAAAACAGCTATCCACAAGGGCGGTTTCTTTTGTACATCTTCCTGGGCCAGGTAATCGATCCTGTCTATCTCTTTCCCATTGAGGAGAACCCTTCCTACACCCAGGACCGTTCCTTTTTTAACCGGCGCCTCAATATTTTCATTTAACTCACATTGAAAAGAAAGCTTCTCTTTTTCTCCGGGAAGCACAGCGACTGTGGCCTCCCTTTCTAACCTGACGGGCACAAATTCGCTGTTCCCCTTTTTTACCTGGACGCGCTTAACCCCGTTTTTTTCCGCCAAAACAACGGTCTCACAATTATCGAAACCGTAATCCAGCAGTTTCTCGGTATCACTGTAGATATCACAAGAATTCAAGACAACCGAGATCAGCTTCAGCTCCCCGCGCTGTGCCGCTCCCACCAGACAACTGCCGGCCTTGTTCGTATAGCCTGTTTTGACACCCCTCGCCCCCTGATACCTGGTAATCAGTTGGTTTCTGTTGCCCAGACTGCGGTTCCAGGGGTGATCCGACCAGGGGATATCCATCTGCTTGGTGGTGACCACTTTCCTAAACAGAGGGTTTTTCAGCCCTTCCCTGGCAAGAGATGCCAGATCATAAGCGCTGCTGTAGTGACCCTCTGCGTCTAAACCATGAGGGTTGGCAAAATGGGTATCGCCCAAATGAAGCGTCCGCACACGCCTGTTCATCTGCGAAACAAAAAGCTCTTCGCTTCCGGCAACACTTTCCGCCAGAGCCACGGCGGCATCATTGGCGGAATTCAGCATCAAGGCGTAGAGCAGTTCATTCCTGCTCAATACCTCCCCCTTCTCCAACCAAATAGAACTCTCCCCGGTTTCCGCGGCATATTCACTGATCTCAACCTTTTCATCCAAATCCCCATGCTCAATAACCAGGAGGGCAGTCATTATTTTGGTCAGGCTTGCCTGGGGCAGCCTTTGGCGTTCGTTTCGCGCAAAAACTACCCGGCCTGAACTCTCATCAATTAAAATGGCGGCTTTTGCGGAGATATCGACATTCTCCGCAGCCTCTGCCCTGGTTTGAAAAAAGAGGGTTAGACATAGAACAAAGAAAAGCAATAGGCTGGTTCGATTAAATATTCTTCTGCAAATCAAGCACAAACCGGTTCACTCCCGAAAAACTATGATTCTTCATGGGAGATAAAAACTCCTGCTTGCATCCCCGATATTCTTTATTAATTTTCGGATTTCACTTTTATTTAAAAAAATAACCCTCCCGGATAGGGAAGGGCAATGAAATACAGATTATCTGTTAAACCAGCGGGCTTTCCGGGCAAGAAGCATCACTGCGCTTCTGCTGCATCATGGACTGCAGCCTTTCCAAGAGATCGGGAGCGATATCGATAAGACGTTCCGCGACAGGGTTTCCGTCAACAGGCAGCAGCCGCACAGTATTCTGCCCCACAACCAGGAAACCAACAGGCCGTACCGAGACCCCTCCTCCGCTTCCCCCGCCGAAAGGCAGAGAGTTTTCCTCAGTTCGGCTGTCGCCGTTAGTCTGATAGTCGGCTCCTCCTGCCGCGAATCCGCAAGAAACACGTGAGACAGGCATAATTACACTGCCGTCCGGGGTCTCTACGGGATCACCGACAATTGTGTTGACATCAATCATATCCTTGATGTTTTCCATAGCAGTTTTCATCAAATTTTCAATAGGATGTTCCGCCATCTACCGTCACCTCTTCTTTTCTTGTCCCAGACATCTTTGAGCAGCCAGATTAAATAAAAACTGAATACGATTATAATATGACCTAAACGCGTGCTGAATATGCAGTTAAGGCAACTCTCCCAATGTTGTCTGCCAAAAAGAGGGGTAACAGATATCCGCATACGCTGAGAATCCATTTTTATAAATCTGGATAAATAACTGACGACCGCTCCCTTTCCCGCCCACAATAGTCCGGTTGCCATTCCCGTTAAGCCGTAATCGATAAATCCTAATTCTGTTTCCCAATTAAAACTGCGGCAAACACTCCTGGCCGCGAATTCCCTGCAGCAGCGCAGCAGTTTTTGATAACGGGAATAAGCTTTAAAAAAATCTTGCAGTGATTTCGATTGCCGGCCCGCTTCCTTCCTATCCAAACGAAACGGCATTGCCAAACGGGATTTTTCCTTAATCTTATTTTTCCCCAAAAAAAATTTAGTCCCGAAACCAACCCTTCCCCAAAAGAACTGAAACCTCAATACGAGCGAGTGTTCATCCATCCCCCATCTATAAAAAAAACGGATCTCCACAGGCATTAAGGCCAGCAAAATCCCCGCTACCAGGACAATTGCAGCAATCACTGTTATAAAATCTGCCTGGCGCAACCTCGAACACCTCACAGACGCGGCAGTTATAAGCACTTGATGCTATTAAGGTTTACGCCCAACAGGAAAAATATACTTATTTTTCCCCTGTATTCCCGCGGTTTTCCAGTTCGGGCAGGGGAGGCAGGTCGCTCAGATCGTTAAGCCCGAAAAACTCCAAAAACTTTGACGTTGAGGCGTACAGTATCGGTCTGCCGGGACCGGCGCCCCGGCCTTTTTCTTTGATCAGGCCGCGTTCGAGCAAGTTGATCAGAATGTGATCCACACGCACACCGCGGATAGCTTCAATTTTAGCTCTGGTTACAGGCTGGTAGTAGGCGATGATGCTCAGGGTTTCCAGCGCCGCTCTGGAGAGAGAAGGCTCTTTCGCTCTTTCCTGCAGCAGTTTCTCTATATAATAAGAATACTCAGGCCGGGTTACAAGTTGATAGCCGCCTGCAACCTTGACCAGCTGCAAACCATGGCCCGGCTGATTATATATTTTCTCCAGTTTGAGGACGAGCTCTTCTATATCTTCTGCGGAATAGCCTGTGAGGCGGGCCAGCGTTTCAGGAGATACCGGATCCGAAGCAACGAAAAGCAAGGCGTCCAATACAGCTGTGGCCTCCTCCGAGAATATTACCGTCATCACATAACCTCTCCCTTCGCTTTACTAGAATCCAGCGGGCTGTTGCGCTGAGTAATTTTGTTTTCAAGGTAGACGCCCATGCACCCACAATGCGGGGGCGCCATCAGAAGGATGAAACTGGCAAAGCATTGCTTTCAGGGACAGTAGCCGGATGGATTCCAGCGAAGCGACTATTATGGAGTTCCGGGTAACGGCAT